>NZ_JBHWAQ010000023.1:0-154032 GCF_042743475.1 Streptomyces sp. NPDC059534
GACCGCGGGCACGGGCCCGCGGTCCGGGACTTCGTCATGCCCGGGAACGGTGGTGCGGGAGCGCCGCCCGACGGCCGAAACCTGGTATGGACCTGACAAGAGGTGACCGTTAGCGTGACGGAGGCACTCGTTGAGAGCGCTCTCAATGCTCGGCTTCCCCCACACCAGGAGGTCCCGTGAAACGCACCACCCCCCTGCGCGCCGCCGTTGCCGCCCTGCTCCTGACGGTCGGTCTGGGCGCCGCCCACGCCGGCATCGCCGACGCCGCCCCGCTTCCGGAGCCCGGCGCCGCGGCGCCGGCCGCGTCAACCGGACTGCTCGACGCGATGCGCCGGGACCTCGGGCTCACCGCGACCGAGGCCGAGGAGCGGCTGAACGCCGAGAAGGCCGCCGCCGAGGTGGAGAAGGCCGCCCGGCAGCGTACGGGAGCCGCCTACGGCGGTTCGTGGTTCGACCCGGCGACCGGCCGGCTCGTCGTCGCCGTGACCGACCGGGCCGAGGAGGCGGAGGTACGGGCGCTGGGCGCCGACACCCGGCTGGTCCGTCACAGCGCCGCCGCACTGGACCGCGCCAAGGCCCGCCTGGACACGCTCCGCGCACCCGCCGGAGTGGCCGGCTGGCATGTCGACCCGAGGACCAACAGCGTCGTGGTCGACGTCGTACGCACCGAGCGTGAGGCGCCCGCCGTACGGTCCTTCGTGGAACGGGCCCGGGCCGGCGGCCTCGTCACCGTCGCCGAGACGGCGCAGGCGCCCCGCACGTACGCCGCTGGCACCGTCGGCGGCGACCCCTACTACACCGGCAACGTCCGCTGCTCGATCGGCTTCTCCGTGTACGGGGGCTTCGTGACGGCCGGACACTGCGGCCGGGCCGGCGCGGCGGTGCGCGGCTGGGACGGGTCCGCGATGGGCACCTTCCAGGGCTCGTCGTTCCCCGGCGACGACTACGCGTACGTCTCGATCCACAGCGGCTGGTGGACGGTACCCGTGGTGCTCGGCTGGGGCACGATCCCCGACCAGCTGGTGCGCGGCTCGGCCGAGGCCCCGGTGGGCGCCTCGATCTGCCGCTCCGGCTCGACCACGCACTGGCGTTGCGGCACGGTCCTGGCCAAGAACGAGACGGTCAACTACAGCCAGGGCGCCGTGTACCAGATGACCAAGACCAGCGTCTGCGCCGAGGGCGGCGACTCCGGCGGCTCGTTCCTCAGCGGCGACCAGGCCCAGGGCGTCACCTCGGGCGGCTGGGGCAACTGCTCCTCCGGCGGCGAGACGTGGTTCCAGCCGATCAACGAGATCCTCGGCCGGTACGGCCTGCGGTTGCACACCGCCTGAGGCCGGCACGGCGAACGGGTCCTTCCGGGCGGAGCGCCCGGAAGGACCCGCTGCACGGCGGCCCGTCCGGCCCGCAGGCACCGAACGGGCCGCTCGTCAGGGCGCCCAGGGCGCCTCGACCGACCAGCTGCTGTCGGCACTGAGCGTCCGGGGGCGGTCGAAGCCCCCGCTCCCGGCGCCCGAGGCGATGTACACCGCGGAATCGAAAGGGCGCAGAGAGGAGCCGGGAATGTTCAGCGACTCGAAGGTGACGCCGGTCCCGCCGACGCCCGGACGCACACAGAAGGTGGCGTCCCGGCGGAAGAGCGCGGAGCCGTCGCCGGGCGCGGTGCGCACCCGGCTGTCGGCATGACGCAGATACCGGCCGGGGTAGTTGACCGACTCGAACGAGTAGCACGAGGACTCGGCGAGGCCGCGCCGCAGCGTGTACGAGGCGTCCTGCTTCACCAGGTCGCCGCTGCCGGCGTTGACCACCTCGGTCCAGGCGAGGCTGTCGGCGTGCCACAGGTAGTGGTCGGCGTGACCCCAGGTGGTGACGCGCAGCGAGCGCCGCACGTCGGTGGGCAGCAGGACCGAGCTGCGCCACAGGGCGGGCTCACCGGTGTTCCAGGTCGCGTCGGCCGCGAAGGAGGACGCCGTGTCCCAGGGGTTCGGGCCGCCGCTGCGCGCGAGGTACACGTCGAGGGGCTCACGGATCGACCCGGCTCGACAGCGGCGACCGGGCGCCGTTCAACGCGCCCACGGGCCCCACCACTTGGGCGGCGGCGGGTCGGCCGGAGCCGAGGCGGGCTGGTCGGGGTGGAGTCCGAGCCGCCTCAGCACGTCCGCGCGGACGCGGACCGCGATGGTGCCGTGCCAGTGCCCGTCGGAACGCACCCCGCACATGTGGTCGATCCGGACGTCGTGCTCGGCGAAGGGGTGCCAGTCGATCCCCCGGTCACGCAGTCAAACCGACATCAGGCGTCCGGGCTTCGGGCAGCCGGCGACGTTCTCGAACCAGAAGAGAGTGCCCCAGTCAGAGGTGTGTCCGTCCATGGCCGCCATCATGCCGCACCGCGGGCGACCGCCGCCGATTCGGGACGACCCCTCCCACGGAAGGGGGCTCGTGGCACACCGGGCCGGGACGCCCGGCCGACCGCCCCGGGAGGCTCCGATCCGCCCTCCCGCTCCCTCAAGACAGCCTTAAGAGAGTGTTAAGCCGCAGGTCGTCGGAGAAAACCCCAGTTCAGGGGCGTGCATGAAGTGACGCCTGACGTTGCCATGACAGTTACCCCTCCGTAATACTCACTCCCCCGGGTGGCATCACGTCACGATTGAGAGCGCTCTCAGGCGACAGCCGCATGCTTCGCCCTGCCCGGCCAACCTCGTTCCCCATCCCCCCAGACAAGGGAGCACGCCCATGGCTGCTGCTCATCGCGCCCGACGCCGGTCCTTCGGCGGACTGGTGCTCGTCGTCACCGCCGCGCTCGTCGCGGCGGTCCTCATCTCCTTCAGCGGCTCGGTCACCCCACGGGCCGGTGCCGCGGTCGCCGCGCAGACCTGGTCCGACGAGTTCGACGGCCCGGCCGGCCGAGCTCCCGACGCCGCCAAGTGGACGCTGGAGACAGGCGGTTCGGGCTTCGGCAACCACGAGCTGCAGTACTACACCAACAGCACCTCGAACGCCGCGCTCGACGGCCAGGGCCGCCTGGTCATCACCGCACGGAAGAACACCGACGCCGGCCTCGGCTGCTGGTACGGGCAGTGCCAGTACACCTCGGCCCGACTGAACACCGCCAGGACCTTCACCCAGGCGTACGGCCGCTTCGAAGCCCGCATCAAGATCCCGCGCGGCCAGGGCATCTGGCCCGCCTTCTGGATGCTCGGCAACGACCTCGGCACCGTGGGCTGGCCCAACAGCGGCGAGATCGACATCATGGAGAACATCGGCCGCGAGCCCAACACCGTGCACGGCACGGTGCACGGCCCCGGCTACTCGGGAGCGGGCGGCCTCGGCGCCGCGTACAGCCTGCCCGGCGGCCGCGCCTTCGCCGACGACTTCCACGTGTTCGCCGTCGACTGGAGCCCGAGCTCCATCGTCTGGTCGGTGGACGGCACCACGTACAAGACCCTCACCCCGGCCGACACCGGCGGCAACAAGTGGGTCTTCGACCACCCGTTCTTCGTCATCCTGAACCTCGCGGTCGGCGGCGACTGGCCCGGCAGCCCGGACGGTTCCACGGCCTTCCCGCAGACGATGACCGTCGACTACGTCCGCGCCTCCTCCTCCGGCACCGCCCCCGCCGCACGTCCGATCCGCGGCATCGGCGGCATGTGCGTCGACGTCGCCGGCGCCTCCAGCGCCGACAGCACACCCATCCAGCTGCACGACTGCAACGGCAACGCGGCCCAGCAGTGGACCATCGGCGGCGACGGCACCGTCCGCGCCCTCGGCAAGTGCCTGGACGTGGCGGGCGGCTCCACCGCGGACGGCGCCGTCGTCCAGCTCTACACCTGCAACGGCACCAACGCCCAGAAGTGGACGTACACCGCCGCCCACGACTTCACCAACATCGGCGGCGGCAAGTGCCTGGACGCCAAGGGCAACTCCTCGGCCGACGGCACCCGACTGCAGACCTGGACCTGCACCGGCGCCGCCAACCAGAAGTGGACGGTCGGCTGACCGGCCCACCCCACCGGCCGGGCCCTCCCCGCCCTTCCTCCCGACCCGCGTCCGACCGCTCCCCCACCCGACCTCACGAAGAACGGACCCCCACCGTGACGGCACGCCACCAGCGAACGATGTCCCGCAGAAAACTCCTCGCCGCGACCGCGGGCCTGGCCCTGGCGGCGCCCGCCGTGGCCACCTGGCTCGAGGTGGGCGCCCACGCGTCGACCACCGCCACGCTCCCCCTCGACCTGGTCAACACCACCGGCAACAGCACGGTGTACGCCTACGTGCTCGGCCGCGACCCGGCGGCCGGCGGCAACTGGGCCTTCATCCAGGCCAACGGCTCCAGCCTGTACCACCCGCCGGCCCCGGCCAACGACCAGACGCCGCTCGGAGTCGACTGCGCCATCCCGCTCAACGCGTCCGGCGCCGGGGCGCGGAGGGTGACCCTGCCGCGCCTGGACAGCGGCCGCATCTACTTCTCCGTCGGAGCGAAGCTCACCTTCCTGATGAACCGCGGCGGCGGCCTCGCCCTGCCGTCGGTGAGCAACCCCACCGACCCCAACGCGAACGTCCACCACGACTTCTGCGAATTCACCTTCAACAACGACCAGTTGTACGCGAACATCACGTTCGTCGACATGGTCTCGCTGCCGATCGCCTTCCAGCTGGAGACGGCGCAGGGCACGCAGACCGTGCGCGGGCTGCCCGCCGACGGACTGTCCCGCGTCGCCGCCGCGCTGCGGGCGCAGTCCGCCGCCGACGGCAGCGACTGGAGCAAGCTGATCGTCGCCAAGGGCGGCGGCGACCTGCGCGTCCTCAGCCCCAACCTGGCGATCCGCGGCAACAGCGCCCTGTTCCGCGGCTACTTCGACAGCTACGTCGACGAGGTGTGGAACAAGTACCGCACCACCGACCTGCGCATCGACACCCAGTTCACCTGGGGCACCGTCACCGGCCGGGTCAACGGCGACACCCTCGCCTTCCCGGGAGTGGGCAGCTTCGCCAAGCCGTCGACCCTCTCGATCTTCTCCTGTAGCGACGCCCCCTTCACCACGGGCAACGACCTGATGGGCAACCTCAGCGCACGCCTCGCCGCCGCCTTCAACCGCACCACCCTGCTGGACAACCCCCACCAGCCGACCGCCGAGAACCCGGCCGCCTTCTACACCCGGCCGCGCACCAACCACTACGCCCGCATCCTGCACAACACCACCCCCGACCACCTCGGGTACGCGTTCCCCTACGACGACGTGCACCCGGCCGGCGTCGACTTCGAGGGCAGGGTGCAGTCCGGCAGCCCCGGCCGCTGGACCATCACGGTCGGTGGCATGGCCGGCGGCGGCGGCACGCCGACCCCGACCCCGACCGCCACCGCCACGGGCGGCGGGGCCAGCGCCTTCGCCACCCTCCAGGCCGAGGCGTTCAACGCCCAGTCGGGGGCCCAGGTGGAAGCCTGCTCCGACAGCGGCGGCGGCTCCGACGTCGGCCATCTGTCCAACGGCGACTGGCTCAAGTTCTCGTCCGTCGCCTTCGGCGCCACCGGCGCCACCCGCTTCAGCGCCCGCGTCGCGTCCGGCGCCGCCGCCGGCGTCAGCGGCCTGGTCCAGGTCCGCCTCGGCAGCCCCACGGCCACCCCGGTCGGCAGCTTCGCCGTCGCCAACACCGGCGGCTGGCAAGCATGGCGCACCGTCCCCGCCGACATCGGCCGCACCACCGGAACCCACGACGTCTACCTGACCTTCGACAGCGGCCAGCCCGCCGACTTCGTCAACGTCAACTGGTTCACCTTCGCGTAGGTCATGCCCGCATCCCTGCCTCGCTGTTCCGTCCGCGGTGCGCGGCATGGGGGGAGGGATGAGTCGCAGGCGTTGATCACCCGTGCGCGGCACCGGGCCCGACTCGTCATCGTCACGGACGGGTCGGGCCCGGTGGCCCCGGTCCCAAGCAGGTCGGCCTGAGGCTCTCTTGGATCGTCAGCCTCGGCTCCAAGGGGTCGGTCACTGCTGTGACGGCTCATCGCCTCGGCCTGCTCGGCGGGCCTCGCGGCGCGCGCAGGACTTCGAGGGTCGTGCTCAGGAGGACGCCGGCGATGGACAGGATGTCGGCTGCTCGGGAAGACCCTCGCCACGCTGGCTCAGGAAGTCGGCTACTCCACGAGTCAGATCAGCACCCTGCTCAGCGGCCGCGTCCCACGCCGCGAGTTCGTCATCCGGTTGATCGCGGTCACGGCGCATCCCACCCTGCGTGAGCGCCGCGAAGCCGAGGCCCTCCGGCTCCTGCGCGACGCCGAGCACCCGCCCCGCGTCGGTCTCAAGGCCATCGTGCCGGCGCAGGTCTCCGCCGTGCGCGTGGCGCAGACACAGGCCGCGCAGATCCAGGTGTACGAGCGGCTGACGCGAGCATGGGAGCAGGAGAGCGAGTTGTGCCAGACCGCGGTGAACTCGGCCACTCTGATCTGGGTGCTTCTCAGGATGGTCAGCATCCTTGAGGAGCGCGTACGCAAGCTGACCGGTCAGTGTGACCGGCTCGCCGGCCAGGCGGAGGCGGAGCTCGCCCGTGCCGAGGAGAGACGACGACAGGCCGAGGACCTCGCCGACCGCCTTCGGCGGGAGATCGAGCCCCTCACCGACGAGCTCGGCCGGCTTCGCGGCGACGGCCCCTCACCCCACGACCACCTCCCCACCCGGGCCGGTGCGCCGACCGCGTCGACGCAGCCCGGAGATGCCGAATCCGACGACATCGACGCCGCACTCGCCAAGGCCATAGCGGTCAGCAACGAGGACGCGGACACCATCGACCGGATCAGCACCGAGATCACCGGCCTGCCCGCCTCGGCCACGGGGACGGAGCCGGATGTCGCGGACAACTCCCCCGCCGGCCCGGACGCGGTGAGCACATCGGCCCTCCAGGTCAAGGAGGCAGCCGACGCGGCCGCCGCACGCGGCGACGCCGCCGAAGCCGCGCGACTGCACGGCGTCCACGTGACCCTCACGACCGCCTACCTCGGCCGCGAGCACCCGGACGCCCTCTCCAGCCGCCACGACCACGCCCAGTGGACGGAGCAGGCGGGCGACCCGGCCGCGGCACGCGACCTCCACGCCGCCCTCGTCACCGACCGCACCCGCGTCCTCGGCCCCCGGCACGGAGACACGCTGGCCACCGCCTCGAGCACGCCTACTGCACGGGGATGGCCGGCGCCCCGGCCGTCGCGCGCGACCTGTACACCGACCTCATCACCGCGTACTCCCAGGTGCTCGGCCCGTACCACGAGCGCACTCTGCTGACCCGCCACCTCCGCGACATGTGGGCCACCGAGGCCGCCGAGTCCTTGTAGGTGTCGCCGAGCGCGGGTGGAATCCCCGCGGGTCGGGCCGGGCGAGCATCTCCGCGAGCAGGCGTACTGCAGCCCGTACCCGACGAAGGCGTAGGTGCACATGGGTCGGCCGTACCGACCGCGTGTCCGCGCCGACGAGCGGTTGTGTGTCGGCGGCAGGTCAGGACGGGGCGTCGAGGAGGTGGGCGCCGTTGTTGCGGACGTTGTTGACGGCGGTGGAGACGGGCCGGACGGTGAGGAGGCCGTCCGCGGGCCGGGTGAGCAGGGCGCGGAGGTCGTCGGTGTCCTGGTGGCGGGGGTCAAGCCAGGTGTCGTAGTGGTCGGGGGTGAGGGCGAGTGGCATGCGGGGATGTACGCGGCCGGCGGCGTCGGTGGCCTCGGTGGTGATGATCGTGCAGGTCGTCAGCCAGGCGTCGGGGTCGTCGGCGGATGCGACGTCGGGGTTGCGCCAGTACTCGTAGAGACCCGCCATGGCCATCACCTGGCCGTCGGAGGGGGTGATGAAGTACGGCTGCTTGCGGACCTTTCCCGTCGCCTCGTCCTTGATCGGCTCCCACTCGTAGAAGCCGTCCGCCGGCAGCAGGCAGCGGCGCTTGGCGAAGGCGCGCCGATAGGCGGGCTTCTCATGGACGGTCTCCACGCGGGCGTTGATCATCCGGGCGCCGACCTTCGGGTCCTTCGCCCATGACGGCACCAGGCCCCACCGCACCGCACGCAGCCGGCGGCGCACCTCGTCGTCGTCGCCGCGCCCGGCGCGTTCGAGGATCGCGTAGACCTCGTCGGTCGGTGCGACGTTCCAGCTGGGCGCGAGGGCCTCTTCAGGGCGCCAGTCGGTCACCCGGAAGAGCTGGGTGAGGTCTTCGGGACTGCGAGTCGATGTGTAGCGGCCGCACATGGAGCCACTGTGCCACGGCGCCCGATGTCCGGGGCGCGGAAACGGCGATCGTCCTGTCGTCGGTGGTCCTCGTTCGCCGGGGCCGACCGGGTCGGCCGGCCCCGGCGAACCGGGTCACTTGGACTGGGTGGAGAGGCTCACGCCGCTGAAGTCCTGCGCGGCGGCGAGGCTGAAGTAGACCCAGCCGGAGGGCGGGTTGTCGATCGTCAGGGTCTCGCCGTTGCCGGTGTTGGTGGACTTCGCCTGGTAGCTGCCGGTGGTGGCCCAGCTGCCGCCGCCGTAGTACAGGTCGGCGTTGCCGGTGCCGCCGCTGCTGGTGATGGTCAGCTGCTTGACCCCGGCGGGCAGGTACACGAAGTGGTAGCTGTAGTTGCCGGTGGCGGCCGCGAGGTTGTCCCGGCGGCAGTTGCCGTCGAACTGGCGGGGGTCGCCGAGGGTGCAGAGCGGGGTGGACGGGGTGGCCGTCGCCTCGGGCAGGGGGCCGCAGTCGGCGGTCGCGCACGCGGTCGTCAGCCAGGTGGAGAAGTCGGCGTCGTAGCGGGTGCCGATGGTCTGCTTCAGGAAGGTGCGGGCACCGATCCAGTCACCGGCGCGGTACTTGCCGAGGACGGTCTGGACGTCGGCGGGGTGCGCCTGGAGCATGTAGCGGACCGCGAGGAAGCCCCAGCGGTAGACCCGGTTCGAGTTGACCTCCGGGTCCTCCTCCTGGCCGTAGACGGTGTCGAACAGGTCGCTCAGCTTGTACGTCCGCTTGCCGGCCTCGGCGATCGCGTCGGCGTTGCGCTCGTTGCGGTAGCCGAACGAGATGTTCTCGGCGATGCCCTCGACCCACCAGATGGTCGGCGTGGTGATGCCCGCCTCGAAGTCGCCGTACATGTTGTAGCGGCCGTCGAGGTAGTGGGTGTACTCGTGGTTGAGGTTCCAGATCTGGAAGTCGGGGCGCAGCCAGTGGGCCTCGTGGGCGATGAAGCGGGCCTGGTTGCCGGGAACGGCCGGGTTGCCCTCCTCGTACATGCCGCCGTTGTCGACGTCGATGTTGTAGATGGCCCAGGCGTACATCGCGTACTGGGTGTAGTCGTCGAAGACGACGACCTCGAGGTTGGTGTTCACGTCCCCGGGGATCGCGCCCTTGTCGCCGATGACCCGGTGGAAGTAGGCGTCCTGGTTGACCAGGCTGGTGCAGGTGCCGGCCAGCTGTCCCGGGGACATGTCCTGGGCACGGATCTTCAGCTCCGGCGTACACGTGTGCTGGATCGGCAGGATCGCCGGGAGGACGCGGTCACCCAGGTCGCAGATGGCGTAGGCGGCGCAGTTGTTCCGGTCGTACTGGCGCGTGTACCAGCCCAGGTTCATGGTGAGCGGCGCGGTGGGGCCGACGTTGGGGTAGCGGTTGATCAGGTCCTTCAGCAGCGGCCGGACCCGGTCCTTGAGCTCGGGGACGTCGAGGGCGTAGCCGAGGTAGCGGCCGACGTTGCTGACGACGTCCAGGCGGTTCAGCTGCGCGCTGTTGCGCGTGATGAAGCCGGCCCAGGTGTCCAGGATGGTGGGGTCGGCCTTGAGGGCGGCGCGCCAGCCGCGGCCGTCGTTCTTGGCCTTGAAGCCGTTCTCGACGACCCATTCGACGTGCTGCATGGCGAGGTTCATCTGGCCGGGCCAGGTGCCTGCGTAGCCGGCGAGCATCCACTTGACGACGCCCGCGTACCGGCCGGCCGACTGGGTGCTGTCGATCAGCGTGACGACCTCGTTGAGGATCTCGCCGTTGGCGTCGGTGACGTCCTTGCTGCGCGGGGCGGCGAAGAACGCGTCCAGCGCCCCGAGCGCCGCGTTGTCCAGCGGCGTGCCGTAGTCGCCGACGACGTCCGCGTGGTTGTCCTGCACGTAGTAGCCGGCGCGCAGGAACAGCACCAGCTGGCCGATGGCGGTGCTGTTGCTGCCCGAGTAGGTCGCGGAGGCGTCGCGGAGCGCGTTGGCGACGGTCACCATCTGCGGTTCGCGGAATGCCTTGCGGGCGTCCTCCCCGGTGAGACCGAACAGCGGGTAGGTGCAGTCGATCCGGGGCAGGGACTTGAGTTCCTGAACCAGCGCGGCGCCGGTGGCGTCGATCACGCGGGAGAGGTCACCGCACGCGTCCTGAGCGGCGGCCGAGGACTGCTTGGCGGCCTTGACGGCCTTGACGGCCGGGGCGGGCGCCGGGCCGGACTCCTCGGTGCCGTCCTGCGAGGAGATCCGGAAGCGGGAGCTGTTGCTCATCGCGTCGGGCGACTTGGGAACCGGGATCGACCGTGGCGCCGACGCCGCGGTTCCCTGTGCGTTCGCGCCGGCCGGGGGCGTGACCCCGACAGAGGCGGCCTGGCTCTGGGGCGCGAACAGGCCGAGGGCGAGGAAGACGGCGGCGCCGAGTGCGGGCAGTCTGCGCGCGTTGGCCTTCGATATCCGGAAGGGATGCATCTGTGGGGGCCTCCGGGGCCGTTGTGGCCGCGTGCCGAGGCACGGGGCATTGATGTGTGACGTGTAAAATTTCACATGTCGCATCTCACTGGAAGCCTTCCGGCCAGATTGACCGGCATCCGCAACTGAAACGTTGTCAACTGCCCACCCCTGAGCCGCCCCTCACCCGCGGCGGACTACGCACCCCGGACACCGCGACGTGAGCCCGTTCGTGACTGGCCGTCGCACGCCTGGACGAGGTCGTGACCGAGCTCGGCCGACTGCCGTTGACCTTGGGACACGCAGCGGCCGACTGCCGTTGGCCTTGGGATACGCAGCGACCGACGGCCATTGGCCCTGGGATACGCAGCGGCCTACCCCATCAGCGAGGAGATCGCCGACGGCGAGTACCTGAGGGAATTCAAGGACCCGGCACTGTCACTCGCGGAGCCGGCCTCCTGCAACGCTCCGGGCAGGCACCGGGAGGGGCATCGCCTGCAGAGGCGAGTCCCCACCGACCGCGAATCGAAGAGCGCCCCGCAGCCCCAGGGGAGGAAAGTCCTCGGTCAGTGCGTCACTGCCCCGGTTCGTGGAGGTGAGGCGGGTGCGGGACGTGACGGGCTACGGGGTGGGCGGGCGGGTGGTGCGGGTTCGGCGCGCGGTGAGGGCGACGGCGACGAGGAGGACCAGGACCGCGACGAGGACACCTTGGACCCCGCTTCCGGCATGCAGGAGACCGCCGGCGATGGCCCCCGCCGCGAGCGCCGCCACGGACACCCCGCGTCGTACGACCGCGGGCCCCGGCCGGTCCGCGGCAAGGCTGGTCAGGGTCCGCGTCATGACGGTGGTGGTCAGGTCGGGCACCCCCAGGCGGTGGACGACGGCGTTCTGCAGGCCCATTCCGCAGGCCAGGGGAACCAGCACCGCGTAGCGCCCCCAACCGGCCCACTGAGCGGCCAGCGCGAGCGCGACCAGGAGTCCCTGTACCGCGACCAGTGGTGCGAACAGCCGTCCCGGCTCCGCATCGCGTCGCCACGCGCCGCCCGCGGCCGCGCCGGCCAGGAAACCCGTCAACGCCAAGGCGGAGGCCAGGGCCGACAGCTGCGCCGCCCCGGCCAGGGCGAGCCCGAGGAACACCAGATTGCCGGTCATGTTGGCCACGAAGACCCGGCCGGGGCCGAGGAAGCTCGCCGCGTCGACCAGCCCGCTGACGAACGTCAGGACGAGCATCAGCGGAGCGATCCGCGCGTAGCGGTGGCCTTCGGGGAACAACCAGCGCGCCGCCACCCCTCCCCCGGTCACCGCGGGTTCCTGGGCGCCCGCACGGTCCCGGGCCGCGTCGGCCTCCACCCACCGGCGGCGGGCGGCGCCCCCCTCACCCCGCGACCGACGGCCGGCACGCTCATCATCCGCCCAGTGGAACAGAGGCCCCGGCCACCCGTGGGCGCCCCACAGCCCATCAGGGGGCAACTCCCTCGAACGGCCGCGCCTCGCCCGGGCACACCGGCATCACGCGCGAAGCCCCGGACGGCCCGGCCGCCCCGGAACGACACCCGAGGCGGGGCTACCGGGCGCGGCGTCCGGCGTTGACTCGTCCCTGACGGCTGCGCGGGGGGCGCTGGCTGCGGCGGGCGGCCGCGGTGTCGTCGGGGCCGGACGCGTCCTCGGAGGAGAAGGTGACCGGAACGGGGGCGGGGGGTGGGGTCCTGGGTGCGGGAGCCGAGGTGCCGGGTGGGGCAGCGGCGCCGCTGAGGACCGTGGTGTGCGTGATGTGGGGAGCGCATCCCTGGCAGATCTCGGCCAGGGTCCACACGTCGCCCACGGCGCGGTTGTGGATGAGGAGGAGGAGATTTCGGCCCACGCATGCCGCCCTCGCGGAGTGATAGCGGCAGTCCGCCTCGGAGCAGGCACACGTCGCGTTCGGGCGCGGGGCCGCGAGGCGTGCGTGGGCATGCGCATGCTGGTGGGCGAAGACACGCAGGGCGTTGACGTCCCGGGACCGGGGTGGCATGCGGCATGCGGCGGTGCTGCACGTCACCGTGGCGGAATGGTCGGGGTGCCCGGTGAGACGGACAGTCCACGTTCTGCCCGGCGGGCGTGATCCGGGAGGGTTACTCACTTCGCACTTCCATTCGATCGACTGGTGCAGGGGCTCATGGTTCCACCGCGTCCGACATTGTGGGTGGTTCCCGCCGACTGCTGTACCCGTG
Organism: Streptomyces sp. NPDC059534; assembly: GCF_042743475.1. NCBI lineage: Bacteria > Bacillati > Actinomycetota > Actinomycetes > Kitasatosporales > Streptomycetaceae > Streptomyces > Streptomyces sp. NPDC059534. The sequence goes on from NZ_JBHWAQ010000023.1 coordinate 12,851, forward strand.
AGACGCGCTGCGCGACTGAACGCCGACCTTGCCACGAGTCACGACCTCATGATCCCCTCTCTCCGCCGCGTCGCGGACTCGGGGACACGTTTCCGGCGCGGGGTGGACTCAAGGGCTCACACGGGCAGACCACATACTCCGCCCCCACCAGGGCCTCCTCCGAAGCACCCTGCCCGGCACCTTGCCGCGCAGGACCGTCCACCCAAGGGTCTGATACCCCTCCTCCGTACGCCTCGAATCCACAGCCGGTTCCGACGGAGCCGCGTGGCGACGGCTGGTGCTCGACCGCGCGCAGTCGGCAAGGAGGTGGCTGTGAAAGCCGGTGTCCGGGCGACCCGGCGTTACTTGCCAGTAGGCTCGTGCGCTGTCACGAGCGTGCCGGAGGGGAGCCAGGAGAACACGTGGTCGACGACGGATTGACGGACTTCGCCCGGGAGCGGTTCACCCACCAGGGCCGGTCGCATGCGGTGCTGAGGTCGGGGAACGGCCCGGCCGTCCTCGTCATGGCCGAGATCCCCGGCATCACGCCGAAGGTGGCCCGGTTCGCGCGGCGGGTTCGCGACATCGGCTGCACGGTGGTCCTGCCGGATCTGTTCGGCGTCGCCGGACGCGATCCCGATCCGAAGGCCCATGGGCTGATGGGAACCGCGATGACGGGCCTGCGCGCCGTCGCCCACATCTGCGTCAGCCGGGAGTTCACCGTGCTGGCGGCCGGTCGCACCTCCCCGGTCGTGACCTGGCTGCGGGCGCTCGCGGCCCGGGAGCACGAGCGGTGCGGCGGCCCGGGCGTCGGAGCGGTCGGCATGTGCTTCACCGGCGGTTACGCCCTGGCCATGGCGACCGACGAGCGTCTCCTCGCGCCGGTCCTCTGTCAGCCGTCCCTCCCCCTGGCCGTCACGCCGCGCAACCGCCGCTCCCTGGACATCTCCCCGGCCGACCTGCGCGCGGTGCAGGAGCGCTGCGGGACGGACCTTCGGGTGCTCGGACTGCGCTTCCGCGGCGACCGGCTCGTCCCCGACGAGCGCTTCGCGCTGCTCCGGGCGAAGCTCGGCGAGGCGTTCGTCGGGATCGAACTCGAGGACAGCGCGGCGAACCCCGACGCGCCGACGCCCCCGCACTCCGTGGTCACCGAGCATCTCGTCGACGAGCCCGGTCAGCCCACCCGCGAAGCGCTCGACGAGGTCCTGGATCACCTCCGGGCCCGGCTCCTGACGCCTCGCACCTGAACGTGCCGACGGGGGACGGGGACGCGTGAGGTCCTGCCGGGTGCCCGGCAGGACCTCACGCGGTCAGGAGAGCGGTGCCGGCTGCTCCGGTGCGAGCGAGTTGCCCGCGGGGATGCGGCCGCAGTCGGACGGGGCGGTCCTGCCCTCGAAGCGGTCGTCGAGCCAGGCCATCGCGAGGGGTGCCCAGACGACCGGCACGCCGGTGTGGCTGAGCAGGTTGTACTGCCGGTACGTGATCGAGTCGTTGCCGGTGGCGCAGTACTGGCGGGCGAGCGTCCGCACGTCGCCGGCGACCATGACCGCGTCGCCGGTGCCGATGCCCGGCGGGTTGCCGAAGGTCCCTTCGAGGACGCCGCCGTTGCCCTGGGCGATGAAGCCCGGGGCGGTCGGCGTGGGGGCCGAGCCGAGGTTGACCCTGTTCACCGCGGCGACGAACTCGGGGACCGAGTTGGGGTTGGCGTACTCGGGCTTCGCCATCTTCTTCCAGGTCAGGCCCGGGAAGCGGCCCAGCGCGTCGACGATGGAGGCGTCCTCCAGCCGGTCGTACACCTGTCGGCCGTAGTCGTTCATGTACTGCCTGAGGTCGATGTCGTAGGAGCGGGAGACTCCGATGAGCGCCATGGGGATGACGCCCGACCACACGAGGGAGCCGTCCACGTACTTGAGGTTGTGCGCCGGGGCGACGAGGAGGCCGCCCTCGGCGAAGCCGACGAGCCTGCTGTTGACGTCGGGCGCGTAGCTCGGGGCGAGCGCGGCCGCCCAGCCGCTCGCGATGGCGCCGCCGGAGTAGCCGATGAGGCCGACCTTGGTGCCAGCGTTCATACCGGTCGCGGCGGACCTGGTCGCGGCACGGATCGAGTCCAGGGTGTTGGTGGCGTACTCGGGTCCCGCGGCGAAGTCGGCCCGCTGCCCCTGGGTGTCCGGGATGATCAGGGTGTACCCCTTGGCGAGCAGGGGCGCCATGAAGAGGGCTTCGGCGTTCGGGATCACGCCGCCGAGTGTGAGGTCGCCGGCGATCGCGCGGGAAGGGCCGTCCTCGGGGTCGAGCGAGTCGTAGAACGACTGGTACGAGACCGCCTTGCTGCCGTCGCCCGTGAGGCTGCGCACCACGGTGGTCACGTTCGCGGCCGGGCGGCCCTGGGCGTCGGTGCTGCGGTAGAGCAGCTGGATCGCCTTCAGCGGCGTGGGAATGCCCACGAGGTGGTACTGCAGCGTCCGCGTCTTCAGCACGGTGCCCGGGGCGAACGACGCGAGGGGCTCGCCGCCGTCGTAGGTGTAGAAGGGGTCGCTCGCGGTCGCGGTGGCCGTGGCGGCCGCCGCCGGTGACAGGGATCCGCCGGCGGTGGCCGCCGGCGCGGATCCGGTGGCGGTGGCCGCCGGCGCGGATCCGGTGGCGGTGGCCGCCGGCGCGACGGTGAGAGCCGCCGCGGTGGCGACCGCGAGGGAGATCAGGCGAGCAGGTGTCCTGGACATGCTTCCTCGATTCGTGGAGGGGTGACCGGCGTGCGGAGGGTGCCCGCGTGCGTCGGCGCGGCCGGCCGAAGTGGCGTCCTCAGCCCGCACGTTGTGGGTCCCGGCGGCCGGCGACGACGCGTCGGGGAGTGAACTACGCGGCAGTCACCACGACTGGCCATCCACCGGCCGGACGTGTTACCAACCAGTAGGACGTGTCCCGGAAACATCATGGAGGCGGTACGCGGCCGCGTCTCCGGGGCGGACAACAGAGATTTGCGAGGTGGATTGTGACCGCGTCCAACACGGCTGGGACCGCATCGGTGCCGCATTTCGGCGGCGTCCCGGTCCACAAGAGGCTCCAGGCCGCCGTCGGCACGCTGGAGCGTGCGGTCATGGTCCGGCTCGTCGAGCGCCTGCCCGTCTACGGAACACTCCCGTCGGAACAGCTCGGCGGCGACATCGCCCAGCAGGTGACACTCGGCATCCGGAGCTTCGCCGACGTGCTGCGCACCGGTGAGCTGCCGGACCAGGTGGAACGAGCGGCGATCCGAGAGTCGTCGGCCCGACGGGCCGACGAGGGCGTGCCCCTGGAAGCCGTGGTGGGCGCCTACCACCTCGGCGCGGAGGAGTGCGCCGCACAGCTCGTCTCCGCGGCCGAACCGGGCGATCTGCACGACGTGCTGCTGGTGCAGCGTCAGCTGCTCGCCTACCTGCGGCTGGTGAGCTGCGAGGTCGCCGCCGGGTACGTACAGGAACGGCAGACGGCACTGAGCGACGAGCAGGTCGCCCTTCAGGAGCTGCTGTCCCGGCTGCTGGAGGGCGACAGCCCGCAGGCCGCCGCCGACCGGGCCGGTGTCACCCTCCCGCCTGGCTACCTGGTCCTGAGCATCGGCATGGGCCCGCACCCGGACGAACTGCGCCCCGGGGTGAACAAGCCCGTCGTGGTGCGCCGCAAACTCCGGCGGCTGCGCAACGAACTACAGCGCCACACCGCCGGTGTCCCGTTGTTCACGCTCTCCGGCGACGGCGGGCTGGTGCTGATCCCCCGCGACGCCGCAGCGGACGCCGGCCTCGACACCGCGGACCGGGAGCGGCTCTCCCAACTGGTCGGACAGCTCCGGCGGGTGTGCGGCGCCGACCTGCTCGTGGCGGCCGAGGCCGCCCCACCCGAGGGCGTCGCCGAGGCCGCCCGGCTGGCCGACGACGTACGCGCGGTGGCCCAGGCGTCCGGCCGCGGGCCCGGCCTCTACCTCCTCGACGACGTGCTGCTCGCCTACCAGCTGAGCCGCCCCAGCCCGGCCAGGGACGGGCTCGCGTCGCTCCTCGGCCCGCTGGACACCCGCCCGGAACTGCTCGCCACCCTGCGCACCTTCCTCGCCTGCGACCTCGACCGGCGCCGGACCGCCGCCCTCCTCCAGGTCCACCCGAACACGGTGGACTACCGCCTGCGCAAAGCCGGCGACCTCGTCGGCCTCGACGCTTCCCGGGGTGCCGATCTGCTCACGCTGCACGCCGCGCTCGCGGCCCACGACGCCGTAGCAAGCGACGAGCCCGGCGACGACGGCGCCGCTACACCGAACCAGCGCGGCGAGGCCGGCCTCACCGACCGCGCGGCATCCCGGTGGCGCGGCGCTCCAGGCGTCGACGCCCACGCGACATCCGGCCGGCGCTTAGGGCAGCCCCGTCGTACGTGAAAGACGCGTGCAGCGGGCCGCTCGGCAGAAACGGGCGCCGGACGAGGCTCAGCGTCTGACGATCCGGTCGAGGACGGTGGCGATGCCGGACTTGACCGCCTGGCGGTGGTGGAGAGGTTCCGCGGGCAGTTCGCTGGTGGGGCGTACGCCCCTGTCGGCGAGGATGTAGAGCAGGCGCAGCGTGCGCAGGCAGTTGCTGATGTGGGCGGGCACCGGAGTACCGATCCGGTCGGCGCCGAAGCGGTCGGCGATCGGATCCAGCCATCCGACGGCGTCGCGTTCGCTCAGGTCGGTGCGGGTGAGGACGCGGGCGATCGCCCGGGCCAGGCGGTCGTCCTCCAACTGGTCGTACACGTGGTCGGTGGACGCGATGAGACGCGCGGCGGCCAGGTCCAGCATCCGTGCCGGTGCCACCTCGGGGTGCAGGCCGAAGCCTGCGAGGAGATCCGCTCCGTGTGCCACCGCGTGGAGCCAGCCGAGCGTCTCGTCGTGGCCGCGCAGATCCCGCTCCGCCGGATACCAGCGCTCGAAGGCGTCCACCCAGCCGGGCTTGAAGTCCCCCGCGGTCACCAGCATGTCGAGCACGAGCGGGGCGAAGGTGCGCGCCTCGACCCGCGGGTCGGTGAACCGGGCGGCCATCTCGTCCCCGAGTTCCAGCCGTCGGGCCGCCCCGATCGTCCCTCGGGCGATCCAGGTCGCGAGGACGCCGTACGGCTCGCCGTCCCGGACCAGCGGGTCGGGATCCGCCAGGGCCCGGGACAGCTCGCGCACGAGGTCGTCCATGGGCCGGTCGGTGGGCACGGCGTAGTCGGCGGCCTCGACGCTCTTCCAGTCGATCATGAAAGGGAGGGTATAGCGGACTTGCTGCCGGGCGCCTCACCATAAAGTCCGGGCAGGTCAGTGCCCTTCGTCCCGTACGCCCCGTCGAGCCGTCGAGCCGTCGAGCCGTCGAGCCGTCGAGCCGTTCGGCCTACCCGGCGAGGGAGGCGAGGAAGTCCCGCAAGGCATGGGCCCGTTGCTCGCCCCAAGGTCCGTGCCGGACCCGGGTGCCCGCGAAGGTGAGGCAGACGTACCAGTCCCATCCGACCCCGGCGCCCCCGCGAGGATCCGTATCGCGCTCCTTGTCGATCTCCAGCGTCACGGCGCGCAGGGATTCGTAGGGGCAGCTGAGGATGGCTCCACGGTCACGCGCGTACAGCGTCGTGGCGGTGAAGGCGATCAGGTTGGTCGAGACCGAGGACGACAGGAGGCCCTTCTGCCGGGAGAGCGCGAGGACGGGTTCGTCACCCACCATGTTCAGTCGGCCGCGGACCTTGCGTTCGACGTTCGCCGCGATGGCGGGGCGGTGGGTGAGGATCTTGCCGGGTTCCGACTCGACCCGTGCCCTGACGTCCTGCGCGGAGGTCGTGCGGGGCCGCGGAGCCGGAGGCCGGTCTCCTCCCGGAGTCTCGGTGCCGGGCAGCCGCTTCTTCGGACTCGGGGGACTCGGGGGACCCGGCAAGCTCGGCGGCGGGTCGGCCGTCACCTCGGCCGTGTCCGCGGTCGTCCCCGAGTGTCCATGGCGGACGACGAGTTCCTTGAAGCCCGGCGAGTTCAGCGCCTCGTGAACGGGCGCGGCGTGCAGCCGCCGCCAGCCCATGGTGCGGTTGTCCTCCACTGCCACGCCCACCACACGTCCGTGGCAGAAGATCGCCGCCCCCGAGGCACCCGCCCAGGGCCGGTCGGCTCCTTTGGCCGCCGCCGGCCACACCGGGCAGTCCAGGACCCAGCCCGAAGACGCCGTGGACACCACGGGCAGGTCGCCGCGCAGGTACTCGAACTGCGCTATGCCCCCGTTGTCGGCGGCGAAGTCGGGGAACCCGGCGCCTTCGAACGGAATCGGGGTGACGCCTGCCGGTTTGCCCCACCGCACCGGCCCGTCCTTGCTCTGCACCGGTTCGTCCAGCCAGAGCAGCGCGACGTCCAGCGCCGTCGCGCCCGACTGCGGGACCGGGTCCGGCCAGCAGATCTGGGCCGATCGTTCGACGAGGCCGGCTCCGAAGCGGGGGTGGCCGACGCGTACCAGGATCCGTCCGACCGGACCTCCGTCATGGCTCACCACGTGCAGGGCGGTGAGGACGAGCCGCGGGCCCACCAGATAGCCCGACCCGGAGCCGCTCGGTTCGCCGGTGCGCACCCACACCAGCCGCTGCGGGTGCACCTCAGCCCTCCCAGGGGCGGGGAACCGGATGCGTCTCGTCCGTCACCGGCGCGTACGGATCACATCGCTGCCGTCGCATGGCGGTCGGCGCCCCGGGCCTGCCCGCCGCGCGGCGGGTCCTGGCGCACCCGTCGCATCCCTGCCCCGGCGCTCCGGCCGACGAAAATCCCACATGTCCTCCTCGACGGACGACTCATCCTGTGATGATCAGGCCCAAGCCTCCCCCAACTGCCCTGTGCACCGCAGCTCTTCGCCTCCACTTGTTCCGTTTCGCGGAGGGAGGGGTGTCGCGGGGCGGGACTGGCGCCCTACTTCGGCATGAGGACCGTGTCGATGATGTGCACGGTGGCGTTGGAGGTGGAGATGTCGCCGCAGACGATGGTGGCGGTGCCGTTGACCTTGTAGGTCTCGCCGGAGGCGGAGGTGGTGAGGGTGCCGCCCTCCAGCGTCTTGAAGGCTCCGTCGGAGAGATCCGCCTTGTGCACGGGCTGGTCGACCACGTGGTACGTGAGGATCTTGGTGAGGGTGGCCTTGTCGGCGAGGACCTTGTCCAGGTCCTGCTTCGGAATCTTGGCGAAGGCGTCGTTCGTCGGCGCGAAGACCGTGATGTCCTCGGCGTTGTTCAGTGTGTCGACCAGACCGGCCTTCTTCACGGCGGTGACCAAGGTCGACAGGGCCGGATTGTTCGCGGCGGCCGTGGCCACCGGGTCCTGAGCCATTCCGTCGAACGAACCGGCGCCCTCCTTCGGTACCGAGGCGCAGGCGGGACCGAACGGACCGTCGCCGTCGCCATCATCGGCTGAGGCGTGGGGTGCCAGGGCTCCGAGCGAGACCGCGAGGGCGCCGGCGGCGAGTGCGGCCGAGACGCGACGTCGGGTGAGCGTGGTGTTCATGACGTATTCCTCCCAGCGGCCGGGCACCGGGTGAGGTGCGGCCGTGGATGCGTGGTCCTTTCGTCAGGTCATTCGGTGCCGAGGGGGTCTCCGGATGGGGTCGGCAGCGCTTTTCCTCGCGGGCTGCGCCACCGGCGCCCGCCGTCGGGGGGACCGCATCCGAAGGGCACCCGGACCGCGAAGTCAGGAGGGGCGCGACGAAGCGTCCCGCTGAGGCCGAGCGGATCGGGAGCGGCATGACCAGTACGCACTTGGCTCTTCGGCGACCAGTTGGGGCCCGAGCGGGTGACGTACGTGCGGGCGGACACGTACCGGGAGGGGTTGGGGCGGGCAGCGGGGGCTGCGGACGCATGACGGTGAACCACCTCACGTCGCGGGCGGCGCTTCGGACCTGCCGGCGCAGGAAGGGCGCGGGCCGAGGGTCCGCCGTGAGGCTGCCGCGGGCCGCTGACGGAGAAGGAGGAGATCGGCATGGCCAGGACGGACGGCGGGTGGTACGACGTGGTGGTCGTCGGCGCGGGGGCCGCGGGGCTCGCCTGCGCGAACGACCTGTGCGCGGCGGGACTCCGCGTGCTGCTCCTCGAGGCGGATGCGACGGTGGGCGGGCGGATGCGCACCGACCGTGTGGCGGGGTTCGTCGTCGACCGGGGCTTCCAGGTGTTCAATACGTCGTACCCGCAGGTCAAGCGTCGTATCGAGCTGAAGGCGCTGCGTCTGCGGGCGTTCACCCCCGGGGTGCTCGTGCGCACGGAGAGCGGTCTGCGCCGGTTCACCGACCCCAGTCGGCGGCTCAGGGAGAGCCGTGATCTCCTGCCCGGGAGGCTCGCGTCCGGCCGTGACCTGCTCGCTCTCGGCGTGCTGTCGGGCCGGGACGCGCTGGCACCGGCGTCCGTGCTGCGGCGCGGCCGTGACGGCAGCACACTGACGGCGCTGGCCGAGGCGGGTGTCTCGCCGGAGCTGGTGGAGACGTTCTTCCGGCCCTTCCTGTCGGGCGTCTTCCTGGAGGACGAGCTGGAGACCTCGGCCCGGTTCTTCCACCTGGTGTGGCGGAGCATGCTGCGGGGGACCCAGTGCCTGCCGGCCGACGGGATCGGGGCGGTTCCCGCCCAGCTCGCCGACCGGCTGCCCCCGGGCGTGCTGCGGACCGGCACCCGGGTCACGGCCGCGACCGGGGGCGGGGTCTCCCTCGCCGCGGGTGGCGACGTGCAGGCCCGTGCGGTGGTCGTCGCGACCGGACAGCGAGTCGCGGCCGAGCTGCTCCCGGGGCTGCGCGTGCCGGCCGGACGGACCGTCACCACGCTGTACCACGCGACGGCCCGGCCCCCGCTGGCGGAGCCCGTACTCGTCGTCGACTCCCGACGGAGGGTCCTCAACACCTGCGTCCTGACCGCCGTCCAGCCCCGGTTCTCGGGCGACGGCCGGGCGCTGGTGTCCACCTCGGTACTCGGCTCCCCCGGCCCGGCCGGGACAGCGGGCGTCCTGCGCTCCCTCGGTGAGGTGTACGACGCGGACACGGACGACTGGGAGCTCGTCCACCGGGTCACCGTGCCCGATGCCCTCCCCGCGATGCCGGGACCTGCTCCGCTGTCCCGGAGTACGCGCTTCGCACCCGGCCGGTACGTGTGCGGGGACCACCGGGCCACCGGTTCGCTCCAGGGCGCGCTGGCGTCGGGGGCGCGTGCGGCCCGTGACGTACTCGCCGACCTGAAGACGTCGTCCGGGCAGGTGCGGTGGCTCTAGCCGACCGCGCGGGGGCCCCTGCACGGTGGGCGCGGATCGCTCGGCGCTCCGGTGGCGGGCGGTCGTTCGGCGCCGTCGTGGGGCGGGCGGTGGCTCGCTCCCCGGGCGGTGCCGGTGTCGTCGGGGCCGCGTGGATGCATCCGGCGCTCCCCCGTGCTCGGAAGGGTGGGTGTCGGGTGCGGCCGAGAGGCCGAGGACGCGGAGGACGGAGGTCGGTGCGGTGATCAGCGTGGAGCGAAGTTTCGTGGTGCGCCTTCCCGTGCGCGAGCTGGTGGCGTACGCGGAGGACTTCGCCCGGACCGAGGAGTGGGATCCGGGGACGGTGTCCTGCGTACGGCTGGACGACGGCCCGGTACGGACCGGAGCGCGCTGGCGCAACACGTCGCGCTTCCGGGGCCGCACGACGGAGCTTGAGTACCGGCTGGCCGTACAGGAGCCCGGGCGGCTGGTGTTCGTCGGGGAGAACAGGACGGTGACCGCGGTCGACGACCTCCGCTTCGGCGACGAGGGAGGGAGCACCAGGCTGACGTACCGGGCCTCGCTGACGTTCAAGGGCCTCGCCAAGCTGGCCGGGCCCTTTCTGCGACCGGAGTTCGAGCGGCTGGCCGACCAGGTCTCCGCGCGGTTTCCGGCCGCCGCCGAGACGCGGCGCTCCTGACGGCCTGGCGAGCCGGTGAGGCTCGCCGGATTCGCATCGTTTTCGCATCGCTTTCGCATCGCGTGGTGGATGACATGGCCGATACGACACTCGGGATCACGACGGGCGCGGTGGCGCGGCGACTGGGGGTCTCGCCGACCACCGTGCGCTCCTGGGACCAGCGCTACGGCATCAGTCCCGCCGTGCGCGGAGAGGGACGCCACCGTCGGTGGAGCCCGGCGGACGTGGCGATGCTGGAGGAGATGTGCCGCCTCACGGCGTCGGGTGTCCCGCCTGCCGAGGCGGCACATGCCGCGCAGCTGGTCCGGTCGGAGCCGGGACCGGCGGTGACCGGGGCACCCGGCGTACGGCCCGTCGAGTCTGCGGTCGACCGTCCCACGGCCGGCGGGGCTCCGGACGGGGCTCGCCGCGCGGGGCCGGGCAGTGGGCTGCCGTTGGGGAACGTACGGCCGGAGTGCCGGGGGCTCGCGCGGGCCGCCGTGCGTCTCGACGGTCCGGCGATGGAAGCGCTGCTCCGGGAGGTGGTCGCGGAGTACGGGCTGATCGCCGCGTGGGAGGAGGTGATGGCACCGGCCCTACTGGCGGTGGGCCGTAAGTGGGCGTCGACGGAGGACCGCTACGTGGAGGTGGAGCACCTGCTGTCGTGGCACGTCTCCACCGCTCTGCGGCGTACCGCGGTCACAGGGCCCGCGGCCGCCGGCTCCGCGGCTCCGGTCCTCCTCGCCTGCGTCCCGGCGGAGCAGCACACACTCCCGCTGGAGGCGCTCGCGGCCGGTCTGGCCGAACGGGGTCTGCCGGTCCGGATGTTCGGTGCGGCGGTGCCGCCGGAGGCCCTCGACGCGGCGGTACGGCGACTGGGCCCGGCCGCCGTCGCCCTCTGGTCACAGACCGGATCCACGGCGAACCCCTTCCTGGCCCGGCAGGTCGCGGGGACGGCGTTCGGTGTCCACGGGGCACGGATCGCTCCCCTGGTCCTCCTTACGGGACCCGGGTGGCTCGGTGCCGCGGTCGCACCCGGCATCGTCCAGCCGGCGGGACTGCGCGAGGCGCTCGACATGATCTGCACGCGGTACGGAGGGCAGGCCGGGCCCGCCGCCCCCGGCTGACGGGTCCGCCGTCGTGCGAGGACAAGCCGCGCCCTCGACTGTCAGAGGCGGCCGCCCTCGGCTCGTGGTGCGTCCGCCAGGCGGCGGGGAGGTCGGGGGAGGAAACCGCTCGTGCGGGCGCGGTAGGCCGCGTACCCCGGGCGGTCGGCCATGTGGGCTTCCAGGAGGCGCTTTCCGCTGCCCCAGATGAGCAGGGCGCTCATGACGAGCGGGGAGACGAGGGTGAGGAGGGCCGTCTGCCAGGTGGCGCAGGCCGTCAGGTACAGCCCCCACCAGACGAGGAAGTCGCCGAAGTAGTTGGGGTGCCGGGTCCAGCTCCAGAGTCCCTGGTCCATGACGCGGCCGCGGTTCCCCGGGTCGGCCTTGAACCGGGCCAGCTGGCGGTCGCCCACCGCCTCGAAGGCGACGCCCGCCGCCCACACGGCGAGGCCCAGGAAGGCGGTCGCCTCCAGCGGCTCGGGCAGCAGGACGGCGAACTGGACGGGCAGCGAGACGAGCCAGACGAGGGCGCCTTGGAGGAGGTACACGGTCCGCAGCGCGTACAGCGTGGGGTTGCCGCGGGCGCGGGCGAGCATGCGGGCATACCGCGGATCCTCGCCGTGGCCGCGTCCGCGCCGGGCGATGTGGACGGCCAGTCGCAGCCCCCAGACGACGGTGGCGACGGCGACGACGGTCCGGCGGCCGTCGTCACCGTGGCCGGCCGCCAGGAACCAGGCCACGACGGCGACGGCGGCGAAGGCGAGCCCCCAGGCGACGTCGACGATCCGGTGGAGGCGCTTCGCGGTGCCGATCACGAAGGTGACGAGCATGACGGCGAGGGCCGTGGCCGCGGAGGCGGCCAGCACCACGCCGAGGGCTCCGGGGTCGACGGCGGTCATGACACCACCCGGTACCGGCCGGCGTCAGGGGCGGTCGGGAACGCCCCGCCGGGGGTGTCCGTCCGCGCGCTGGAGTTCCGGGCGGCAGGCTGTGACCTCCCCTGCCGCAGCCGAGCGGACTCGACGGATGGAGGCGCCGGCGTCCGAGCGGGGGTGGCGGCGGCCGGGATCATCGGGTCTCCTCCCCCTCGTCGGCCGTGAGCCGCAGCTGGCGGACGTCGAGGTACTGGGCGCGGAATCCCGCCTCGGAGTACGCGAGGTAGAACTCCCACATACGCCGGAAGACCTGGTCGAAACCGAGTGCGGCGACGTCGGGCGCCTCGCGGAGGAAGCGCTCGCGCCACTGGCGGAGGGTCTCGGCGTAGTGGCCGCCGTATCCCTTGTCATGGGTGATGCGAAGGCCCGCCGCGGCGCTCTCGCGGGCGATGGCCTCCGGGGAGGGGATCAGACCGCCGGGGAAGACGTACTTGCTGATCCACGTGTGGGTGCGGGCGATGGTGAGCATGCGCTCGTGCGGCATCGTGATGGCCTGGAGTGCGATGCGGCCGCCGGGGGCGAGCAGCCGGCGGAGGGAGGTGAAGTACTCCGGCCAGTACTCGGCACCGACGGCTTCGACCATCTCGACGCTGACGACGGCGTCGTACTGGCCCCGGACGTCGCGGTAGTCGAGGAGTTCGACGGTGACGCGGTCGTCGGCCCCGGCGTGCGCGACGCGGCGACGCGCGAGGTCGAGTTGCTCCTCGGAGAGGGTGACGGTGCGGACGCGGGCGCCCCTCTCGGCGGCGCGGATCGCGAGTTCGCCCCAGCCGGTCCCGATCTCCAGGAGTTCGGTGCCCGGGCCGGTCCCGGCCAGGTCGAGGAGCCGGTCGATCTTGCGGTGCTGGGCGGCGGTGAAGAGCGCGTCGGGGAGGGGACCGGCGGTCTCCGGGAGAGGGTCGAAGACCGCTGAGGAGTAGCTGAGGCTCGGGTCGAGGAACAGGGAGAAGAGCTCGTTGGACAGGTCGTAGTGACGGTGGATGTTCTCGCGCGCCCCGTCGGGGGTGTTGCGGTCGGCGGTGGGCCTGCGCCGGACCCACGCTCCGCGCAGTCGGCGCAGTGGTGCGGGAACCAGGTCGTCGACGTGTCGGGCGAGGACGGTGAGGACACCGACGAGGTCGTCCGCGTCCCATTCGCCGGCCATGTACGACTCACCGAAGCCGATGAGTCCGTCGGCACCGATCCGGCGGTGGAAGGCGTCGGCGTCGTGCAGCGTGAGGGTCGGAGCCGATGCCGGAGCTGGAGCCGGAGCGATGACGTCGCCCGCGCGGCCCCCGCAACTCTCCGTGCTCTCGCGGCACTCCGGCACGAGAGGACCGTGGCCCGCGGTCCGCATCCGAAGGGGCAGGCCGGCGAAGGCCCGCTCGACGATCCGGCGGGCGACAGCGGTGCGTACGGCCGAGGCGCGGGGCAACCGGGCGACGTCGGGCCAGCGCTCCGGGTCCGCCTGGACGGCGCCCGCAGGGGCTGCGGGTGCGGCCGAGGGGAGGGAGAGGGTCACGGGGTGCCTTCCTTGAGGGACGGGGCGGTGCGGGGGCGCGGCCTGACGGGAAGCCCCTTGAGGTACAGGCGGACGCCGTGGCGGCGGATGGCCATCGAGACGCCGAGGGTCGACCAGGGATGACGCAGCGCGGCCGCGAGCAGGGTGCGCGGGCCGGCGGGCCGGTGCGCTCCGCGAACGGTGGCGGTCAGCGGGCGCGAGCCGTCCGGGAGGCGCAGCTGGACGGTGAGGTCGAGGACGTCGCCGGGGAGTGGCAGCCGCATGCGGTACGCGCCCGCGACGTCGAGGAACGGCGAGACGTAGAAGTCCTTGGCGACCTCGGCGCGGCCCCGCTCGTCCGGACGAAGGAGATAGCAGTGGCGTCCGCCGTACGTGTTGTGGACCTCCGCGATCACGCAGACGGGCCGGCCGGTGCGGTCGTGGCACCAGTACAGGGTGATCGGGTTGAACACGACCCCGAGCACGCGCGCGTGGGCGAGCATCAGCACCTGCCCGTCCGCGTCCGTCACGCCGTGGGCGGCGAGGTACGCGTCGAGGCCGGCGCGCAGCGTGGGCGCGTCGCCGTCGAAGTGGTCGCGCGGGTCGAAGCGGGCCAGGGGGCGCAGCGCTGCGGGCAGGACAGGCAGGTCGTCGATGTCGACGAGCCACATGTACGTGCGGTGGCGCAGGGCGTGGTGGACGGGGGCGACGCGGGTGTGGGCGACCTCGGTCTCGTACAGGGCGGGCACGGGTGGCGGTGCTGTCCCGGTCATCACCACTCCACCCCCAGATGCCGGGCGGCCTCGACGCCGGAGCGGCAGCCGTCCTCGTGGAAGCCCCAGCCGTGGTACGCGCCCGCGTAGGCGGTGACGGGGGTGCGGAGGGTCGGCAGGAGCCGCTGGGCGGCGACGGACTCCGGCGTGTAGACGGGGTGCTCGTACGTCATCCGCGCCAGGACGGTGGACTCGTCGAGGCCGTCGCCCGGGTTGAGCGTGACGATGTGGGGCTCGCCGGTGCGGAGCCGCTGCAGCCGGTTCATGTCGTAGCTGACCTGGACGGCGCCCGGGCGGGCGGTGCAGGACGGCAGCCGGTAGTTCCAGGAGGCCCGGGCGTGCGGTGAGCGCGGCAGCACGGTCGTGTCGCGGTGCAGGACGGTCGGGTTGCGGGAGTAGGTGAAGGCGCCGAGGACGCGCCGCTCCTGTTCCGTGGGGTCCGCCAGGAGGCGCAGGGCCTGGTCGGGGTGGACCGCGATCACGACGGCCGCGTGCTCCGCCGACTCGCCGTCGCCGGTGACGACGGTCGCGCGGTCGGCGCCGCGCACGACGGTGAGTACCGGGGTCGCGGTCCGCACGGAGGCGACCGACTTGGCGACCCTCTCGACGTAGGCCGCGGAGCCTCCGGTGACGGTCTTCCACTGCGGGGAGCCGCTCACCGACAGGAGTCCGTGGTGGTCGAGGAAGCGGAACAGGTACACGGCGGGATACCGCAGGGCGGTGTCGGGGGCGCACGACCAGACGGCGGAGACGAGGGGAATCGCGAAGTGGCTGACGAAGTAGGCGGAGAAGCGGTGGGCCCGCAGGAAGTCGTCGAGCGTACGCGTGGTGTCGTCGGCGGACAGCAGGCGGCGGGCGGCGCGGTGGAAGCGCGGAACGTCGGCGAGCATCAGCAGGTGGCGGCCCCGGAGGGCGTTGCCGCCGCCGAGGACGCCTCTGGCCCCGCGCGCGCCCGCGTATTCCAGGCCGCATCCGTCGCAGCGGACGGACATGCTCATCTCGGAGTCCTGGGTCGTGACGCCGAGTTCGCGGAAGAGGCGGAGGAGGTGGGGATAGGTCCGCTCGTTGTGGACGATGAAGCCCGTGTCCACGTGGAGCGTCCCTCCCTCGGGGGCCGGCAGCTCGTGGGTGTGCGCGTGACCCCCCAGCCGGTCCTCGGACTCGTACAGCACCACGTCGTGCGCCCGGGACAGGACGTGGGCGGCGGTGAGGCCCGCCACCCCCGCCCCCACCACGGCGACACTCCGTCGTCCGTTCATCGTCTCCACCCCTTGTGCCCTTGTGTGATGGCCGTCGGCCGGTCGTGGCCGCGGCGCGTCTGTGCAGCCGGTCTGCAGTCGGTGATTCGGAGCCCTCGCCCGGCCGGATGGGCCGGATCAGCCGCCGATCGCGGCGAGGGCCAGGTTGTGGCGCATCCGCTGGAGGCCGCGCCGGGCGTGGCTCTTGACCGTGCCCAGCGGCATCCCGATGCGGTCGGCGATCTGCACCTGCGTCAGGTCGTCGAAGTACGCGAGTTCCAGGACGTCACGCTGGACCCGAGGCAGCCTCGCCAGCTCCTCGGTCACGACGATCCGGTCGAGCACTCCCTCGGGCTCCTCGACCACGCCGCCCTCGTGCTCCAGCTCGGCACCGAGCGCCGTCGCCAGCTCGGTACGGCGGGTACGCGCGGTCAGCGCGTCGGCGATCTTCCGGCGCGTGATACCGGTGAGCCACGCCGGCAGCGTGCCCCGCTCGGGACGGAAATTGGCCCGCCCACGCCACGCGGCGACGAACACCTGCTGGGTGACGTCCTCCGCTTCCCGTGGGTCCCCCGTCGCCCGGGCGGCCAGCGTGTGGACCAGCCGCCCCCAGCGCTGGTACGCGGCGTCCAGGCAGCGCTCGTCACCCTCGACGAGTCCGCAGGCGATCCAGTCGTCGTCACCGGCTCCGTCCCCGTGCGGCAGCTGGTGCGCCTCGGGCTCGTGCTCCGTCGGCGCGGCGAGTTCACCGGTCATGCGGTGCGCGGTCATGACGCTTCCTCCTCCGGCGGTGGCGCGGGCGGCGACATCGGGCCGTACGCGGGGTGCCCACCTGGGCTTGCGGCGCCGCCACAGCGAGTGCGGCGGTCCGAGGACCTCGTCGGCCCCGTACCCCCTCACGCTCCGGCGGCGGACCCCTGCGGCACAACTCGCATCGATTCCGCATCGAAAGTCCACAGGGGAGTCGCTGGAGGCCGGAGCCGGTCCGAGCGACGACAACCTCCGGGCGCCACTGAACGGGCCGTACCCCGGCCCGGGCGCCGCTTGTCAGGGTCACCCTGACTTCCGTACTCTCCCTGTCAGGATCGGCCTGACAGACAGGTCGCAGTCGGAAGAGGTTTCGCCATGCCCGCGGAAACGATGCAACGCGGAGCCCGGACATGCTCCTTCTGCGGCACCCCCGAGGCGGACGTGGCCAAGCTGATCGCCGGCCCCGGCGTCACCATCTGCAACACGTGCGTCGACCTGGCCGCCTCCATCGTCGCCGAGTACCGCCCCGGCCCCACCGAGCTGCGCATGCCCCTGTGGGGCGAACTCACCGACGCCGCCATGCTGGACCGACTCCCGCGCGTCGCCGCCGTCGCCCACCAGGTCGAGGCCGACCTCCGCATGTGGGTCACGGAGTTGCGTCGCCGCGGCGTGACCTGGGCCAGGATCGGCGAGGCACTCGGCATCACCCGCCAGTCCGCCTGGGAGCGGTTCTCCGGGGAGGAATGACACCGGGGACGTCGTCCGCCTGGTGCTTGACCAGAAACGATCACCGCGTTGGTGCTGACCGGGCTTCCGCCACTGGGCAGGTCCGGTCACGGGGTGGGCCTGCCGAAAACCTGGTGCGCCGAGTCGGGCGAGTCGCCAGACTCGCGCGCATGACCTCCGAGATCACACGCATCAACCCCACCCAACTCCATGCGACTCCGGGATACCACCACATCACCGTCGTGGAGGCGGGCCGGACGGCGTTCCTGGCGGGACAGTGCCCGCTTGACCGTTCAGGGGAACTGGTGGGTCCAGGTGATCTCGACGCCCAGATCGACCAGGTGGCAGCCAATGCTGCCGCTGCTCTGAGCGCGGTGGGCGCCCGTCCTGATCACGTCGTCCGCTCGGTGATCTATGTGGTCAGCGGCGAGGTCGCGGTCCTGGGTGCTGCATGGCAGCGCCTGACCGGGTCGGTCATAGGGCCGGCGTTCACCACCGCGAGCACGCTGCTGGGAGTCGCCCAACTCGGCTTTTCTGGACAGCTGATCGAGGTCGACCTCACAGCGGCCCTGCCCGGGTAGCCGCCGACCCGGTCCACGGGGGTCAGGTTGCCGAGGCGGTGCCGTGGCGGCGGTACTCGAACGCGCATCGGGCGGCCTGACCTGGCCGTGGCGGCTGGCCCGCATAGCGGCGTTCGCGGGGCTGGATCGCGGTCTTCTCGTCGATGGACAGCACGATCGCCCCGGTCGGCGGGACGCGGTAGAGGCCGCAAATGTCCTGGACGCGGTCCCAGAAGCCCGGGGTGTCACGCCGGGCCGCCCCGGGCCGCTGGGGCCAGGGGCGGTGGGACGGTGCGATCAGGTCAGGTCAGGTCAGGACGTCAACGCCGTACGGACGGCGGCTTCGACCAGGGTGGCGGTGTTGGCGTGGCCGGCAGCGTTGGGGTGCACGAGCGTGGCCCGGTTGTCGCCCGAGCAGGTCAGGGTGAGCGGACCGACGGCGACCTCGCTCGGCCAGTACGAGCCGGCCTGGCCGCAGACTCCCTCGACCCACTTCGTGGCCCGGGGCTGACAGGCGTCGTGGCCGACGCTGGCCCTGGCGGTGTCGACGTACGTGTCGCCGCTCAGCTCCGTGATGGCCTCGATGATCGCGTTGAGGTGGGTGTTCACCTCGCCCAGCCAGGCGATGTCCCCGTGGGTGGCCGAGATCCGGCCGAGATCCTTGATGTCGGCCGCCAGCTCGGTGGTGTCCTGACGGTCGCACGTGGTGGGGTCCGCCGGGACGATCGTGGGGTAGCCGACCGTGATGACCCTGGCGTTGGGCGCCTTCTCGTGCACGGCGCGCAGCATGCCGGCGTACTCCCGGGTGACCCGGTCGTACTTGTCGTAGATCGACTCGGGGTCGAGGAACGGGCCGCCGGCCTCGTAGGCGTCCCGGCAGGGGGTGGCTTCGTCCGGCTGGCCGATGCCGGCGATCAGGCAGGACGTGAGGATCTTGCCGAAGGGCAGGCTGTTGCCGCCGACGCCGATCGTGACCACGTCGGTGCTCGCGCTCAGTTGGGCGCGGTCGATCTGGGGGGCCACGCTCGGCCAGCCGTCCTCGGGGGGCTGCACCGGGCTGATGGGGGTCTGGCGGGCCACGGCGATCTCGTCGATGGTGGCGGCGCCGCAGCTGAAGTCGGTCAGCTTCACCGACCGGCCCGCCGGCGGCTCGGCCGCGAGCCTGCGCTCGACGAGGTTCGGGTAGGCGCCCGTCGTGCGGTCGCATCCGTCCCGGTTCGCGCTGCCGAGCTCCGGTCGGGGGGAGCCGACGAACACGCCGGCCGTGTACGAGTCGCCGAGTGCCGCCCACTGCACCGGCTCCGGCGCAGCCGAAGCCGCGCCGCCCGGGACAGCGGCCGAGAAGGCCAGCGCGGTGAGCGTGCCCAGCGCGACCCTGCGCGCGAAGGATGTCTTGAGGTGGAACACGTAGCCTCCTGAGAGCAGGAAACAAACCAAGCGGTCTATAACGTTCCGCACTCAAGCAGTCACGCTTCGCAAGCGTCCACAGTCCTGGTGATCATTCACTCCACCGTGTCCGGAGCCGGCCCTCCCCCAGCCGGGAACGCGGCGGGCGGTGCGCCCATCGCACGCGTCGGCGGTGAGCATCCCGCCGCCTTCCGGGCCAGACTCCGTACCTTCGTCAATCTCGGCGTCGTCGTGGGCACGCTGGGCGCGGCTTTCGCCATCCAGATCAACACGCGTCCTGCCTACACCGGGCTGATCCTCGCCAATGCCGCCAGTTTCGCCTTCGCCGGACTGATCGCGCTCCTCGGCGTCCCGAACTATCGGCCGCTGCCCCGGCCCAAGGAGCACCGGCAGTGGTCCGTCCTGGCCGACCGGCCGTACGTGTCCTTCGTCGCGCTCTCCAGCGCGATGGGCCTGCAGTACCAGACCGTCTCCCTGCTGCTGCCGATCTGGCTCAGCGCGCACACCGACGCGCCGCGCTGGACCGTGGCAGCGGTCTACGCGGTCAACAGCGGCGTCTGCGTCCTGCTCCGGAGCAGACTCGGCTCCACGGTGGAGACCCCACGGCAGGGCGGCCGCGCCTTCCGCCTCGTCGGCGTGTTCTTCGCCTGCCTCGGCGCGGCAGGACCTCCGTTGGCCGCCTGGGCCGAGTGCACCCGCCCCGGGAAGCCGGGTACGGAAGAGGGTCGGCAAGTGACTCCCCGCTGCTGGACGCCGACTGCTGAGGTCGCCTTGGAGCGGCCCGCGTCACGAGGCCGGCGGGGGCGATCGCGTACCCGGCCCGCGGTCCGGAGGAAAGGCCCCGCCTCTCACCGACCGTGAGACCGGGCGGTGAGAGGCGGGGGTGGGGCGGGAGTGCGGATCAGAGCTCGGAGACGTAGTAGCGGTCGACCGTGATGCGGACGTTGCCCGAGGCGCCGATGCGACTGCCGGTGGTTTCCCGGGCGAGCGTGTAGAAGGAGTCGACGTAGTCCGGGTCGTCGGTCCACCAGGAGGTGGGCATGGCGTCGATGAGCGCGTTGACGAGGGGGATGTAGGCGCCTTGGTCGGTGACCGTCAGCAGGACGGCGGCGAGGGCTTTGGCGAGTGAGGAGTAGTTGGTGTCGCCGTCGTCCTCCATGAGGACGACGTCGGCCAGGTTGTACTTGTAGTTGGACCAGTTGACCAGGATCTGGTTCGGGTAGTACGTGTGGTTCTCGTCGTCGAGGTACGGCATGGTGACGGTGTCGACGCGGACCTTGCCGTCCGTGCCGAAGCCGGTGACGAGGGTGAAGATCTCGGCACTGCCCTTGAACCAGGGTTCCTCGACGTCCCCCGCGCTGATCGAGTTGATGCGGGTCGTCCAGAAGCCGGAGGTGGCGGCCGTGGTGGAGGCGGTGCGGGACGCGGTGGCGGAGGCCGCGGTGCCGAGGCCCTTCGCGGCGAGTTCCTTGTCGATCACCTCCAGGCCGGCGGCGAGGGCCTTCTGTCCGTCGATGCCGACGATGTAGACCGGCCGGTCGGGGGCCTTCGCCGCGTCCAACCGGTGTGCGTTGCCCGCGCTGTCGTAGGCGACGATCACCTCGGCGTCGTCGTCGGCGGGCGCCGACGCGACCAGAGGAGTCGCCTTGGCGAGGGTGGACCCGCTCACCGACTGCCCGGCGAGGCTGATCCGCAGCAGGGAGGGCGTGTCCTTGCCGAGCCCCTTCGCCCGGGCTATGTCCGTCTCGGCCTTGGCCAGGGCGGTTCTCAAGTCCTTGGCCGGCTTGGCGCCGGAGTGTGCGGTCAGGGCCAGCAGGTCGACGTCCTGGTCGGCCAGGGCCGCCTTCGCCACTTGCTTCCGCCACGTGGGGTCGGCGAGTGAACGTGCCAGGGCGCGTGCCGTCGAGTCCTCGATCGTCGCGACCGGCGAGGCGGTGGCGACCGGTGAGCTCGTGGCGGTCAGCGAGCGCGTGGCGGTCGCCGGGACTTTGGTGGTGGCGGCTTCGGTCGCCGCGGCGGTTCCCTGAAGGGTGGTCAGGGTCAGTCCGCCCAGCGCGAGCCCGGTGAGTGCCGCGCGGAGCTGTCTCTCAGCGAACAAGTTGTCCTCCAGACAATGGCGTTGCCCAGGTCCGGGCATGCCGGAATCACCGCCGTGCGGGCGCACAGCGGTCTTGCTCGTGCGGGTGCGGCATCATTGTGGACGAGCTTGGTCTACGCGGATAGACGGCCTCCCGGCGATTGATGGGCAGTGGTGGCGGACTGCCGGGAATGTTCCCGCCGGTATGCGTCGGGCCGGGCGATCGGCGCGGGCCCACGCGCCCACGTCGCCGGTGTGAGCCCTCACGCCCACGTCGCCGGTGCACTCACCCGATGCACTCACGCCGCCGGTGCACTCACCCGATGTGCTCACGGACAAAGGCGAGTTGGGCGCGCTCGTGGACGCGGCCCCCGCCTTCGTGCCCGTTGAAGGGATACACCTCGACCGACTTCTCCGCGGCGTAGTGGTGGTAGGCGGTGAAGCAGGTGGAGGGCGGGCAGATGGGGTCCATCAGGGCGATCGAGAAGAGTGCGGGGGCGTCGGCTCGGGCCGCGAAGTGGACGGCGTCGAAGTAGGACAGGGTGGTGAAGACCCGGTCGACGTGGTCGCGGTGGAGGGCGAGGTACTGGGCGATCTCGGCGAAGGGGGGTTCGGGGGCGATCTCGACGCCGCGGCGGATGTGGCAGAGGAAGGGCACGTCGGGCATCACCGCGGCCAGGCCGGGGACGAGTCCGGCGACGGCGAGGGCGATGCCGCCGCCTTGGCTGAAGCCGGTGACGGCGATCCGGTCCGGGTCGATCATCGGGAGGGTGCGGGCGGCCTCGGTCCAGCGGACGGCGTCGGTGAAGAGGCGTCGGTAGTAGTGGTTCTCGGGGCTGTCGACGCCTCGGGTGAGGAAGCCGGGGACGGTGCCGCTGTCGCCGGAGGAGGGGTCGGCGGTGGCGCCGGGGGCGGCGGACCAGCCCTGGCCGCGGGTATCCATGAGGAGGTGGGCGTATCCGGCCGCCGGGTACAGGAGGTTCTCGTGGGGCAGTCCGCGGCCCCGTCCGTAGCCGAGGAACTCGACGACGCAGCCGAGCCGTCCGGTTGCGCCGGCGGGGACGCGCAGCCATCCGCGTATGGGGTGGCCGTCGAAGCCCGGGACCGTCACGTCGTAGGTGTCGATCAGGGTGAGGCCGTTGTCGACCGGGGTCAGTTCCGCGGAGGAGCCGATGGTCGTGATCGCCGTCGTGGTGAGGGTCCGTGCCCAGAAGGCGTCGAAGTCGGCGGGCGGCGCCGGTTCGGGTCGGTAGGCGAGGCACTCTTCGAGCGTCAGGTCGGTCAACGGCACGGTGTTCTCCTTGCGGGCGGGCCGACAGGCAGAGATCTGATGTCTGATCTCTGGGGACTGTACGGAGGCCCGCGCTCAAGGGTCAAGAAGTGCCCGAAACGCGAGGCGTCCGCCCGGACAAGGCCGGGCGGACGCCTTCCTGCGCTGTCGACCGCTGTCGACCGGAGGGCTAGGAGCCCTCCCCGCCGGACCTGGCCCGGGCCTCGGCGAGGCGCCTTCGGACGGGTGCGTAGTGGTCGGCGACGGCGGCGACGAAGGCCGCCGGGTCGCCGGCGCGTGCCGCCTGGACGATGCGGCGGTGCACGTCGACCGTCACGCGTTCGTCCTCGATGGTCATGAGGTTCAGGTGCGGCGAGACGATCGAGTAGACGTCCCAGAAGGCGAGGGTGAGCTGGCTGACCAGCTCGTTGCCCAGCGGTTCCACGAGGAGCGCGTGGAAGGCGCGGTCCGAGGCCACGAAGCCGTCGCCTCCCCCGGCCCCCTGCCGGTCCATCTCGTCGACCAGGGAGTCGAGGGTTTCGAGGTGCCGCGGACTCAGGGAGCCCACGATGCGGTCGGCGTTGCCGCGCTCGAACAGTTCGCGTACGTCGACGAGGTCGGCGTACACGCGGAAGTCGTCGTCGGGGCTCAGCATGCCCCGGAACGTCATGGACTCGACGAGCGCGGAGAGGCTCAGGCGGCCGACGTAGGTGCCGTGCCCGTGGCGCACTTCGACGATGTCGAGGGCGGCGAGGGTCTTCACCGCCTCACGGACGCTGGAGCGGCTGGCGCCCAGGGCGATGCACAGTTCCGCCTCGGTGGGCAGGGGGTCTCCGGGGCGCATGCGCTTGTCGAGTATGTAGCGCTTGATTTCCTCCACGACCTCCTTGCGGAGCGTCCCGCGCCCCCGGCGCGCTTCCGAAATCTCAGGACTGGCCACCTATTGACCCCTCTCCCTCGTCCAGCTACGTTCACACACTATCAAGCCATCGGACATCAGACGTCTGAACTCTGGCACATTCGAGTGAGCGTTGCCCCCTAGGAGGAACCCCATGTCGCAGCGGATACCCGCAGGACTCCGCCGCCGCAGCTTCCTGCGCTACACCGGCGCCATCGGGACGGCGGCCGCTCTGACCGGCACCCTCGCCGCGTGCGGCGGCCCCGCCTCCACCGGTTCCGCGACCGGCTCGGGCAGCGCCACGATCGAGGCGGGAATCTCCTACGCGCTCTCCACCGGCTTCGACCCGATGACGGCCTCCGGCGCCACGCCCGTCGCCGCGAACACGCACGTCTTCGAGGGCCTCGCCGACCTCGACCCGGCCACCCTGGTGGCCCGTCCCGCGCTGGCCACCGCCCTGCCCGCGAAGGTGGACGCCACCACGTACCGGGCGACGCTGCGCGCCGGTGCCACCTTCCACGACGGTTCGCCGGTGACGGCCGAGGACGTGGTCTTCAGCTTCGAGCGCATCCTGGACCCGAAGAACGCCTCGCTGATGGCGCAGTTCCTGCCCTTCCTCGACAAGGTGAAGGCCGTCGACGCCTCGACCGTCGAGTTCACGCTCAAGTACGCCTTCGACCTGTTCCCCTCCCGGGTCACCGTCGCCAAGATCGTCCCCAAGAAGCTGGTGCTGGCCGACCCGAAGGGGTTCGACGCCAAGCCGGTGGGCTCGGGCCCGTACCGCCTGGTCTCCGCCACCAAGGAAGACAAGATCGTCTTCGAGGCGTACGACAGGTACAACGGCCGCAACAAGGCCAAGGCCAAGAGCATGACCTGGCGTCTCATGTCGGATCCGGCGGCCCGGGTGAGCGCTCTGGAGTCCGGTCGTGTCCAGGCCATCGAGGACGTGCCGTACATCGACGCGAAGCGCCTGTCCGCGAAGGCCGCCGTCGACTCGGTGCAGTCCTTCGGCCAGCTCTTCATGATGTTCAACACCGCGCAGAAGCCGTTCGACGACAAGAGGGTCCGTCAGGCGCTGCACTACGCACTCGACGTCGACAAGATCATCCAGACGGCGATGATGGGCAACGGCACCGCCGCGCAGGGCTACCTGCAGACGACGCACCCCGACTTCCACAAGGCGTCGACGGTCTACACGTACGACCCTGCGAAGGCGAGGAAGCTGCTCGCCGAGGCCGGCGTGACCGACCTGTCGATCGAGCTGCTCACCACCGACGTCGGCTGGGTGAAGGACATCGCCCCGCTGATCAAGGAGAGCCTCGACGCGGTCGGCGTGAAGACCACGCTGAACATAGGCCAGTCCGCCGCCCAGTACGGCAAGGTCGACCAGGGCCGGTTCCAGGTGCTCGTCGCACCGGGCGACCCGTCCGTCTTCGGCAACGACGTCGACCTGCTGCTGCGCTGGTTCTACGACGGCACCTGGCCGACCAAGCGGTACCGCTGGGCCGGCAGCGCCCCCGACAAGCAGGTCCGCGCCCTCCTGGACCAGGCCGCGAGAAGCTCCGACGAGGCCGAGCGCAAGCGGCTGTGGGGAGAGGTCATGGACATCGTCGCCGACGAGGCGCCGATCTACCCGATCCTGCACCGCAAGCTGCCCACCGCCTGGAACGACAAGGCGCTGCCCGGTTTCAGCCCGCTGCCCACCACCGGCATGTCGTTCCTGAACGTCGGCCGTTCCTGACCGGGCCCGGGCCGGTCCGTCCCCTGTCCGCGGACCGGCCCGGGTTCCCCTCCAACCGCTAGGAACCGAACGATGGTTGTCTTCCTCCGGCTCGCCTTGCGACGCATCGCGATCATGCCGGTGATGATCCTCGGCATCACCCTGCTGGTCTTCGTGGTGCTGCAGTTCTCCCCCGCCGACCCCGCGTTCAACGCGCTCGGCGAGG
The DNA here is from genome assembly GCF_042743475.1 of Streptomyces sp. NPDC059534. NCBI lineage: Bacteria > Bacillati > Actinomycetota > Actinomycetes > Kitasatosporales > Streptomycetaceae > Streptomyces > Streptomyces sp. NPDC059534. Next base: position 37,862 of record NZ_JBHWAQ010000023.1, read on the forward strand.
GCGCCACGCCCGAGGCCCGCGCCGCGTTCGCCGCGGAGCACGGGCTCGACGACCCGCTGCCCCTCCGGTACGTGGGCTTCCTCGGCCAGCTGCTCCAGGGCGACCTGGGCGTCACCATGCCGCCCAGTCAGCCGGTCGCCGACCGGATCGCGATCGCGCTCCCCGTCACCATGCAGCTCACCGCGCTGGGCCTCGTCCTCGCCGTCGTCCTCGCCGTCGCCCTGGGCGTGACCGGCGCGGTGCAGCGCGACCGCTGGCCCGACCAGGTGAGCCGGGTCCTGTCGATGGCCGGCATCGCGATCCCCTCCTTCTGGCTCGGCGTCGTGCTCATCCAGCAGTTCGCCCTGAACACCCCGGTCTTCCCGACGGGCGGCTACGTCAACCCCGCCGAGTCCTTCTCCGGGTGGCTGCTGGCCATGGCGCTGCCCGCGATATCGCTGGCGGTCCCCGTCGCCGCGTCGCTCGCCCGCCTCATCCGGACCTCGATGGTCGGCGAGCTCGACCGCGACTACGTCCGTACCGCCACCGGCAACGGTCTCCCCCGGACCCTGGTGATCCGCGGCGTGCTCCGCAACGCCCTCGTCACCCCGCTGACCGTGCTCGGCATCAAGGTCGGCTACCTGCTCAGCGGCGCCGTCGTCATCGAGACGATCTTCGACCTGCCCGGCATGGGCAAGCTGATCCTCGAGGGCGTCACCGGCGGCGACACGGCCCTCGTCCAGGGCACCGTGCTGACCATCGCCCTCGCGTTCCTGGTCGTCAACGTCGTCGTCGACCTCCTGTACCTGCTCGTCAACCCCCGTATCAGGACGGTGTGACGCATGTTCACCGGTCGTCTCGCCACGAGACTCTCCCGTCCCGGCATCCGCTTCCGCGCCCTGCCGGCCACTTCCCGCATCGCCGTCTCCCTGCTGCTGCTCGTCGTCGCGGCGGCCGTCCTGGCTCCGCTGTTCGCCGCGGACCCGCTGGCCACCGGCGCTCCCGTACAGGCCCCCGGCGCCGCGCACTGGTTCGGCACCGACCGTGTGGGCCGCGACGTGTTCTCACGGGTCGTCTACGGCGCCCGCTACTCGCTGCTCATCGGCCTCGGCGCCACCGCGCTGGCGGTCGTCGGCGGAGCGCTGCTCGGCGCGGTGGCCGCCACGTCCCGCAAACTGGGCGACGAGTCCGTGATGCGCACCCTCGACGTCGTCATGTCCTTCCCGCCGATCGCGCTGGCCGCCGTCCTGGTGGCCGTCTTCGGCCCCAGCGTCCCGGTGATCGTCGGCAGCATCGCCTTCGTGTACGTGCCGTCCCTGGCCCGCGTGGTGCGCGCCAACGTGCTCGCCCAGTACGGCGAGGACTACGTCGCCGCCGAGAAGGTCATCGGCGCCCGCCGCGGCCACATCGTGCTGCGCCACGTCGCCGTCAACTGCGCGGCGCCCGTCATGGTCTTCGCCACCGTCCTCGTCGCCGAGGCGATCACCTTCGAGGCGAGCCTCTCCTTCATCGGCGCCGGCGTGCAGGACCCCGATCCCAGCTGGGGCAACGTCCTCTCGTACGGCCGCCAGATCCTGCTCTCCGGCGGATGGTGGGCCACCTTCTTCCCCGGCATGGTCCTGCTGATCACCGTCCTGGCGCTCAACATGCTCTCCGAGGGACTCACCGACGCCTCGGCGGCCCCGAAGTCGGGCCGTACGGAGGACGGGACGCCCCGGCGGGAGACCTCCGGCCCCGCGATGGAGCCCCGCTCGCGCGAGGACGTCGACGCCGCCCTCGCCCGGCTCGCGGAGGTCGTCCGGGCCACCCCGCCGACGGCGCGGCCCGTGGCCGACGACGCGGCCGGACTGCTGGTCGTGAAGGACCTCGCCATCCGCTTCCCGGACCGGTACGGCGACGTGAACGTCGTCGACGGCATCTCCTTCACCGTCCGCGAGGGCGAGACCCTCGGCCTGGTCGGCGAGTCCGGCTGCGGCAAGTCCATCACCAGCCTCGCCGTCATGGGCCTGCTGGCCCGGAACGCCGAGGTCTCCGGCACCATCGAGTACCGCGGCCGGAACCTGCTCACCATGGACCGCAAGGAGCGTCAGGCGCTCGCCGGCCCCGAGATCGCGATGGTCTACCAGGACGCCCTGTCGTCGCTCAACCCGTCGATCCTGGTCGGCAAGCAGCTGCGCCAGCTCACCTCGCGCGGCGGTACCCGCACCCCGGCCGAGCTGCTCGAACTGGTCGGCCTCGACCCGGTACGCACCCTGCGCAGCTACCCGCACGAGCTGTCCGGCGGCCAGCGCCAGCGCGTCCTCATCGCCATGGCGCTCTCCCGCAGTCCCCGGCTGCTCATCGCCGACGAGCCGACCACGGCCCTCGACGTCACCGTCCAGGCCCAGGTGGTGGAGCTCCTCGTCCGACTCCGCGACGAACTCGGCTTCGCCATGGTCCTCGTCTCGCACGACCTCGCGCTGGTGGGCGACCTCTCCCACCGCGTCGCCGTGATGTACGCCGGTCAGCTCGCCGAGGTCGGCGAGACCCGCTCGGTCCTCGTCGCTCCGTCGCACCACTACAGCCGCGGCCTGCTCGGCTCGGTCGTCTCCCTGGAGGGCGGCGCGGACCGGCTCCACCAGATCCACGGCGTGGTCCCCGCCCCGAGGCAGTTCGGCACCGGCTGCCGGTTCGCCTCGCGGTGCGAGGCGGCCACGGAGCTGTGCCGTACGACTCCCCCGGAGCTGACCGCGGCCGGCGGCCGGCCCCATGGATTCGCCTGCCACCACCCCGCGGCGACCGCCGAGCTTCAGAAGGAGGCGGTCCGATGATCCGCCTGGAGAACATCCACGTCCGTCACAAGGCACGCGGCGGCCTCTTCCGTCACGACGCCGTCCACGCCCTCACCGACGCGTCGCTGGAGGTCGCCAAGGGCGAGATCCTCGGCCTGGTCGGCGAGTCCGGCTGCGGCAAGTCCACGCTCGCCCGCGTCCTCACCGGCCTCCAGGAGCCCACCGAGGGCACGGTGCACTTCCGCGGGGAGGACCTGTGGCGGATGCCCGCCGCCCGCCGCCGCCGGGAGTTCGGCGCCGCGGTCGGCGTGGTCTTCCAGGACCCCGCCACCGCCCTCAACCCCCGGATGTCCGTGGGCCGCATCCTCCGCGACCCGCTCGACGTCCACAGGCGGGGCACCGAACGGGAGCGCGAGGAGCGCGTCGAGGAACTCCTCGACCTCGTCGGCCTCCCCGGCCACATGTTGCGCGCCCTCCCCGGGCAGCTCTCCGGCGGGCAGCGGCAGCGGGTCGCGATCGCGCGGGCCCTCGCCCTGGAGCCGGACGTCATCGTGGCCGACGAGCCGACCTCGGCGCTCGACGTCTCCGTACGCGCCCAGGTGCTGAACCTGCTCGTCGACCTGCGGGCGCGGCTGGGTCTCGGCATGGTGTTCATCTCCCACGACATCCAGACGGTGCGGCACCTCTCGGACCGGCTCGCCGTGCTGTACCTGGGGCGGATCGTCGAGGAGGGCCCGGCCCGCGCGGTGTCGGCGGCGCCCGCCCACCCGTACACCGAGGCGCTGTTCTCGGCGACCCCGAGCCTGCTGGAGCGCACCGAGCGGATCATCCTGACCGGTCCGGTGCCGTCGGCGGTCAATCCGCCCAGCGGCTGTCCGTTCCGCACCCGCTGCCGACGGGCGGACGACGACTGCGCGACCGCCTTCCCGGCGGCCGACGGCGCCGCGTCCGGCCACCGCTGGCACTGCGTCCACCCGCTGACGGACGACGCCCCCTCTTCCTCTTCCTTCCGTTCCCCTTCCCCCGTACACACCGCCAGGAGCACGTCGTGAACGCCCGTAACCCCCGCTTCACCGGAGTCATCCCCCCGGTCGTCACCCCGCTGACCGCCGACGGCGAGATCGACACCACCTCCTTGGAGCGGCTCGTCGGATTCCTCCTCGAAGGCGGCGTGACCGGGCTCTTCGCCCTCGGCAGCTCCGGTGAGACCGCCTACCTCACCGACACCCAGAAGGACGTCGTCGTCGACACGATCGTCGGCGCCGCCGCCGGGCAGGTCCCCGTCGTCGTCGGCACGATCGAGCAGACGACCAACCGCGCGATCGAGCGGGCCGCGGCCGCCCGCAAGAGCGGCGCGGACGCCGTGGTCGCGACCGCCCCCTTCTACACCCGCACCCACGAAACCGAGATCGACCGGCACTTCCGGCTCCTCGCCGACGCGGCCGAACTGCCCCTGCTCGCCTACGACGTCCCGGTCTGCGTGCACAGCAAGCTGTCGACCGATCTCGTGCTCCGCCTCGCCGCCGACGGCGTGCTGGCCGGCATCAAGGACTCCAGCGGCGACGACGTGGGCCTGCGCTACCTGTGCCTCGGCGCCCAGGACCTGCCGGAATTCTCCGTCCTGACCGGGCACGAGGTCGTCGTCGACGCGATGCTGCTGGGCGGCGCCGACGGCGCGGTGCCCGGCCTCGGCAACGTCGACCCGCACGGCTACGCGCGCCTGGACCGCCTCGCCTCGGCCGGGGACTGGGTGGCCGCGAAGGCCGAACAGGACCGCATCGCACGGCTCTTCGAGATCGTCACCGTCGCCGTACCCGGCACGGCCTCCGCGACGGCCGGCGGGCTGGGCGCGTTCAAGACCGCCCTGAAGGTCCGCGGCATCATCGACACCAACGTCGTCAGCCCCCCGATGCGCCCGCTCGACGAGGCCGAGACCGCACGGATCGCACAGATCCTGGAGCGGGCGGGCCTGCGATGACCCTCGTCGCCGGAATCGACATCGGCGGCACGAAGACCGCCGCCGGCCTGGTCGACCCGAACGGCACCCTGCTGGCCCGCCACACGCTGCCGACCCCGGCCGCGGACGGACCGGCCGCCGTGGTCGCCGCCGCGGTCCGGGCCGTCCGGGAGCTGGGCGGGCCGGTGGCGGCGGTCGGCGTCGGCAGCGCCGGCGTCGTCGATCCCGCCGCCGGCCGGATCGTCTCCGCCACGGACGCGCTGCCCGGCTGGGCCGGGACCGAGCTGCGCCGGGACCTGGAACAGGCGCTGGGCGTCCCGGTCTCGGTCGACAACGACGTCCACGCGCACGCGCTGGGCGAGGCGTGGCTCGGCGCCGCCGCCGGTCACCGCCAGGTCCTGCTGGTCGCGGTCGGCACCGGAATCGGTGCCTCGCAGCTGATCGACGGCCGGGTGCACCACGGCGCCCGGTTCGTCGCGGGCCACGCCGGTCACGTCCCCGTGCCGGCGGCCGCCGGGGTCGCCTGCACGTGCGGCGGATCCGGTCATGCCGAGGCGGTGGCGAGCGGACCCGCCCTGCTCGCCGCGTACGCGAGGTGCGAGGGCCCCGTCTCCTCGCTGGCCGAGGTCTCGGCGCGGGCGGCCGCGGGCGAGGAGTCGGCGCGCCGGGTGCTGGCGCGGGGTGCGCGGGCGCTGGGCGAGGCCCTGGGCGGCATCGTCAACATGACCGACCCCGAACTGGTCCTCGTCGGCGGCGGCGTCAGCGGATGCGGCCCGGAGTGGTGGGACCCGCTGAGGAAGGCGTTCGCCGCCGAACTCCTGCCGCCCCTCAAGGGTGTGGCGCTGCGGCCGGCGACTCTGGGCGGTGACGCGGCCGTGCTCGGCGCCGCCCGGCTCGCCCGGGAGGTCCTGCGATGAGCGGCGCTCCGGAAGGGTCGGTTCTCGACCGCCTGCGCGGCACGCTGATCGTGTCGTGCCAGGCGTATCCGGGTGAGCCGATGCGCGACCCCGACACGATGCGGCGGGTGGCGCTGGCGGCCCGTGACGGCGGCGCGGCCGGTATCCGCGCCCAAGGGCTGGACGACATCCAGGCGATCCGCGGCGCGCTCGACGTTCCGTTGATCGGGTTGTGGAAGGACGGGGCGGAGGGCGTGTACATCACTCCGACGGCCCGTCACGCTCGTGCCGTCCTGGCGGCCGGGGCGGATGTCGTCGCCCTGGACGCCACCGACCGGCCCCGGCCGGACGGCAGGCCGCTGGCCGCGTCGATCGACGCGGTGCGTGCTGCCGGCGGTCTGGTGATGGCCGATGTGTCCACGTACGAGGAGGGGGTACGGGCCGCCCGGCTCGGTGCCGACCTGGTGGGCACCACGCTCTCCGGGTACACCCCGGCCACGTACGACCGGAAGGCCGCCGGCCCGGACCTGGACCTGGTGGAGCGGCTCGCGGGCGCGCTGGACGTGCCGGTGGTCGCCGAGGGCCGGATCCACTCCCCCGGTCAGGTGACCCGGGCCCTGGAGTGCGGGGCGTACGCCGTGGTCGTCGGGACCGCCATCACCCACCCCACCACGCTGACCCGCTGGTTCGCGGACGCCGTGGCGGACGTCCGGGTCTGATCCCGTCGCCGGGGGTGCGGTCCGGTGCCGCCGGCGACGATCACGGGGCGTGGCCCTCCCGGGCGGAGGGGGTCACGCCCCGCATGCTGTCCCCCGTGGACAACGACGACGCGCGGGACGCGTGCCCCTGGTACCGGCAGATCGGCCGGGCCGGCTGGAAGGCGTTCGCGGGGGCGTGGATCGGTTATCTCCTCGACGGTTTCGACTTCGTGCTGATCACCCTGGTGCTGACCGAGGTGAGCGCGGAGTTCGGGCTGGAGCCGGTGGAGGCGGCGAGCCTGGTGTCGGCCGCCTTCATCACCCGCTGGCTGGGCGGCGCCGTGCTGGGCGCGATCGGCGACCGGTACGGGCGCAGGACGGCCATGGTGCTCAGCATCTGGCTGTTCTCCCTGGGCACCCTGGCGTGCGGCTTCGCGTGGAGTTACGGGAGTCTGTTCGCGGCGCGGCTGGTGATCGGGCTCGGCATGGCGGGCGAGTACAGCGCGAGCGCGACCTATGTGATGGAGAGCTGGCCGCCCCGGCTGCGCGGCAGGGCCAGCGGGTTCCTGATCTCGGGCTACTCGATGGGCACGGTGCTGGCGGCGGAGACGTACAGCGTCGTGGTTCCGGAGCACGGCTGGCGCTGGATGTTCTATCTCGGCGTCCTGCCGGTGGTGGCGGCGCTGTGGGTGCGGCGCGCCCTGCCCGAGGCCGAGGACTGGGAGGAGGCGGTCGCGGAGACGGCGACCCGGCCGAACCCGTTCCGGCCGTTCTTCGCCGACCGGCGGCGGGGAGTGGTCAACGTGCTGCTCGCGGCGGTGGCCCTGGGGTCGCTGTTCGCGGTGTTCGCCGGAGGGGCGGGCGGGGCCACGGCGGCGCTGTCGGTTCTCGCGGGCCTGGTCATGGTGGTGTTCGCGGTCCAGCTGGGCGGCCGGCGGGGCTGGATCCTGTATGTGGCGCTGATCGGGACGGTGTTCGCCGCGTTCCTGTACAGCTGGCCGATCCAGGCGCTGCTGCCCACGTATCTGAAGTCCGAACTCGGCTACTCGCCGGAACAGGTGGCCCAGGTCCTGTACTACGCCGGGTTCGGCACGATGGCGGGCTGCTGGCTGTCCGGGTTCACCGGGGACCGGTTCGGCCCGTCCCGGGCGTACGCGTGGACGTTGCTGTCGTCGCTGCTGTTCGTCTTCCCGGTGTTCGCGGTGGACGACAACCTGCCGCTGCTCGGGGTGCTGCTGTTCGCGCTGCAGGCCCTGGGCTTCGGTGTCTCGGGGCTGTTGCCGCGCTACATCGGCGGGCATTTTCCGGCGGAACAGCGGGCGGCGGGGCTGGGGTTCACGTACAACGTGGGCGCGCTGGGCGGGGCCGTGGCGCCGGTGCTCGGGGCCCGGCTGGCCGAGGGGACGGAGCTGGGGACGGCCCTGGCCGTGCTGACGTTCGGTCTGAGCCTGGTGGTGGTCGTGCTGGTGGGGTTCGACGTGCCGAGGCGACTGCACAGGCGCGTGGATCCGGGGGCTGCGATCGACCATCTGCGGGCCGATCCTGAACGACCTGCGGGAGCATAAGACGTCTGATGTCCGATGCGTGCTCGACTCTAGGGCCGCCGCATGCCGCACGACAAGCGCGGGGACGCCACGACTTCCCTTGAGACGCCAGGGGGTTGACCCGAAGGCGGCAGAGACCTAGGTTCCCAGACGTCTGATGTCCGATGCCTTCCTGTCATCTGTTGTGGAGGTGTCGGTGAAAACCGCCCGTTCTGCTTCCCTGGCCATGCTGCTGGCTCTCGGCGCCGGCCTGCTCGGCCTGTCCCCCAACCCTGCGGCCGGCGCCTCGGCCGCCGGGACACCCGCCGCCGGGACACCCGCGACCGGAACGCCCGCCGCAGCGGCGCTCCAGCGCCGGCTCGCCACCGAGGAGCCCCTCTTCGAGAGCACCGTCCTCGCCACCTCCGGCCAGGGCGCGCACACGTACCGCATCCCCGCCCTGGACACCCTGCCGGACGGCACGCTGATCGCCGCCTACGACCGGCGCAACGACAGCGCCGCCGACCTGCCCGGCAACCTCGACGTCATGGTGCGCCGCAGCACCGACAACGGCCTCACCTGGAGCGCGCCGCAGGCGATCGCGGACTACGCCGACGGCGTCGGAGCCGGTGACCCCAGCCTCGTCGTCGACCGGGTCACCGGCCGGGTCTTCGTGTTCTACGCGTACGGACCCAAGGGCATCGGCTTCTTCAACTCCGGTGCGGGCAACGCGAACGACAGCACCGGCACGCTGCACGCCGACTACGCCTCCTCGGACGACGGGGGCGTCACCTGGACGACCCGCCGGATCACCCAGGACATCAAGGACCCGGCCTGGAAGGGCATGTTCGCCTCCTCCGGCACCGGGATCCAGCTGTCGACCGGGCGGCTGGTCCAGCAGTACGCCTTCCGCAAGGCCGACGGCGGCATCTGGGCGGCGAGCGCCTACAGCGACGACCACGGCACCACCTGGAGGATGGGCAACCCCGTGGGCCCGCTGATGGACGAGAACAAGACCGTCGAACTGGCCGACGGCCGCATCATGCTCAACAGCCGTACCTCCAGCGCCAAGACCCGCCTCGTCGCCTACTCCGCCGACGGCGGGATCACCTACAGCACGCCGGTGCCGGACGACGAGCTGATCGACCCCACCAACAACGCCGCGATCCTGCGGTACGACGCGACGGCGGGCGCGCAACTCCCCTCGTCGCACTGGCTGCTGTTCAGCAACACGGCGAGCACGACCACCCGCCACAACCTGACCGTGCGGATGTCCTGCAACGACGGACTGACCTGGCCCACCTCCAAGGTCGTCGAAACCGGCGGCTCGGCGTACTCGACGCTCACCCGGCTCGCCGACGGCACCTTCGGCCTCCTGTACGAGTCCGGGCCCTACCAGCGGATCACCTTCGCCCGCTTCAACCCCGCCTGGCTGGGAGCGGACTGCCCGCTCGACCAGGGACACCCGAAGCTCGCCGCCCGCGCCGTCATCCCCGACGGGCTGCTGACCGCGGGCACCACGAGCACGATGGAGGTACGCGTCACCAACCACGGGCATCTCGCGAGCGCCCCCGGCACAGCGACACCGGGCCTGCCCGCCGGCTGGGCCGCGGCGACGGAACAGCCACTGCCGTCGATCGCCGCCGGCGCCACCGTCACCGTCCGCTTCCCGGTGACGCCCCCGGCCGGCACGGCAGCCGGTGAGCAGGACCTCACCGTCGTTCTCCGGTCGGGAGCGGTCACGGCCTCCACGACCACGCGCCTGCTCGTCGTCGGCGGGCCCAGGGTCCTCGACTCCGTCCTCGCGAAGGACTTCGACGGCACGAGCTCGTACACCGATCTGACCACCTCGCTGCCGACCGTCGCACCGCTCACCCGCGGAGTGCTCACGGTCCGGTTCCGCACGACGAAGACGCCCGTCGCCGGAACGCTGCTGTCCGCCTCGGACACCGCCGCGCCGTCGACGAACGTGACGCTTTCCCTCAACAGCGGTGTGCCCCACTTCGAAGCCCGTTCCGGCGGTGTCTACAGCGCGCGGCTCGACGGCACGCAGTCCCTCGCCGACGGGCTCGACCACACCCTCGCCGTCTCGGTGACCGACTCCGGCACCGCGCTCTACGCGGACGGCGTGCGGATCGCCTCGACGCCGACGCCGTCGCTCTTCGGGCAGACCCCGGCGCTCAACGGCATGTGGGCCGGCCGCAACGTCGACAGCGGCGGCCCCCAGTGGCTGTACGGCGGCCGGATCGAGCGGATCAGCGTCCACAGCGCGGGCTGAACCCTCATGCGCGCCTGGTGAGGCCGCTGAAACGGTGAGCCGGGTGCAGCCGGTGAAACGGTGAACCAGGTGCAGCCGGTGACCAGGCCCGCCGCCGGACGATCTCCGGCGGCGGGCCCCGGTCGGAGTGCGCCTTCCGGAGTACGAAGAACCTCCCGATGGGCGTGGGCACACCACCGGGGCGCACAGGTCGTGCAGGATCACTCCCGCATGCCGTCGCAGAGCGGCCCGTCGACTCCTCCCCCCTCCTCCCTTCCTTACCTCTTCTCCCCCTTCCGCCGCCGTCTGCGCGGGCCGGCGCCGCCCACACCCCGCATCGAAGGGAACGTCCTGTGCGCAGACGATCCGTCCTCCTCGCGGCCGGATCCCTGGCCGCCTCGATCGCCGCGCCGTTCGGGCGGGCGGGCGCCTCGTCGGCCGTGGTGCCCGTGCTGGACCACCAGAGCGGGAGGGTGTACGACGGGCGGTCGTACACCGACCTGTCGGCGGAGCTCGGAAAGATCCGGACTCTGTCCTCGGGCACGGTCCTCGCCACCTTCGCGACCACGAGCCGCGACCTCGCGATGACCCTGATCAGCGCGTCGGACCCGGCCCGCCCGGGAACCGAGGTCGCGGTCTGCGTCAGCGCCGGCAGACTGCAGTTCTCCGTCCGTCACGACGGCGTCGTGAAGCAGAACCACCTCACGCGCACGATGTACGACGACGGCGCGCTCCACACCGTCGCGGTCACCGTCTCCGCCACGGGAACGACCTTCCACGCCGACGGGCGCCCGGTCTTCGCGACCGGCCACGCACACTTCTTCGGCGGCGCCCCCGGACTCACCGCCCTCAACATCGCCCGGAACGTCGACAGCGACCACCCGGGCGGCGAGTGGTTCTACACCGGCACCATCGCCCGGGTCGCCGTCTACGACCGCACGCTGTCCGAGCAGGAGATCGCCTCCGAGAGCGTCCGCCTCGACCTCGCCGACTTCGGCCGGATCTCCGCGATCCTCAACTCCGGTACCCCGGCCGTCTGGCTGATCACCGGCGACAGCATCACCCACGGCGCGGTGTGGACGAACGGCTGGCGCAGCTACGCCGAGCACTTCCAGGAGCGCGTCCGCTTCGAGCTCGGCAAGCCGAAGACCAGCGACTTCGTCATCGACACCGGAGTGAGCGGCAGCACCACCGACGACCTGGTGGCGAGGTTCGCCGACCGGGTCTCGGCCTTCCGGCCGAAGGTCGTGTCGATCATGCTGGGGACGAACGACGTGGCCACCGCCGCCATCGGTCCCGCCGCGTACCGGGCCAACCTGCGCAAGCTCGTGACGGACGTGCGCGCCCTGCCCGGCGGCGGCGCGGTCCCCCTGCTCCAGACCCCCAACCCGATCGACGTGAACCGTTGGCCCCAGCGGGCCGCGCTCCCCGACTACGCCCGGATCATGCGCGACGTCGCGGCGGAGCTGGACGTCGTCCTCGTCGACCACCACGCCCACTGGCTGGAGACCGGCGGCGGCACCGTACCCCTCGGGCTCCTCGGCGACGGCCTGCACCCCGACCAGCGGGGGCACCTCCAGCTGGCCAAGAAGATGATCAGGGACCTGCGTCTCTTCGACCCGGCCAGCCGGGTCTGTTCTCTGGTGATTCCCTGACGAGCTCGTCCGTACCGGGTGGTGCGGGGCCCGAGGCCGGGCAGCGTGATGTACCGGGCAACCGCCGACGGCGAACGGAGCGGCCGCTTCCAGGTGGCGTGATGACGCCGCGGTACTCGTCCACCACCAGGTCCGAGTCCCGCGAACCGAACACGAAGTGACTGCCGGGGAAGGTCGTCGACGTGCGGTCGGCGAAGCGCGTCCAGCGGGTGGCGACCGGATCCTCCGGATCCCAGCTCAGGAACCCCGACCGGCCCAGGCTCTCGAGCCGGCTGCCCGGCCCGAACGCGCCCTCGGCGACGCCGCCCGTCCCGGCCGTGGCCGACGCCGGCACGGCTGCGGCCCCGGCCGGGGCGGCCGCCACGGTACCCGCCGTCACGGCCAGAGCCGACCATACGCAGACACCGCTTTGTGTGGTTCACCCACATGCCCTGTCGTCGAAGGGCCACCTAGCGTGTCCCCACCGCGTGCCGCAGGGCATCGGGCGGGCGCGCCACGAGCGCATGAGTGGGGGGAGGCCGGGACATGGCCGGAAGAGGGAGTGCGGGACGGGGGTGGCGACGGCGCGTCGCCCGGGTCGTGGCGATCGTGGGGGTCGTCGCGGCAGCCGTGGGGGCGTTGCCGGCGGCGGTGAGCGGCACGGCGGTGGCGGCCGCTGCCGCGCCCCCGTCGTACCTCACGCTCGAGGCGAGCTACGGGGCCGGGACCGTCACCAACGGCTGGACGTCCGTCGAGCGTTATCTCGACACGACGAGCGGATTCCGCACGGAGGGGTACCCCGCGGACGGCCGCGGTGATCAGGACGGCAAGCGCCTGACGTACTTCGGCGGGGCGGCGCGGCCTTCCTCGGGCCGGTTCCTGCTGTACTCGGCACCCGGTTGGAACACCGGCAGCCGGACCACGCCCGTCCTCCTCGTGCACGGCGCGAACGACAACGCGGACCGCGCGTGGGCCAATCCCGGTGAGGCGGGCGGCTACGGATGCGGCGCCGTCTCCTGTCCCTCCACCGGGCTGATGCAGTACCTGTCCGCGCGTGGTCACCGTGTCTTCGCCGTCGGGTTCGCGCACAAGCAGGGCGACAACCTCATGCAGGCGCAGGCCGTCGGCGACGCGATCGCGGTGATCAAGGCGAAGCTGGGCGTCGCCAAGGTGGACCTGGTCGGCTGGAGCAAGGGCGAGATGTCGACGCGGGCGTACGTGTCGTCGGTGAAGCCGAGCTGGGGCCGGGCGTACGCCGGCGACGTACGCCGGCTGATCACGCTGGGCGGTCCGAACGGCGGCTACGACTACCCGTACGCGCACGGCTGGGCCCACGACTTCTCCATCTGGCCGGAGTGCGGGGGCAAGGTGAACGCGCCCTCGCCGCACTCCCACATGACCTGCTACGGCCTGTACACCGCGCACCCGGAGTTCTCGATGACTCCCTCCGGCGGTCAGGACAACTACCCCGGTCAGCGCCAGATGCTGGCCCGCTGGGACGGGGTGTACGGAGTCGACGGCTCCGCCCAGGACTGGTACACGACGTACTACGGCGGTCAGGGCTTCTACACCGCCGGCGGCGGCATCCAGGCCGCGATCGACGCCGGTTCGCTCGTCGGTCCCCTGCACGGCGCCGGAGTGCCGGCCGCCGTCACCACGTACCTGCTGGCGGGCGGATCCGCCGACGTGATCGGCATCTTCAACGAGAACCGCGGTCCGAGCGACGGTGTCGTCTTCATCTCCAGCGCGCTCGACACCACGGGCATCCCCACGGTCGGCGGCACGGCCACGATCGCGAGCGCCAACCACCTGGAGCTGGGCTGGCACAGCTCGGCCGCCGCCCAGGTCGCCACCTGGCTGTCCTGAAGCACCCGACATGACCACAGGAACCGAGATGACCACGCTTCGCACCCGCCGTGTCGACACCGGCAGACTGACCCAGCAGATCACCGAGGCCGAGGGCAGGGACGGCGGCGACGTCGTCCTCTTCGTCCACGGCAACGTCTCCTCGTCCGCGTTCTGGGACACCACGCTGACGACGCTGCCGGCCGGCTACCGGCCGATCGCCGTCGACCTGCGCGGCTTCGGCGGCACCGACCCGCTGCCCGTCGACGCCACCCGGGGCCTGCGGGACTACGCCGACGACCTCGCGGCCCTGCTCGCCGCCCTCGAAGTCGACCGGGCCCACCTGGTGGGCTGGTCCATGGGCGGGGGCGTGGTCATGCAGTACCTGCGCGACCATCCGGCCGCGGTGCGTTCGCTGACGCTGGTCAACCCGGTCTCCCCGTACGGCTTCGGCGGTACGCACGGAGTGGAGGGCACCCTCAACTCCGCCGACGGGGCCGGGTCGGGCGGCGGCACGGCCAACCCGGAGTTCGTGCGCCTGCTCGCCCAGGGCGAGCGCGGTGAGGAGTCCCCGCTCGCACCGCGATCGGTCCTGACGTCCTGCTACGTCAAGCCGCCGCTGCGCCCCGAGCACGAGGACGCGTACGTCGAGTCCATGCTCACCACGCGGCTCGGCGACGACCACTATCCGGGCGACAGCACGGAGTCGGCCGCCTGGCCCGGGATCGCGCCCGGCACCCGCGGGGTGCTCAACAGCCTTGCTCCGATCCACTTCCGCGTCGACGACCTGCACCTGATCGACCCCAGGCCGCCGGTGCTGTGGGTGCGCGGCGAGGACGACGTCATCGTGTCGGACACGTCGATGTTCGATCTGGCGCAGCTGGGCGCGATCGGGGCGGTGCCCGGGTGGAACGGCACTCCGGCGCAGCCGATGGTGGCGCAGACGCGTCATGTGCTGGACCGTTACGCGGCGGCGGGCGGGACGGTGCGGGAGGTCGCGGTGGCCGACGCCGGGCACGCGGTCCACCTCGAACGTCCCGAGGAATTCGGCAAGGCGCTGCTGGAGGTCCTGTCGGCATGACGGTGTGCGGTACTCGGCAGGGCGCGGTCCTCGGCCGCGCCTCCGCCGACGGCGTGACGTCCTTCCTCGGCATCCCGTACGCCGCTCCGCCCTTCGGTGCGCGACGGTTCCTGGAGCCGTCCCCGCCCGAGCCCTGGACGGGCGTGCGCGACGCGACAACCCATCGCGCGACAGCGCCGCACGCCCCCTATGCCCCGCCCTTCGACGCCCTCATCCCGGAGAACGCGATCGACGGCGAGGACTGTCTGAACCTCAACATCTGGACGCCGGCTCCGGAGCCCGGTGCCGGACTGCCCGTGATGGTGTGGCTGCACGGTGGGGCGTTCACCAACGGCTCGGGCTCGGCCCCCGCGTACGACGGAAGTGCCTTCGCCCGCGACGGAGTCGTGTGCGTGACGCTCAACTACCGCCTGGGATCGGACGGTTTCCTGCACCTCCCCGGGCGCCCCGACAACCGGGGCCTGCTCGACCAGATCGCCGCCCTGCGCTGGGTCCGGGACAACATCGCCTCCTTCGGCGGCGACCCGGACCTGGCCACGGTCTTCGGCGAGTCGGCGGGCGCCATGAGCATCGGCACGCTCCTGACCATGGAAGAGGCCCGGGGGCTGTTCCGCCGGGCGATCCTGCAGAGCGGGGCCTGTCACCACTTCCTGCGCCCGGCTTCGGCCGCGCGGATCACGGCCCGCCTGGCGGAGAAGCTGGGCGTCGAGCCGACCCCGGAGGCTTTCGCGGACGTCCCGCTGCCTCAGCTCCTCCCCGCGCAGGCGGAACTGCGCGCGGAGGTCAACTCCCGTCCGGACCCGGCACGGTGGGGCGAGGCGGCGCTCAACATGATGCCCTTCGAGCCGATCCGCCCGGCACTCGCCCTTCCCGGCCCGGAGTGCGGCATCGACCTGCTGATCGGCAGCAACCGCGAGGAGTACCGCCTCTTCCTGGTACCGACCGAGCGTCTTCACGTCCTCCCCGAATCCACGCTCCACTCCCTGGTCACGGCCTACGGCCTCACGCCGGCCGAGGCCCTCCCCGTCTACCGGGCCGGCCGTCCCGCCGCCACCGCGGGCGAACTCCTCGACGCGGTGGCGACCGACTGGTTCTACCGCATCCCCGCCATCCGCCTCGCCGAGTCCGTCCCGGGCTCCCACCTGTACGAATTCGCCTGGCGCTCCCCCCAGTTCGACGGGAATCTCGGTGCGTGCCATGCCCTGGAGCTGCCCTTCGTGTTCGACCGCCTCGACGACCCGTCCTACGCGGCGATGATCGGCCAACACCCGCCCCAGGCCCTGGCGGACGCCGTACACGGAGCCTGGGTCTCCTTCGCGAAGACGGGCAGCCCCGGGTGGCAGGCGTACGAGAAGACGACGCGCACCACGATGACGTTCGGCGCCACACCCGCCTCCGCGCCGGTCAGCGACCCGCGCGCGGAGGAACGCATGGTGTGGGAGGGCGTGCGGTGAGAGCCGGCGGCCGGCGAGGGCCACGATTCGTGCGGCGGCCGGTTCATCGATAGGGTGCCGGATCACGACCGCACCCCGTTCATCCACGGGCCGGTCAGGGCTCTGCCGCAGGCGGTGGCAACTCCACGGCTGCCGTGCGCAGATCTCTGCCTGCCCGGGCCCTGGAACACGGGGGCGATCCACACGGCGGGGCCAGTCGGGCCCCACCGACGGGTCAGGAGGAACGAGTGGCACAGGTCATCGCCGAGGTCTCACGGACGTTCAACGAATTTCTGCTCTTGCCGAACCGGACCCGGACCGACTGCTCGGCCGCGACGGTCGACCTGAGCACCCCGCTGGTGCGGCACATCGCGGGCGAGGCGTCGGCGATCGAACTGCAGTCCCCGTTCACGTCCGCGATCATGCAGGCGGTCAGCACCCCCGATCTCGCCATCGCGCTCGCGCGCAACGGCGGTCTCAGCTTCCTGCACCACAACCAGTCGATCCCGGACCAGGCCGCGGCGGTCCGCCAGGTGAAGAACTTCAAGGCCGGATTCGTCACCAGCGACACCAACGTCCGCCCCGGCGACAGCCTGACCGTCCTGGTCGACGTCATGCGACGCACCGGTCACAGCACCGCCGCGGTCACCCACGACGGGACCGCGACCGGCCGCCTCCTCGGCCTGGTCACCTCCCGGGACTTCCACCCGCACCGCCACGACCTGGACGGACCGGTCGGCGACCGGATGACCGCCCTGGCCGACCTGCCGCACGCCGGGCCCGACATCACGCTCTCCGAGGCCAACGCGCGACTGTGGGACGAGCGGCTGGACTGCCTGCCCGTACTGGACGCCGAAGGCGGGCTCCAGCACCTCGTGTTCCGCTCCGACTACGCGGACAGCAAGCGCTACCCGAACCAGCTCGTGGACGCCGCCAAGCGTCTCCGCGTGGGCGCGGGCATCAACACCCACGACTACCAGGAGCGTGTCCCGGCCCTCCTGGAGGCGGGCGCGGACGCCCTGTGCTTCGACTCGTCCGACGGCTACAGCGACTGGCAGGCACAGGCCCTGACCTGGGTGAAGAAGCACTACCCGGAGATCCCGGTCGGCGGCGGCAACGTGGTCGACGGCGACGCGTTCACCTTCCTCGCCGAGGCCGGGGCGGACTTCGTCAAGGTCGGCGTCGGCGGCGGATCCATCTGCATCACGCGCGACCAGAAGGGCATCGGCCGCGGCCAGGCCAGCGCCGTCCTGGACGTCGCCGCGGCCCGGGACGCCTTCCGCGAGCGCACCGGCGAGTACGTGCCGATCTGCTCCGACGGCGGGCTGGTCCACGACTACCACGTGTCCCTGGCACTGGCGATGGGCGCCGACTTCGTCATGATGGGGCGCTACTTCGCACGCTTCGACCAGGCGGCCGGCGCGAAACTCCCCACCCGTGACGGCTTCGTCAAGGAGTACTGGGGCGAGGGCTCGAACCGCGCCCGCAACTGGCAGCGCTACGGCCAGGGAGGCCAGGGGCTGATCTTCGAGGAAGGCGTGGACGGCTACGTCCCCTACGCGGGCGACCTCAACGAGGGCCTCGCCCTGACCGTGGCCAAGATCAAGACCACGATGGTCTCCTGCGGCTCCACCACCCTGCCGGAGTTCCAGTCCACGGCCCGGCTGACCCTGGTCTCCGACCAGAGCTTCCAGGAAAGCCACGCCAACGTCACCTTGCGGGACACACCGGCGACGCTGGCCTGACGGGCCGGCCGGCTGACGGGTTCTCTGGCCGGCTGACGGGCTGACTGGCCGGCCGGCTGACTGCCGGCCCGGCTGGCTGGCTGGCTGGCTGGCTGCGATCGGACTTCCGGACTGCCCCCGGGAGGGGCAGCGGGGGTCTTGGCCTGCGGCGGTTTCAGCCGGCGATCCGCGTCAGGGCGCTGGGGCCCAGATGTTCGGCGATGACACTCAGCGCGGCCTTGACCTCGTCCAGTCGCGCCGGGTCCTCCAGCGCCCGCTTGAGAACGCCGTCGATGTCCCCGGCACGGACCGCCGCCACGCGGGGGGAGGCGCTCGGGGACGGGGTGACGAGGGTGCGGCGGCGGTCGGCGGGGTCGGTGCGGGTCTCGACCGCGCCGGCCTCTCGCAGCCGGGCCACGCAGGCCGAGACCTTGCTCTGGGGGAACCCGGTGCGCGTGGCGATGTCCTTCACGGGCGTGCCGGGATGTGCCTTGATGTCGGCGGCGACGATGATCACCGACTGCGTACTCGTTCCGTGGGAGCCGATGCCCTCGGTGGGGATGGCGGCCTCGCCGAGCTTCATCAGGGTGCGGCCCAGCAGGGCCAGATCCATACCGTTCACGTGAGCAATATACATCACACTTGATACATCGATTCTGATGCATCGCTATTGATACATCAGAATCGATGCATTAGCGTGGGGTCCAGCCCACCACGAACCACCCCCACAGGGAGGACCCCTCATGACCACCGGCCTGCTGCCCGTCGACGGCGCCACGCTCTACTTCGAACAGCGCGGCACCGGCCCGCTCCTGCTCATCTCGCAGAGCGGCGAAGGCGACGCCCGGCGCACCACCGATCTCGTCGACGCCCTGGCCGACGACTTCACGCTGCTCACCTACGACCGCCGCGGCCTGTCCCGCAGCACCCTCGACCACCCCGAGCGGCCCGTCACCATGGCCGATCACACCGACGACGCCCACCGCCTCCTCACACACGTCACCGACAGCCCGGCGCACATGCTCGGCTGCAGCTTCGGCGCCGTCATCGGCCTGCACCTGGCCGCCGAGCACGGTGACCGGCTCGACACCCTGATCGCCCACGAGCCCGTGGCCCCCTGGCTGCTCGACGCGGACGCCGACGCCCACCGCCGCGAACTGGCCGAACTCCAGGACCTGTTCGCCACCGGCGGCCTCGCCACCGCCCTCCCGGCCATCGCGAAGTCCCTCGGCATCGACCCGACCCACCCCGACACCGAGCCCGACCTGACCCCGCAGCCCATGGACGAACAGCGCCGACGCAACTTCACCCACTTCATCACCGACGAGTTCACGGCCCTGCGCACCGACCCCGGCTGCCGTGACCGGCTCGCCGCCACCAAGACCCGCATCGTTCCGGCCACCGGGCGCACCACGCCCACCACGGTCTTCGACTACCAGGCCGCCCACCGCCTCGCCGCCCTGCTCGACCAGCCGGTCATCACCTTCCCCGGCGGCCACAACGGCAACACCACCCACCCCCGCGCCTGGGCGGCGCAGCTCCGCACCACCCTGCTCACCCACTGACCGCGACGGCTCGGGTGACGCGGTCAGCCAACCGGCACAGCTCCCCTGCGACCGGAAGCCGTCCGGCGCAGCTCCGGTGGCGCGGAGAGCTGCCCGGCCGCAGGGTGGGGCCCAGGACTGTCCGCCGCTCCGAGCCCACGAGGACATCGCCGATGCATCGATACCCGCCGATCGCCGACCACGGTCTCGTCGGAGACCTCCAGACGTGCGCGCTGGTGTCCGCGGAGGGGGTGGTGGACTGGCTGTGCTCACCACGGTTCGACTCGCCGAGCATCTTCGGCCGGCTCCTGGATCACGAGCGGGGCGGCCACTTCTCGATCACCGTGGAGGCCCCGGGCACGACGGTGCGGCAGCTCTACCTGGCGGACAGCGCGGTGCTGCTGACCCGCTTCCTCACCCCTGACGGTGTCGGCGAGGTGGCCGACTTCATGCCACTCGTCGCGGACCCGACCGTGCCCGCCGACCGGCACACCCTGGTCCGGGTCCTCCGGGTCGTCCGCGGCACGGTCCGCTTCGCGGTGGAGTGCCGGCCGCGCTTCGACTACGGCCGGGAGACACACGAGCTGGTCCTCGACGGCGCCACCGCCCGATTCACCGGCACTACCGCCGCCGCACACCTCCAGGCGCTCGGCGCCATCGCGCTGGAACGGGACGGGGAGGACGTCCGCGCGACCGTGGAACTGTCCGCCGGCCAGCGCGCCGCCACCGTACTCACCCTGGACGCGCCCGGCGCCGAACCGCCCGTACCGGCCGACGAGACGAGCCTGCAGACCGCCTTCGACGACGTCCGCTCCTTCTGGCACGAATGGATCAGCCGCTGCCGCTACCGGGGCCGCTGGCAGCAGCAGGTCAACCGCTCGGCGATCACACTGAAGCTGCTCACATACGCTCCGTCCGGCGCACCCGTGGCCGCCGCCACCATGGGCCTGCCCGAGCAGGTCGGCGGCGAACGCAACTGGGACTACCGCTACACCTGGGTCCGCGACGCCTCGCTCTCCGTGCGCGCCATGGTCGACCTGGGCTTCACCGAGGAGGCCGACGCCTTCCGCCTCTGGCTCGGCGCCCGGCTCCGGGCCGGCGGCACGGTCAGCGGCGAACCGCTCCAGATCATGTACCGGGTGGACGGCGATCCGCACCTGCGCGAGGAGGTACTGGACCACCTGGAGGGCTGGCGCGGCTCGGCCCCGGTCCGGGCCGGCAACGGCGCCGCCGACCAGCTCCAACTCGACATCTACGGCGAAGCCGTCTACGCCTTCGCGCAGGCCCGCGACCTCGCCCAACTGGCCGGCTACGACGGCTGGCAGCGCTTCGCCGCCACGGTGGACTGGCTGTGCGACCACTGGGACCGCCCGGACGAGGGCATCTGGGAGACCCGCGGCGGCCGCCAGGACTTCACCTACAGCCGGCTCATGTGCTGGGTCGCCTTCGACCGCGCCGTCCGCATGGCCACCGAACTCGGCCGCCCCGCCGACCTCCCCCGCTGGACCTCCGCCCGGGACGCCGTACTCCACCAGGTCATGGAACGCGGCTGGTCCGCCGACCGCCGAGCCTTCGTCCAGCACTACGGCAGCGACGTCCTCGACGCCTCCCTCCTCCTGATGCCGATCACCGGCTTCGTCTCGCCACGCGACCCCCGCTGGCTCTCCACCCTGGACGCGATGGACACCGAACTCGTCTCCGACAGCCTCGTCTACCGCTACGACCCCGCCGCCTCCCCCGACGGCCTCCGCGGTTCCGAAGGCACCTTCTCCCTCTGCAGCTTCCTCTACGTCGACGCCCTCGCCCGAGCCGGCCGCCTCGAACAGGCCCGCTACGCCTTCGACAAAATGCTCACCTACGCCAACCACGTCGGCCTCTTCGCCGAGGAAATCGGCCCCACCGGCGAACAACTCGGCAACTTCCCCCAAGCCTTCACCCACCTCGCCCTCATCACCGCCGCCCTCAGCCTCGACGCGGCCCTGGACCACTGACCCCCGTTCCGAGCCGACCGTCCAACAGGCGGGCGGTCAGACGATCCTCGAACTCCGGGTCCCGGTACCGCCGCGCTCCGCTTCCCGCGGGTCGGAAGCGCGGTGCCCTAGAGTCACCGCATGCGACGAAGGACCGGAGTGGTGATCGCCTGCGCGGCAGCCCTGGCCTGGGGCGAGTGGCTGAACCGGCGCTGGTCCCGAACGCTCGTCGGCAAGGGTGAAGGCACGTCAGAGGCCGTGGTCGTCCTCGGATACCGAAACCCGCAACCGACAGCAAACCTCGTCAACCGCTGGCGGGTTCGCGCCGGAATCCGCTCCCTCGCCGCAGGCAGCCCACGCGACACGCGTCTGATCCTCAGCGGTGGCGCGATCGGCGGCGCCGTCTCGGAGGCCCGACTGATGGCCGACTACGCGCATGCGGTGCTCGCGTTCCACGGCACCGTGATCCTCGAAGAGGACAGCAGCACGACATGGGAAAACGTCACCAACGTGATCCCCCTGCTCGAAGACGTCGACCGCATCAAAATCGCCTCCCAGCCGGCCCACGCCCTCAAAGCCCGCGTCTACCTGCGCCGCCAGCGCCCCGACCTGGCCCGGAAGCTCGTACGCGCCGACGACTACCGCCCCGGCGAGTGGTCCGCCGCCAAACCGCTCCTGGCCCTCTACGGACTCTGGACACTCCGTGCCCTCACCTCCGACGAACGAAAACGCCCGCTGTAGACGGCTGCCACTCCAGTCGGCCGCCGCCGGCGGCGACGGAGTACCGCGCGACCTCGGACGCTGCGACCGCGGACTGACCAGTCAATGTCAACGAGGCTGCGAGACAGTCCAGTTCAGGCCATCCGGATATGATCGACACTTTGATCCCATGAGCGCGCAAAGAGGTTCCCATGCGGCACACCCACATTCTCCGGCGCGGCACGACGGCCCTGGCCGCCGCCGCCCTCCTGGGGTTCGGCGCGGCACCCGCCCACGCCGACCCCGGCATCCCCACCGTCGGCTACGGCTACCAGAACTGGGGCTCCTCCGTCCGCTGCATCCAGTACTACGTGAATCAGCTCACGGACGTGCACATCCTGGAGGACGGCAAGTTCGGCCCCGAGACCGCGCTCGGAATCAGGCGAATCCAGCAGCTGGCCAGCACTGACTGGGCCGCCGCCCCTCTGAAGGTGGACGGCTACTTCGGCCAGGCGACGGGCCAGGTCGTACTGGAGCGCGTCAAGTACCACCCCTGGATGGTCGACGACTATCAGAAGGCATCCATCTGCGGCCACTACGTCCCCTCGTACACGGTGGTCCTCAACTGATCCCCCCATCCCCCTTCCGGGGCCGTCGTATCAAGCATTGACGACGGTGGTGCCACGGTGGGTCGGATTCAGTCATTCGACGGCCTCTGACACGGTGCGACGGGGCCAGGCGATGTCCGCTGGGTGTCTGCCGGCACCACCGGCGCGGTAAGGGAGCGGCTTGGTAGGCCGCTCCCTTATTCCGGACGCAGCGAGCGGGGTGAACTCCGGTGTAGGCGCCTCGGGCTGCGAGGGCACTGTGTCCGCAGGGAGTCGGTTCCGCTCGCGGTGACCACGAGTTCGCGTCAGCAGGCGGTGCCGGAGGCGAGTCGGGTGACTTGGCCGCCGGTGGAACCGCCGATGCCCGCCTCGCCGTTCTGGCGTTCCAGTTCCGCGGCGGCCTTGACGCTCTCCTTGAGCTGGGCGACCGAGGTGATGCGCTCGGGCTTGGCCGGGGCCGCCTCGCTCGTCGTGGCGGCGACGGCGGTGACCAGACTCGCCGCCAGCAGTGCGGCGGCCCCGGCCGCGGCCGTCTTGCGGGTCGAATTGCCCATGACGTACTCCTGTCTCACGGTGAAAGGAACCAGGAGCGTAGAAGGGCGAGGGGGCCGTGAACGGCACTCGGTGGCAGCAGTCGCCCGGCAGTTCCGGCCCGGGCATCGCGGCCAGGACCACCACGACCCTCGGCGGGCGTGGATCCGAGGTCGTCGGCGGGGCTTGGGCGAAGATCCGTGATCGGGCCGGAACGGGGACCGAGCTGAGTTAGAAAGATCGGCATGGAACTCACCCAGATACGCCTGTTGGTGTCCGACTTCCCCGCCGTCTACCGCTTCTACCGGGACGTGATCGGGCTCAAGCCGCAGTTCGAGGCCGAGGCGGGCCCGTACGCCAAGCTCAGCCCCGACACCGGACCCGCCGGGATCGCTTTGCAGGACCGGACGCAAATGGCGGGGGTGCTGGAGCAGTTGGGGGTGGCGCCGGAGGGGTACCGCTCGCTGGTGGTGCTGCGGGTGGACGACCTGGATGCCGCTCGGGCTGAACTCGTGTCGCGGGGTGCCGAGTTCGTTCGGGAACCGGGCCCGATGGGCGACCGTATGCGGGTCGCCTACCTGGAGGACCCGGAAGGGAATCTGATCGAGCTTCAGGAGTGGGTGGTACTGCGCGAGCAGGCTGGTGCCGGAGGGGCGTAGGGGTCAGGGGCGGGGTATCGAGGCCCGAGTGTGGTGATGCGCGTCGTCTGCGTTCCCGCGACGGCGCGCCCGGCACAGAGTGATGGGCGCGCCCGGCGGGGAGTTCGGGTAATGGATCGACCCGGACGGTGCGGTGGTCCACACGTTCGCGTCACAGCTCGGCCGTGACCCGGGCCGGGGCCGGGTCTTCCTCCCACATTCCGCTTCCCGCCTCCCGGGGTCAGCGGGCGCCGAACACCTGGGTCCAGTACGGGCCGCCGGAGGTGTGGATGCCAATGCCGATTTCCTTGAAGTCGCAGTTGAGGATGTTGGCGCGGTGGCCCGGGCTGTTCATCCAGGACTCCATGACCTGCTCAGGGGTGCTCTGGCCCATGGCGATGTTCTCGCCGTAGGTAGACCAGGGATAGCCGGCGGCGGTGACGCGCTCGCCGGGGCCGGCGCCGTCGGGGTTGGTGTGGTCGAAGAAGTCGCGGGCGGCCATGTCGTCGGAGTGGCCCTGGGCGGCTTTGTTGAGGGTGGCGTTGGCGGTGAGGGCTCCGCAACCGGCTTTGGCGCGCTCGGCGTTGACCAGCGCGATGACCTTGTCCGCGGCCGAGGACTGGCCGGTGTCGTGCTGCGTGCCGCCGCCCGGGCCGTCGTCCGTGCCGCCGGTGGGGGCGGTCTTCTTCGGGGTGGGGGCCTTGGTGGTGGGGGCGGGGGTGGTGGGGCGCTTCGTGGCGGGTGCCGCGGTGGTGGAACGGGGGGCCTTGCTCGGCGTGGCGGTGGGCCGCTTGGGGGTGCCGGGGGTCTGGGTCGGCGAGGCCGAGGTGGAGGGGGTTGCCGAGGTGGTGGACGGGGAGGCGGTGAGGGTGCCCGGTTCGTTCGCCAGGGGGAGGTCGAGGTCCGGCGCGGAGGCCCGGTTGGCCTCCAGGAGGTCCTCGTTGCCGCCGCGTGTGGCGTGCAGCGAGAACGCTCCGCCGGTCACCGCGACGACGGCCATCCCGGCCGCGACGACGGCGCGGCGGCGGTTGCGTTCGTCGGTCTGGCGGCGCCGCCGGCGGGTGGCGCGAGTGCTGCGTCGACCGGCCGCCGCGATGACGGCTTCGCGTTCCGCGGGGGTGGGGTAGCCGTTCACGTCGTGGAGGACGGCACCGTACGTCGCTGTCGGGGCGTCTGCGCTGAAGTCGGTCGCGGTGACGGCGCCGTACTCGGGCGGGGTGGCGGCGTCGCCGTACTCGGGCGGGGTGACCGCGTCGCCGTACTCGGGCGCGGCAGCCCCGAAGTCGGTCGGGGCGAATGTCTCGAAGTCGGTCGCGGCGGCTGCCCCGAAGCCGGCCGGGGCGACGACGCCCGGGACCCCCGTTACGGGCGCCACGCGCGCGCCGCCATGCGTCGCCGCGCCGAATCCGGTGGCGCAGTAAGCGCAGTGGGTCGTGTGGCGGGCGAGCTCGTCGCGCCAGGCGGCGCTCGGGTGGCCGTCCCAGGTGGCGGCCTGATCCTGGAGGGCGGGGCAGCGGGGGGCTCGCGTGAGGGCGGTGGTGACCGACTGGGCGGCGGCCAGGCGCAGGCGTACGGCTTCCCTGCGCATCGCCGTGTCCTGGGGGGTCCAGTTCAGTGCGGCAGACGTTTCGTACGGGCTCAGGTGCCCTTCCTCCTCCAGGGACCACAGTGCCGCCAGGACGGAGTCCTCGATGTCCAGCCAGGGGAGGGCGTCGGTGAGGCCGGAGCCGGGGGGTGCCGGTGGGGCCGGGTGGGCGGGGAGGCCGGTGGCGTGGGCGAGGGTGCTCGCGATGCCGATCGCGACGAGCCAGGGGCGGAAGGCGTCCGGGGAGGGGAGGGTGCCCAGTGCGAACTCGGCGCGGCTCAGGGTGTCGCGTACGACCGCGTGCACGGCGGCGGCGGAGCCGGGGCGGCCGTCGAGGGCGCGGGCGGCGAGGGCGTGGACCAGGGGCTGGTAGGCGCCGATGAGCTGCTCGCGGGCCCAGGTGTCGCCGTACTGCGCCGCCCGTATCAGCTCTGCATCCGTCAGCTGCTCAAAACCCGTGGTCCGCTGCACGCTGCCCGTCCTTCACTTGCCTTGTGGAGTTCCTTGCACAAGGGAGAGCCTCCGCCCGGGACGCCGATAACGGAAAGAGGAAGACCGGGTTTATGACGTGGGTCACATCCTCGGATCCGTCGAAGGGACCGCCCGCAGGGCGGCGCCGATGGGACCCGACGGAGGCCGACGGGGTGCACCGGAGCCCTGTCGGGTGGACGGAGCCATGTCGGATGGACGGAACCCAGTCGGGCGGCCGGAGCGCGAGGATGCGCTCGGGCCGCCCGACTCGCCCCGGCCCCCTGCCGTCCGGACGGCCCAGGCGGAGGCGGTCCGCGTCAGCGCGTGACGTGGTACTCGTTCCCGGCGGCGTCGAGGAACTCGCCGGGTTCGCGTTCCGGGTGGGTGATCTCCAGGCGCAGTCTGTTCCGCGTCGTCTTCGGCGCCGCGGGCGGTCCCATGACGAGCGAGACCGTGCTGGTGGGCGTACGGCGCAGCCGGAAGCCCCAGTCGTGGGACTCGTGGGCGGACCAGTCGGCCTGGGACTGCCAGAGCGTTTCCTGTGCGCGGCGGTCCTCGGCGGCGACGTCGAGGCAGACGGCGACGAGGCCGGAGTCGGCGAGCACTCCGTGGTGACCGGGACGGAGTACGCAGAACTCGTTTCCCTCCGGGTCGGCCAGTACGTCCCACGGGACGTCTCCCTGGCCGATGTCGGCCCGCGTGGCGCCGAGGGCGAGCAGGCGTGCCACCTCATTCTCCCAGTCCGGTCCCCCGGCCAGGTCGAGGTGGAGCCGGTTCTTGTGCGTCGTCTTGGGTTGCGAGGTCGGGACGAACCGCAGGTGCAGGTCGCCCGTGCGGCCTTGCGTCGCTTCCTGCCAGAAGCGGTCCATGCGCGCGACGTCCAGCGCGTCGATGACGATCCCCGTCAGCATCCTGTTCCCCCAAGCCGTTGATCCGGTTGCCGCCGCTCATTCTCGCCGCGCGGGAGGGCAGGGCGGGGTGCGTTGAGCCGGTCCGCGTCGCGGCCGGGAGGCCGCACACGTGTATCGACGGCAGTCCGGACTCGAAGGGGCGCTCGTCCGTGGACGGCGGCGAGATCGCGTGGGACGACGAGTCGAGGTTCGACGACGCGCGGAGCCCCGCGAGTACGGCACCGCACACCGAGGACGTCTTCACCGGCCGGGTGGCGGCGTTCGAGGAGCAGCGGGAACTCCGGAGCTGGACGGCGGACGTCTACCGGGTCGAGGTGGTCTCGGTGCTGCGTGGCGACGTACGGGGGACGGTGCGGGTCACGTACGCGCCGGAGGACGAGCCGAGGCCCCGGCTGGTGGACGGCGAGACGTACGTGTTCGCGACCCGGGCGTGGCCCGACACCGTCAAGGACGGTCACGCGCAGCTGTTCAAGGGCGAGATGAAGCCGTTGGACGACGCGCAGCTGACCGTGTGGAAGAAGGCGGTGGCGCTCCCGATGGCGCCGCGGTAGCAGGCCGTCGTCGGGTGCCACTGCTCCTCCACGGGCCGTTTACGGGCCACCCGGGGCGGAGACCTCACTCTGCCGCGCGCAGCCGAAGAAGGTACCCGGCCGTCAGCGCGACGGCGCGGTCCTCGTCGTGTGACAGCTCCGCGAGGGCGCGTGCGGCCGTCGCGCCCGGTACGGCGGCGAGCGCCTGGGTCAGACGTCCGCGTGCGGGGGCGTCCGTTGTGGCGAGGGCGAGGCGGTCGACGAGTTCGGTCGCGATGCGGTCCGCGGTGGCGGTGCCGTCCGCCAGTACGCCGAGGGCGTCGGCCGCGTCGCTGTCGTTGCGCCCTTCCACGATCACGTCGATGAGTATCGGGAGCGCCTCGGCCTCGCCGCGGGCTCCGAGCGCCAGGGCGGCATGCCCGCGGACCACCCCGTCGGGGTTCGTGAGGGCCTGCCGCAGCAGGGCGGTGGCCTCGCCGCCGGGCAGCTCGGCGAGGGTGCGGACGGCGCGTTCCCGCACCGCGGCCTCCGGTGAGGCGAGGCCCTCCGCGAGGAGGCCCGTGCCGCCGTCGGCCGAGCGCGCCAGCGCCCATCGGAGGGCGCCGGCGACGTTCGCGTCGGTCTCGTTCAGGGCCGCTTCGACGAGGGCCTCGACCGGCACCGGAACGTCGTCGGCCGAGGAGAGGGCCGCGCGCTGGCGTGCGTCGGCGTTCGTCGAACCGAGCGCCTGGAGGAGGGCGACGACCTGGAGGACGTCCTCCCAGCCGGCGGGGTCCGCGGCGTCGATGCGGCGCAGCCGGGTCAGCAGCTCGGTCTCGGCCTCGATGCGGTCACGTGTCTGGCGGATGAGGTCGCCGACGAGCGCCGAGGGGGTGAAGCCGGGTTCTTCGAGCGCCCGCCCGATCTCCCGCAGCGACAGTCCCAGCGACCGCAGGCTCTCGATGTGGAAGATCCGCCGGATGTCCTCCGCCGCGTACTCCCGATAGCCGGAGCCGCTACGAGCGGACGGCCGGACCAGGCCGAGCGACTCGTAGTGCCGGAGCATCCGGGCACTGACCCCGGACCGTTGCGCCACCTCACCGATCAACACGCCCTATTGTCACTCCTGCCCGGAACCGCCGAGGGCCACGACGCGCTTCGCCTCCTCGATCGCGAACTCGAAGCCCGTGTCCGGGTCGCGCAGCAGCCGCCGTGTGGCGAGCGCGTGGGTGCGCACCTGCGGGTCGGGGGCCGTCGTGGCGGCCTCCAGCGCCGGCACGATCGCCTCCCCCAGCGCGACGAGTGCCCGGCTGAGGCTCAGCTGCGTCTCCCGCTCGCCGCGCCCGAGCTGGGTCGCCAGTACGGAGGCCAACGCGGACTCCTCGCCCTCCGGTACGAGCAGCACCGCGGCGCGCCAGGCGCTGCGGGCCACTTCCTCGTCGGCGTCGCACATTAGCTCCCTCGTGATCGCCGGCCACGCCTGTCGGTCGCCGATCTTGGAGAGCGTGTGCAGTGCCTGGCTCCGTGCCTGTGCCCGCTCCGAGCGGACCTCGCGGAGCAGCTCGGGGAGCGTCACGGTCACCGGGTGGCGGGTGAGCGCCCAGGTCAGCATGTCGCGGACGAGGAACTCGGGCTCGACCGCGCAGCGCTCGATCAGCGTGCCGACGGAGCGTGGGTCGGGTGTCGTACCGACCGCAAGGGCGGCCCGCAACCGTACGGACGAGCGGCCGTCCTCCAGGGCCTGGAGCGCTCGCGTCATATCCGTGTTCTGTCCCGTGATCGTCATCGAGACCACCTCCTCGATGAGGAGTGAAAACCTTGTCACCGTGTCAAGGTCAACCGGGCGCGCTGCGCGATCACCGGCCGGCCGGTCGGTGATCGGTCGGTCGGTCGTGGAACAAGGGCGTTGAGCGAGGGCCTTGAGCGAGGGCCTTCACCGCGTCGGCGAAGGCCCTCGCACGCGTCAGAAGGCGCCGTTCAGGCTCCACCAGCTGGCGGTCGTCTGCTCGCCGGTCCGCACTCCGCCCGCGCCGGTGCCCTGGTACTGGACCAGCCAGTCGCCGTCGAGCGCGAGGAGGTCCGGTCGGGCGTCGCCCGACCAGTCGCCGATGCCGAGGAGGGAGTCCATGGCGTTCCAGCCGCCGCTGCCGACCAGGACGCGAGAGCCGAAGTAGCCCGCCCGGCCCGGGTAGAGCCAGAGCTTGCCGGTGGCGGCCTCGCGGGCGTAGAGGTCGGATCGGCCGTCGCCGTTGGTGTCGCCGACGGCCACCAGGCCGTTCATGGTCTGCCAGCCGCCGCCCATGAGCTTGCGGGCGCCGAGGCCGCCGGATGCCGTGCCCGGGTAGAGCCACAGCTTGCCGGTGGCCTTCTCCACGGCCAGGAGGTCCGACCGGCCGTCGCCGGTGAGGTCGCCGAAGGCGGTGATGCGGCTCATGCCGTTCCAGCCGCCGCCCATGAGCTTGCGGGCGCCGAAGCCCCCGGTGCCGCTGCCGGGGTAGAGCCACAGCTTGCCGGTGGCCTTCTCGCGGGCGAGCACGTCCTCCCGGCCGTCACGGCTGAAGTCCCCGTGGCGGGTGAAGGCGTTGAAGGCGTTCCAGCCGCCGCTGCCGGCCAGGCGGCCGGAACCGTCGCCGGGCAGGAACCACAGGCGCCCGGCGGTGTCGCGGACGAGGACGTCCGACCTCCGGTCGCCGTTCATGTCGCCGAACCCACCCGGCCTGGGCGCGGTCTGCGCGTACCAGTAGGGGTACGCGGCCGCTTCGCACTCCCGCGCCGTGCGGACGAACTTCAGCGAGCTGTAGGAGCCCGGCTCCATGTAGGTGCGATAGATCTCCCGGGGCTCGTAGGTGTTGTAACCCCTGGACACGCCGTAGTTCGGGTCGTCGTAGAGGCAGGCGATCAGGGCCGTGCGGTTGATGACCGAGCGGAAGCTGTTGTCCCAGGCGCCCAGCGTCGCCTTGTTCGTGTTCGTCTTGAACATCGAACCCGCGCCGTCGCCCTTCCAGGCGCAGAAGTACCCCGAAGGGCAGTCGTCGGCGGCTCGCGCGGGCGCGGCGCCCGCGCTGACGAGGCCGAGCGAGCCGAGCCCCAGCGTCACGGCCACAGTGGCCAGACGCCGAAGCAGTGATGTGCGCATTCGTTCCCTCCCTGTCGCGGCGAACAGGCTTTCAAGACGTGCCTTCGAGTCGCGCCGCGAGAGGGACCGTACCCGCGGTCACGGTCACACCGTCACGCGGGTGGCCGTCGCGTGTGGTCGGTGATCCAGCGGGCGGCGAGCAGGCCGGAGGCCGCGGTGAGGACGGCGGCGGCGATCACGGTGACGTCGAGGCCGAGCGTGTCGGCGAGGACGCCGGCGAACAGGGCTCCGGCGGCGTAGCCGATGTCGCGCCAGAAGCGGTAGGTGCCGAGCGCGTTGGCGCGCCAGGCGGGGTGGGCGTGGTCGGAGACGGAGGCGATGAGGGCCGGGTAGACCATGGCGGTGCCGAGCCCGAGGGCGACGGCGGAGAGGACCCCGGCCAGGAGCGGGGTGTCCAGAAGGGTGAGGGCGAGGACGAATCCGCCGGATTGGACGAGCATGCCGGTGACGATGAGGGGTCTGCGGCCGATGCGGTCGGCGAGATGGCCGGTGGGGATCTGGCCGATGCCCCAGAGGATGGAGTAGAGGCCCTTGATGAGGCCGACGGCGGCCAGGCCGAGGCCGTGGTCGGTGAACAGCAGGGGAAAGACACCCCAGGTCAGTCCGTCGTTGAGGTTGTTGACCAGACCGGCCTGGCTGGCGCCGCGCAGGGAGCGGTCGCGCCAGGAGGTGCGGGCGAACGTGGCCGCCAGTCCGGTGTCCTCCCCCGCGGGCAGCGGCTTCGTGTGCCGGCCGAGTTCGAGTGCGACGTGCCCTGCGGTGTCCCGTACCACGAGGGCCAGGGCGAGACCGGCGACGACGAAGACGACGCCGATGAGCTCCGGGACGGGCCGCAGACCGTAGGACGTGGCGAGGTAGCCGGTGACCAGCGCGGTGACGCCGACGGCGGTGTAGCCCGCGGCCTCGTTCAGGCCGGTGGCCAGGCCCCTGCGGGCGGGCCCCACGAGGTCGATCTTCATGTTGACCGTCATCGACCAGGTCAGGCCCTGGTTGAGGCCGAGCAGGACGTTCGCGGCGACGATCCACCCCCACGAGGGCGCCCAGGCGAGCGCGAAGGGTACGGGTACGCCGATCAGCCAGCCGGTGACGAGCAGCTGCTTCCGGCGGAAGCGGGCCGTCAGGGCTCCGGCGGCCAGGTTGGTCAGTGCCTTGGTGAGGCCGAAGGCGATGATGAAGGAGAAGACGGCGAGGTCGCTGGTCAGGCCGAAGGTGTCGGTGCCGATGAGCGGCACGGTGGTGCGCTCCAGGCCCACCAGACCGCCTACCGCGATGTTGACGACGACGAGCAGGGAGAACTGGAGCCGGTTCTCCCGCAGCCCCAGGCGGACCGGGCGCCCGGCGGCGTCGGTCGGAGCGTCGACCGCGGGCGTCGTCACCGTGGGCGTGGCGTCCGTGGGCGTGGCGTTCACGAGGCATCTCCTCCGGGCCTTGACAGTGCACATCCAGTACGTATCCGCAGATCACCATACCCCTATGGGTATATTTCAGGAGCCTGGAGACGCGCTCCCACCCTGTGAGCCAGGATACCCAGGGGGGTATTTGACTTCCCCGCGACGCCACCTTACGGTCGAGTACGTAAATACCCAGGGGGGTATCGATAGCAAGGGATACCTCGATGCGAGAAGCAGGTCTGGACGTCTTCGCGGCCGAGCTCGCCCAAGGCGCGTTCGCCATCGACGTCCGCGAGCCCGACGAGTACACGAGCGGCCACGTGCCGGGAGCGCTCAGCACCCCGCTGTCGGCGCTCGGGGCCGTACTCGGCGAGCTGCCCGGCGACCGACCCGTGTACGTGATCTGCGCAAGCGGCAACAGGAGCGCCTGGGCCGCCGAACAGCTCGCGGCACGCGGACTGGACGCCGTATCCGTAGCGGGCGGCACCGCGGGCTGGGCTCGCAGCGGCCGAGCGCTCGTGCGCGGCACGACGGCTCGCGCCGCCTGAACCCCCGGCCCTCCGGGAGCTCGACCCACCGCGTCGGGCGTACCACCGCCGCGTACCCCGGCACGCTCGCACCCACCGCGAGGTGCCCGTTCGTCATGAAGGGATTGCCGTGTTCTTCACCCAGTACTACCTCGACTGCCTCTCCCAGGCGTCGTACATGGTCGCCGACGAGACCACCGGCCAGGCGGTGGTCGTCGACCCACGACGGGACGTGTCCGAGTACCTGGCCGACGCCGCCGCGCACGGGTTCACGGTGGTCGGCGTGATCAACACGCACTTCCACGCGGACTTCGTCGCCGGCCACCTGGAGATGGCGGACGAGACCGGTGCCTGGATCGGCTACGGCCGGCGCGCCGAGACCGAGTACGCCATCCGCACGTTCGCCGAGGGCGAGCGGATCTCCCTCGGCGACGTCACCCTGCGGATCATGGAGACGCCCGGGCACACCCCGGAGTCGATCAGTGTCCTCGTGTACGAGCACGCCGACGACACCGTCCCGTACGGCGTCCTCACCGGCGACGCGCTGTTCATCGGCGACGTGGGCCGCCCCGATCTCCTCGCCTCCGTCGGCGTCACCGCCGACGAACTCGGCGCGATGCTCCACGACAGCGTCCAGAACAAGCTGATGGGCCTCCCCGACGAGGTCCGCGTCTTCCCCGCGCACGGCGCCGGATCGGCCTGCGGCAAGAACCTGTCCACCGCGAAGCAGTCCACCATCGGCGAGCAGCGCGCCACCAACTACGCCTGCGCGCCGATGAGCCGCGAGGACTTCGTGGCCCTCGTCACCGCCGGGCAGTCGGCCGCCCCGGGCTACTTCGCCTACGACGCCGACCTCAACCGCAAGGACCGGGTCCGCTACGACGCCTCCGCGGCCCCTCGGCCCCTGTCGCTCGCCGAGTTCGACGCGCTGCGGGCCGGCGGCGCCGTCGTGGTGGACGCCCGCGACCCGCAGGAGTTCGCGGCCGGGCACCTGAACGGCGCGGTGAACGTGCCCGCGGACGGACGCTTCGCCGAGCAGGCGGGCACCGTACTCGACCCCTCCGACGAACTGGTCGTCATGGCGCCGCAGAACCGTGAGGAGGAAGTCGTCACCCGCCTCGCCCGCATCGGCTTCGACCGCGCCGTCGGCTATCTGCGCAACCCCGAGGACGCCCTGACGGCACTCGCCGACGAGGTCGCCCCGGCCAGCCGCGTCACCGCCGCGCAGCTGCGTACCGCCCTGGCCGGCGACAACGCCCCCGTCGTCGTCGACGTCCGCACCTGCGGCGAACGCGAGGCGAACGGCTTCATCGAGTCCGCCCTGCACATCCCCCTCAGCGAACTGCCCGCACGCAGCGCCGAGCTGCCCACCGACCAGCCCCTCGTCCTCCACTGCGCCGGCGGCCACCGCTCCTCCATCGCGGCCAGCCTTCTGCGCCACCAGGGCTTCACCGACGTCTCCGACATCCTCGGCGGCTACGCCGCCTGGGCCCTGACGGCCGAATCCGTCGGGGCGGCGGAGCCTGTCGGGGCCTGATAGCCAGGCCCTGATCGTCAGGGCCTGATCCGGCAGCCCGCTCCCCCTTCGCCCATGGGGGCCCTCTCTCCGTCCATCTGGGCCCCCCACACCCTCACGAATACCCCCCCGGGTATATGGATCCGACCGAAAGGAACCCCATGAGCACCACCCCCGCGCCCTCCCCCGCCCTCACCCCGGCCGCGCTGCATCGGCTCGTCCAGGAGGGACGGGCACCACGCCTGCTGGACGTGCGCACCCCCGGCGAGTTCCGTACGGCGCACATCCCGGGCTCGTACAACGTCCCGCTCGCCACCCTGCGAGAGCACCGCGCCGAGCTGCTGACCCACCTCGACGAGGACGTGGTGCTCGTCTGCCGTTCCGGGGCCCGCGCCTCGCAGGCAGAGAAGGCACTGGCCGAGGGCGGTCTGCCGAACCTCCGCGTCCTGGAGGGTGGCATCGTCGCCTGGGAGACCGCCGGCGCTCCCCTCAACCGGGGTCCCGAGCGGTGGGACATGGAGCGGCAGGTGCGGCTCGTGGCGGGCTCGATCGTGCTGGCCACCGGCCTCGTCGGGGTGTTCGTCCCGGGCGCGCACCTGATCGGAACCGCGATCGGAGCCGGCCTCACCTACGCGGCCGTCAGCAACTCGTGCGCCATGGGCGTCCTGCTGTCCAAGCTGCCCTACAACCGGGGTCCGCGTCCCGACATCCGCACCGTGATCGCGGAGCTGCGGAGCACGTCGTGACCGTCCTCGTCGTCGCGGCCTCGCTGCTCGTGGGCGTCAGCCTCGGCATCCTCGGCGGCGGAGGCTCGATCCTGACCGTGCCGATCCTGGTCTACCTCGCCGGCCAGGAGACCAAGGAAGCCATCGCCACGTCGCTGTTCGTGGTCGGCGTGACCAGTCTGGCCGCGCTCGTTCCGCACGCGCGGGCCCGGCGGGTGCGCTGGCGGACCGGTCTGCTGTTCGGCGCGTTCAGCATGGTCGGCGCGTACGGCGGCGGCCGGCTCGCCGAGTACATCCCGGGGACGGTCCTGCTCGTCGCGTTCGCGCTCATGATGCTGGCCACCGCCTTCGCGATGCTCCACAAGCCCCGCAAGGGGGCGAAGAAGACACGGCCCGCGCACGGCGATCTGCCGCTCAAGCACATCGCGGTCGAAGGTCTGGTCGTCGGTGCGGTGACGGGCCTGGTCGGCTCGGGCGGCGGATTCCTCGTCGTCCCGGCCCTCGCGATCCTCGGCGGCCTCCCGATGGGCATCGCCGTCGGTACGTCGCTGCTCGTCATCGCGATGAAGTCCTTCGCCGGCCTCGCCGGACACCTCTCCGGCGTGGAGATCGACTGGCGCCTCGCGCTGACGGTGACCGCGGCCGCCGTGGTCGGCAGCCTCGTCGGCGGCCGGCTCGCGGGCCGCATCCCCCAGGACGCGCTCCGCAAGGCTTTCGGCTGGTTCGTCGTCGTCATGGGCGTCTTCGTGCTCGCCCAGCAGGTCGACACCGCCCTGTGGACCCGGCCGCTCACCTGGGCGGGCCTCGGGGTCGTCCTGGCCGCCGCGCTCGCCACCCGGCTCCGACGGGTCCGGCATGCGCCGCGCCCGGATGCGGCGGCCCCCGTCCACGGACCTTCCAGGCCCCTGGAGGGACACGGGCAGAGCAGAACAAAGTCCTGATTTATACCCCATGGGGTATCCTTGCCAGGGGGGCGAAGGAGGATGTCGTGCAGGTAGACCAAGATTCGGTACGGCCGGTCCTTAACCGCCTACGGCGGGCACAGGGACAGCTGGCCGCAGTGATCACGATGGTCGAGTCGGGCCGCGACTGCAAGGACGTCGTGACCCAGCTCGCCGCCGTCTCCCGCGCCCTGGACCGCGCCGGATTCAAGATCGTGGCCAGCGGCATGCGACAGTGCCTCGCCGACGACACCGACGCCCCACCCATGTCGGAAGAGGAGCTGGAAAAGCTCTTCCTCGCCCTGGCCTGACCCTCCCGCGTCCGGCCGGCACCTCCCGTGCCGGCCGGACGCGGGCGTTCCCGTACGGTGGGCCGCGCGGCGCCGCCCGCCGTCCTGCTCGCGCCCACCCTCCTCGAACCCACACCCGCACCTGCGCCCACACCCACACCCACACCGAATCAGACCGGAAAGCCCCTCACCGTGCTCGTCGTCCGCTCCATCAGCCTGTTCGCCGTCGCCGCCCTCTTCGAAATCGGGGGCGCCTGGCTGGTCTGGCAGGGCCTTCGCGAGCACAAGGGCTGGATCTGGATCGGCGCAGGTGTCATCGCCCTGGGGCTGTACGGCGTCGTCGCCACCTTCCAGAGCGATGACAACTTCGGCCGCATCCTCGCCGCGTACGGCGGCGTCTTCGTCGCCGGATCGATCGCCTGGGGCATGGTCGCCGACGGCTACCGCCCCGACCGCTTCGACGTCATCGGTGCCCTGATCTGCCTCGCCGGGATGGCGGTCATCATGTACGCCCCACGCGGCCACTGACCCCGACCGGACGGCCACTCGGCGGGTATGACCGGGGATGGTTCGGGACGGTTCGGGACGGGAGCGGGGGCGGCGTGGCGGCCCGGACGTGAGCCGCCGGACAGGCCCTACCGGCGCAGGGCCGTCGCGCCCGCGTATTGGGCGGTCGATCCCAACTCCTCCTCTATGCGGATGAGTTGGTTGTACTTGGCGGTGCGGTCGGAGCGGGACAGGGAGCCGGTCTTGATCTGGCCGCAGCCCGTGGCAACGGCCAGGTCCGCGATCGTGGTGTCCTCCGTCTCGCCCGAGCGGTGCGACATGACGACGGTGTAGCCCGCCCGGTGGGCGGCGTCGACGGTGGCCAGGGACTCCGTGAGGGTGCCGATCTGGTTGACCTTCACCAGCACCGAGTTGGCGACGCCGGAGCCGATGCCTTCCCGCAGGAGGGTTTCGTTGGTGCAGAACACGTCGTCGCCGGTGAGCTGGCAGCGCGAACCGACCCGCGCGGTCAGGTCCCGCCACCCCGTCAGGTCGTCCTCTGCCATCGGGTCCTCGATCGAGACGACGGGGTAGGAGTCGATCAACTTGACCAGGTAGTCCGCGTGTTCGGCGGGCGTACGCCGCACCCCTTCGCCGGAGTAGTCGTAGACGCCCTCGCGGAAGAACTCGGACGACGCCGGGTCCATGACCAGGCCGATGTCCTCGCCGGGCCGGTATCCGGTGCGCTCGACGGCGGCCACCACGAAGTCGAGCGCCTCCTCGGCGGTACGCAGGGCGGGGGCGAAGCCGCCCTCGTCGCCCACGCCCGTGGAGTGACCGGCGGCGAGGAGGTCGCGCCGCAGGGTGTGGAAGATCTCGGATCCCATCCGCACGGCCTCGGCGAAGGTCTCCGCGCCGATCGGCGCGATCATGAACTCCTGGAAGTCCAGGGGATTGTCGGCGTGCGCGCCCCCGTTGACGATGTTCATCATCGGCACGGGCAGCAGCCGGGCGTCGGCTCCGCCGAGGTAGCGGTAGAGCGGCAGGCGGTGGGCGGCGGCCGCGGCCTTGGCGGTGGCCAGGGACACCCCGAGGATCGCGTTGGCGCCGAGCCTGGACTTGGTGGGGGTGCCGTCCGTCGCGATGAGGGCGGCGTCCAGGCCCGCCTGATCCTCGGCCTCGCGGCCGACGACGGTGGCCGCGAGCTCCGTGTTGACGTGGCGCACCGCCTGGTCGACGCCCTTGCCGTGCCACCGCGCCGGGTCGCCGTCGCGGAGTTCGACGGCCTCGCGGGCCCCGGTCGAAGCGCCGGAGGGGACCGCGGCCCGGCCGATGGATCCGTCGGCCAGTTCCACGTCCACTTCGACGGTGGGGTTGCCCCTGCTGTCGAGGACGCGGCGGCCTGTGACGGAGGTGATGGCGGTCATGGGAGTCCTTCCCCTTGTCGCATGTACGCCGGGTTCTCGGCTGCGGCGACGGTGGCGCTGGACCCGGCGCGGCAGACTCTACAGCAGCACTGCGCAGTTGTGCTGTTTAGTTTCGCTGTTCAGTTTTGCTGTACAGTTCTGCTGCGTAGCCGTGCTGCGTTAAAATTCGGCATGCCCCTTCCGGAATCCGCCGCCATCGCCGCCGAACTGCGCACCGCGATGGGCAAGCTCACGCGGCGCGTGAAGCTGGAGGACCAGATGCCCTTCGGCCAGGCGGCCGTCCTCGGCGCACTGGACCGCAGCGGTGCGATGACGACCAGCGAACTCGCGGCCGACCAGCGCGTACGCCCCCAGTCCATGGCCCGAGCCGTCGGACTCCTCATGGACCAGGGGCTGATCACCCGCCGCGCCCACCCGACCGACGGCCGCAAGAGCCTCGTCGAACTCTCCCCCGCCGGACAGGCACTGCTGGAGGAGGAGCGAGGACGCAGGGCGGACTGGCTCGCGCGTGCGATCGAGGCCGAGTTGACGGGGGAAGAGCGGGCCCTGCTGGCGCAGGGAATCGGGCTGGTGGAAAGGCTCGCGGCGCACTAGCCAGCGGTCGGCCCCGCACTCACCTCTACGGCGACCGTCGACGCGTGGGACCTCGGCGGCACTCGACCGGGCCACCACGGGCCGGGATACCGGGCACTTCGTGTATCGCGGGTGTATCGAGAATCGCATACGGCACCGCAACGGCCCTCCGGCTTCCCTGGGGGCATGAGTCACCACATATCCCTGTCAGCACCTCCTCGTCGTACCCGCGCGGTCGTGTGGACCGGCCTGGCGGTCCTCGGTGTGCTGGGCGCGGCGTTCGTCGTGCGGAGGCCGCTCATGATGTCGGCTCCGCGGTGTGTGGCCGGGCGGTGGCACGGGTGCTGGGACACGTTCAACGGCGTGGTGTTCCTGACATTGGTCGCGCTGCCGTTGGCCGGACTGGTGGTGTGCGTACTGGCGCGCCGGCGACGGGGCGCGGGGGTCGCGGCGCCGTGGCGGGCGTCGGTGGCCGAGGTGGGCATGGTGTACGGGACGGTGCCGTTCGTGTGGATGACGATGATGCCGGGTGCGGGGGCCGGCGTCGTTCCCGGTCGGGTGAGTCTGGTGCCGGTGCGGGACCTGGTCACGATGGGGCCGCTCGGGATCGTCGGGAACCTGTTGGTGTTCGCGGCGCTGGGGTTCTTCGCGCCGATGCGGTGCGCGGCGCTGGCGTCCGTGCCGCGTGTGCTGGCGCTCGGGGCGGTCTGCTCGGTGCTGGTGGAGACCGCGCAGTACGTGCTGCGGCTGGACCGGGTGTCCTCCGTGGACGACGTACTGGTCAACGCTGCCGGCGCCGGGCTGGCGGCTCTGATGTCGCGTCGCTGGTGGCGTACGACGGCGGGGGCGCCGTCGGATCAGGGCCGCCCCGCGCAGGCGTCGGCAGTGGATACGTCGGCGATACGTCGTGGTGCTTAGGCTTCGGGGATGCGCGTACTGATCGTCGAGGACGAGCCCTACCTGGCCGAGGCCGTTCGTGACGGGCTCCGGCTGGAGGCGATCGCCGCCGACATCGCCGGCGACGGCGACTCCGCTCTGGAGCTGCTGAGTGTCCATGCGTACGATCTCGCGATCCTCGACCGTGACATCCCCGGGCCCTCCGGCGACGAGGTCGCGCGGCGCATCGTGGCGTCGGGGAGCGGGATCCCGATCCTGATGCTGACGGCTGCCGACCGGATCGACGACAAGGCGTCCGGCTTCGGGCTGGGGGCCGACGACTACCTCACGAAGCCGTTCGAGCTGCGGGAGCTCGTCATGCGGCTGAGGGCGCTCGACCGAAGGCGCGCGTACGCCCGGCCCCCGGTCCGTGAGCTCGCGGGTCTGCGCGTCGACCCCTTCCGGCGGGAGGTCTTCCGTGACGGACGCTATGTGGCGCTCACGCGCAAACAGTTCGCCGTGCTGGAGGTGCTCGTCGCCGCCGAGGGCGGGGTCGTCGGTTCCGAGGAGCTGCTGGAGCGGGCGTGGGACGAGAACGCCGATCCGTTCACCAACGCCGTACGCATCACCGTCTCCGCGTTGCGCAAGCGGCTCGGCGAACCCTGGGTCATCGTCACGGTACCGGGGGTCGGCTACCGCATCGACTCCCGCCCCGGCGGTACGCATGCGTAGGCGTCCGGGGCTCAGCGTCCGGCTGAGACTCACCCTCAGCTATGCCGGGTTCCTCGCCGTGGCCGGTGCGCTCCTGATGGCCGTGGTGTGGGGGTTCCTGCTGCGCTACGTCCCCGACAACTCCCAGGGACTTCTCGGGGTCTCGCCCAACCGCTACCTGCTCGTGCGCACGTTCGCCCCCGCCGCGGCCGCGGCGATGGTGTTCCTGCTGGTGTTCGGCCTTGTCGGAGGATGGTTCCTCGCCGGCCGGATGCTCGCGCCGCTCACGCGGATCACGGCGGCGGCGCGGTCGGCCGGAAGCGGGGCGTTGTCGCACCGGATCCGCATGGGGGGCCGCCAGGACGAGTTCCGGGAGCTGTCCGACGCGTTCGACACCATGCTCGAACAGGTCGAGTCGCATGTGGCCGAGCAGCGGAGGTTCGCCGCGAACGCCTCCCATGAACTGCGCACCCCGTTGGCCATCTCACGGACGCTGCTCGACGTCGCCC
Organism: Streptomyces sp. NPDC059534; assembly: GCF_042743475.1. Classification (NCBI taxonomy): domain Bacteria; kingdom Bacillati; phylum Actinomycetota; class Actinomycetes; order Kitasatosporales; family Streptomycetaceae; genus Streptomyces; species Streptomyces sp. NPDC059534. The sequence continues at coordinate 78,234 of NZ_JBHWAQ010000023.1, forward strand.
GTAAGGACCCCACAGGGGACCGGGAGGAACTCGTCGAGCGCCTGCAGGCGGTCAACGCGCGCGCGATCGGCCTCACCGAGTCCCTTCTGCTGCTCAGTCGCAGCGACCGAGGGACCTTCGACCGCGAGCGCGTCGACCTCTCCCTCGTCGCCGAGGAGGCCGCAGAGACGCTGCTCCCTCTCGCCGAGCAGCGCGGGATCACGCTCGACGTCACGGGCGGAGCGGCACGGACCGGCGGCTCCGCGGAACTCCTGCTACGGATGGTGACGAACCTCGTCCAGAACGCCGTCGTCCACAACCTGCCCGTTGGCGGCACCGTGACGGTCCGGACCGAAGTGGCGGGGGACGCGAGCGTGGTGCGGGTCGAGAACACGGGGCTACCGCTGGCGCCGGAACTGGTGCCGACGCTCACCGAGCCCTTCCAGCGCGGAACGGAGCGGGTGCGCACCGACGAGCACGCCGGTGTCGGCCTCGGTCTCGCCATCGTGCAGAGCATCGTCCGCGCCCACGACGGGACCCTCGACCTCGTTCCCCGCCCCGAGGGCGGTCTCGTCGTGTCGGTGCGGCTCCCTGGCGTGCCGTAGGCGCCGCGCCCCGGTGGTCAGTCGACCGGCCAGGTATGCGCGGGTGCGTTCATGTGCATGTAGCCGATGTACTGCTGGGTCATGCGCCGGAGGGCCTCGTGCCGGTCCAGGTGGGCGATGTCGTGGAGGTGGTGGTACATCTCCGACTGCCACACGGCGCCGTTGCGGCCGCTGACGCAGCGCTGCTCGATGACGCCCAGGAGGGGTTCGCGCCGGGCGGTGTCGAGGCCGATGCGTTGGAGGCCGCGGTCGGCGAGGGGCAGCAGGCGCCGCAGGACGAGCTCGGTGGCGGGGACCTCTCCCATGCCGGGCCAGTAGAGCTGGGCGTCGATGCCGTGCCGGGCGGCGGTGTGCAGGTTGTCCTCGGCGGCGGAGAAGGACATGCGGGACCAGACGGGACGGTCCTCGTCGACGAGGGCGCGGAGGAGCCCGTAGTAGAAGGCGCCGTTGGACAGGGTGTCCGCGACGGTGGGGCCGGCGGGGAGCACGCGGTTCTCGATCCGGAGGTGGGGGACGCCGTCGACGACGGCGTACACCGGCCGGTTCCAGCGGTACACCGTGCCGTTGTGCAGGGTGAGCTCGGCGAGCTCGGGGGTGCCGCCGCGGTCGAGGGTCTGCTCGGGGTCCTCGTCGTCGCACAGCGGGAGCAGGGCGGGGAAGTAGCGCGCGTTCTCCTCGAAGAGGTCGAAGACGGAGGTGATCCAGCGCTCGCCGAACCACACCCGGGGGCGGACTCCCTGCACCTTGATCTCGTCCGGTCGGGTGTCGGTGGCCTGTTCGAACAGCGGGATGCGGGTCTCGCGCCACAGTTCCTTGGCGAAGAGGAACGGCGAGTTCGCGGCCAGGGCGACCTGCACTCCCGCGATGGCCTGCGCGGCGTTCCAGTAGTCGGCGAACTCGTCCGGTGAGACCTGGAGGTGGAACTGGGTGCTGGTGCAGGCCGCCTCGGGGGTGATCGTCTCCGCGTACGTACGCAGTCGCTCCACGCCGTCCACCGAGATCAGCAGGTCCTCGCCGCGGGCGGAGAAGATCTGCTCGTTGAGGAGGTGGTAGCGCGGGTTCTCGGACAGCGAGTGCGGGCCGGCGTCCTCGATCTCCAGCGTCGGCAGGATTCCGATCATGACGAGATGGGCGCCGATCGCCGCGGCCTTCTCCTCGGCGTGGTTGAGCGCGTCGCGGATCTCCTGCTCCCAGGCGTCCGGTCCCCCCTCGGCGAGCCTCCGCGGGGCGACGTTGATCTCCAGATTGAACCGGCCCAGCTCGGTCGACCAGGACGGATCGGCGATCGCGTCCAGGACGTCCGTACTGCGCATGGTGGGCTCGCCCTGGGCGTCCACGAGGTTCAGTTCGATCTCCAGACCGACCTGCGGCCGCTCGAAATCGAATCGCGACTCCCGCAGCATCCGCGCGAACACGTCGAGACAGGTGTGCATCTTGTTCCGGAACTGGCGCCGGTCGTCACGGGTGAACACCAGCGCCGGGACGTCACGTCCCATTCGGCCCTCCCGAGTCTCGTCGGCACAGGCCCCACCATTCAGGCTCCCACTCCGGTGGCGGCCTCACCACCGAAGCGGCCGCGTGCCCTGCGTGTTCTCTCGGCCGCGCGGACTACCGTGCGCGACCATACGAACGCCGTGAGCGATCAGTCACCAGGCATGGCACCGCGACAGGAAGCCACCAGGCGTGGCACCGAGACAGGAAGAAGGACGGACGTGTCCGGCAGCGAAAGCGAAAACCCGGTAATCCCCTCCCCGACCCCCACGGAGACCCGCCCCAAGACGAATCAGGACTGGTGGCCGAATCAACTGGACCTTCAGGTCCTCCACCAGCATTCGCCCCAGGCCGATCCGATGGACGAGGACTTCGACTACGCGAAGGAGTTCGCGACGCTGGACGTCGACGCGCTGAAGCGGGACGTCATCGAGGTCATGACCGCGTCGCAGGAATGGTGGCCCGCCGACTACGGCCACTACGGGCCGCTCTTCATCCGGATGAGCTGGCACGCGGCGGGCACGTACCGCATCGAGGACGGCCGGGGCGGTGGCGGCTCCGGCGCCCAGCGCTTCGCCCCTCTCAACAGCTGGCCGGACAACGCGAGCCTCGACAAGGCCCGCCGGCTGCTCTGGCCGGTCAAGCAGAAGTACGGCCGGAAGATCTCCTGGGCCGACCTACTCGTCTTCGCCGGAAACTGCGCCATGGAATCGATGGGCTTCAAGACGTTCGGTTTCGGCTTCGGCCGACAGGACATCTGGGAACCCGAGGAGATCTTCTGGGGCCCCGAGGACACCTGGCTCGGCGATGAGCGCTACAGCGGCGACCGGGATCTCACCGGCCCCTTCGGCGCCGTGCAGATGGGCCTGATCTACGTCAATCCCGAGGGCCCCAACGGCAACCCGGATCCGATCGCGGCCGCCCGGGACATCCGCGAGACGTTCGCGCGCATGGCCATGAACGACGAGGAGACCACCGCGCTCATCATCGGCGGCCACACCTTCGGCAAATGCCACGGCGCCGTCGACCCCTCGTACGTCGGCCCGGAACCCGAGGCATGTCCGGTGGAGCAGCAGGGCCTCGGCTGGCGGAACACGTCCGGCAGCGGCGTCGGCGTCGACGCGGTGACCAGCGGGCTCGAGGGCGCGTGGACCACCGCGCCGACGACGTGGGACAACGGCTACCTCGACAACCTGTTCCGGTACGACTGGGAGCTGACGACGAGCCCGGCCGGCGCGCAGCAGTGGACCCCCACGGATCCCGCGGCGCAGGGCACCGTGCCCGACGCCCACGATCCGTCGAAGCGGCACGCCCCCATGATGCTGACGACCGACCTCTCGCTGAAGCTCGACCCTGTCTACGCCCCCCTCGCGAAGAGCTTCCACGAGAACCCGGACAAGCTCGCCGACACGTTCGCCCGGGCCTGGTACAAGCTCCTCCACCGCGACATGGGACCCCTCTCCCGCTATCTCGGCCCCTGGATCCCCGAGCCGCAGCTGTGGCAGGACCCCGTCCCCGACGTCGATCACCCGCTCGTCGGCGATGCCGACATCGCCGCCCTCAAGAGCACGATCCTCGGCTCGGGCCTGTCCGTCTCCCAGCTGGTCACCACCGCCTGGGCGTCGGCCGCGAGCTTCCGCGGCACCGACAAGCGCGGCGGAGCCAACGGAGCGCGGATCCGGCTCGCACCCCAGAAGGACTGGGAGGCCAACGACCTGCCGGAGATCTCCCGGACGGTGCAGACCCTCGAACAGATCCAGCAGGGCTTCAACGGCTCGTCCTCCACGGGCGCGAAGATCTCCCTCGCCGACCTCATCGTCCTGGGCGGCTGCGCGGCCGTCGAGCAGGCCGCCGCGAGCGCCGGCCACTCCCTCACCGTCCCCTTCTCCCCCGGGCGCACGGATGCCTCCCAGGAGCAGACGGACGTGGAGTCCTTCGCCGTCCTCGAACCGCGGGCGGACGCCTTCCGCAACTACCTCCGGTCCGGAGAGAAGCTCTCGCCGGAGACCCTCCTCCTGGACCGCGCCAACCTGCTCACGCTCACAGCCCCCGAGATGACGGTCCTGCTCGGCGGCATGCGTGCCCTCAAGGCCGGCTCCGCCCACTCCCCGCACGGCATCCTCACCACCCGGCCGGAGACGTTGACCAACGACTTCTTCGTCAACCTCCTCGACATGGGCACCGAATGGAAGCCGTCGGCCTCGACGGAGAACGTCTACGAAGGCCGCAACCGCGCCACGGGCCAGGTCACCTGGACCGCCACGGCCGCCGACCTCGTCTTCGGTTCGCACTCCCAGCTCCGCGCCCTCTCCGAGGTGTACGCCTCCCAGGACGCGGGCGACAAGTTCGTGCGCGACTTCGTGGCGGCCTGGGACAAGGTGATGAACCTCGACCGGTTCGACCTCGCCCGAGGGTGACGCGCCGGACGGCCGCATCGGCCTAGGAGGAGGCTAGGCGGCCGGGCACGCCCGGTGCGACGTCGATCGCACCGGGCGTGTCGTCGACCGGAAGCGGGGGTGCCTCAGCGCGACCAGAAGCGCCGCTTCTCCGGTTCCGGTGCCGGGATCGTCGGGTTCGGAGTGCGGAAGGGCAGCCCGGCCGAGCGCAGGTACTCGACCTCGCCGTGGGGACGCGTGGTGATACCGGAGGTGAGACCGGAGGTGAGATCGGTGAGGCGGTGCGTCTGGGTGGTCTCCCGCAGAAGGTCGGCCAGGAGGAGGACTTCGGCCACCGGCGCCTGGTCGCCCGCTGCCTGGAGAAGTCGACCGTCCTCGAACTGGGGCAGCTTCCCCACCATTCCGGTGGCAAGTCTCAGCACGTCACGTGCCGGACGCTGCTTGACGATCGCCGTGGCCAGGCGCCGGGTCTCCAACAGGCGGCGATGCTTCTCGAAGATTGCGTACAGTTCCACGAGATCGCTCAGCGAAGCCACGTCGACGAACGCGCGGATCTGCCGGTCCGCCGCCTCGTTGCTTCCCTGCTCGCGCAGGACGAAGACCTCATCCGCACTCCGTTGGGGCGACGCCGCCTCGCCCTGGACGCCTTCGGAACCGGCGGCCACGGCCTCGCCGCTCCGCCACCCCTCGATCTCCTTGCCCGCCGCGGCCATCATCGTCGTCACGTGCTCGTCCTCCTGCCGCATCAGACGCAGCAGGGCCTCGTGCTGCCGGACGAGGTCTTCGAGCACGGCGATGCGCTGACGGATCTCCTCCTGCTCCTCGGCCACCTCCCGCCGCTCGCGGTAGGCGTGCTCGGACATGTCACGCAGCTCCTGCTCCAGGCTCGCCAGGCGTCGGCGCTCCTCGTTCAGACCACCGCGCAGCCCGGCGAGTTCCTCCGCGGTCCGCGCCCGCTGCTCGCCGAGATCCTCGAGGGCCGCCTCCAGCCGGTACTCCCGCGCCATCAGCGGTCCCTTGCTCTGCGCCGCGGCGAACACCAGCTCGCGCCCGACGCGTACGGCGCCTTCGTCGACGGGTCGGCCCGTTCTCCCGGCGAGCAGTTCGTGCATCCGGGAGATCAGGGAGAGCTTCGGCAGCGTCTTCCCACTGAGGCAGCGCGAGAGCTGGAACTCGCTGACGGGCTCGCCGGGCTTCAGCTCGGTGAGTGCGGGCGCGAGCTCCTTCGAGGTCATCTCCAGCCGCGCATGCAGCTCCCGCAGGTAGAGAGCGACCTTCTCCTCATCCGCTTCGAGTCCGCTCAGCTTCGCCAACCCACGTGGACGGCTGCGCACTTCGTCCGAGCGCGGCTTCTCCAGCACGGCGCCTCCTTGTTCCTGACGTTCCACCCGCTCCTGAGTGACGAACAGCCTCTCAAATTGCGGAGTGTCGCAACTTCCGGTCGTGGCGATTCCCTGTTCTCAGCCGGTCACCCGACCGTCGACCAGAACGGAGCACGCATGCCTTCCACGACCCACAAGACGACCACGACTCCCCCGCCGTTCCTCGAGATCCGGTGCCGAGGGGTCCGCCTCGTCATGCACCACGTCCCGTACCGGCTGATCACGCTGGTCTCCACGGCGGCGGGAGTCGCCGCCGGGGGGATCTGGCTCCAGAAGTAGACGCCCGCCGCCCACCGGCCCGGCCGCCAAAGCCCCTTCGGGGGGGCGGCCGGGCCGGTGGGGCGTTCGCGTCCTGGCGTCGGCGAGGGCGCTCAGGCGGCGGGCGGGGGTTCGGTGGTGGGGGCGGCGCGGCGCAGCGTGCGGATGGCCGGGGTCGTGAGGAGTGCGGCGCAGCCCGCGAGGCAGGCGGCGGCCGAGATCAGGAGCAGGCGGTCGGGGGAGGCGAGGGCGGTGGCGGGGCCGGCCAGGATCTGGCCGAGGGCGATGCCGGAGACGGACCCGGCCAGCTCGTACGCGCTGACGCGGTTGAGGACGACGGGTGGGGTGTGGGTCTGGACGCTCGTGGCCCACATGACCGACCAGAACGCGAGGGCGCCGCCGCCGAGGGCGTGGCCCGCGAGCAGCCAGGGCAGTCCGGCGCCGAGGGCGACGCAGAGCGGAAGGGCGGTGTACAGGGCCATGGCGAGGGCGCCGGCGGCCAGCGGACGGGCCGGGCGCAGCCTCAGGGCGAGCAGGCCGCCGAGGACCGTGCCGACGCCGAGGAAGGAGACGGCCAGGCCATAGGCGTTCGGGCCGAGTCGGGCGCCGATCAGCGCCGAGCTGAGCGGTACGAGCGGGCCGAAGAGGAGTACGCCGTAGACCACCCAGATGAGGATGACCGCCCACATCCAGGTGCGGGCCCGGAACTCGTGCCAGCCCTGGCGAAGGTCGCGGCCGAGCGAACGGCCACCGGACGTCGAGGAGTCGGCTTCGGCCGGGGTCTCCGTGGGCGCGCCGGAGGGGGCGAGGCGGATCAGCGCGAGACAGAGGGCGCTGAGCAGGAAGGTTCCGGCGTCGATGGCGTAGACGGTGCCGGCGCTGGTCAGCGTGATCAGGAGGCCGGCGAGGGCCGGGCCGGTCAGGTGGGCGAGGGCGTCGGCCACCTTGAGTGTGGCGTTGGCTCGCTGGGGCTCGCGGGCGACGAGCGGGATCATCCCGTTCACGCCCGGGAGGAACATCGCCACGGCCGCGCCTGCCACGGCCGCCATGGCCACCAGCAGCCAGAACGGCGGTGGACCGGTGAAGAAGGCGGCAGCCAGTACCCCTTGGGTGAGGACACGGACGAGGTCCGCGAGAACCATCATGCGGCGCGCGCCGAACCGGTCGGCGAGCACCCCGCCGAACAGGACCAGGAGCACGAACGTGCCGGTCCACACGCCGAGGACGAGGCCGGCCCCGGTGATCCCGTAGAGCGCGCCGACCGCGAGCACGGCGGCCACCGGCATCATCGCGTCGCCGACGAGCGAGACCGTGCGGGCGGTGAAGTAGAGCGTGAAGCGTCGGTCCCACAAGGGGGGCCGTGCGGGCGCGCCTTCCGTCGTCGGTGGGTCGGTGGGCCCGTTCGCCGAAGGTGGGTCGGTGGGATCGGCCGCGCGTGGTCGATCGGTGAGCCCGTCCGCAAGTGGTCGGTCGGCGAGCCCGTCCGCGCGTGGCTGGTCGAGGGGCTGGTCAGGCTGTGGGCCGGTGGGTGGTGGGGGCTGGGTCTGGCTGTGCGCGTTGGTCACAGCACGCCATACTGGTCTGCACCAATCGGGCGGCCCCAGTGTCCGGAGCGACATGATGGGGTACTTTCCCGCCATGACGCTTCGTTCGCTGCCGAAGTCCGCGGCGCCGCACCGGGTGGTGGCCCTGTTGCAGCCGCAGCAGTCGACGTTCCCGCTGGCCTGCGCGGCGGAGGTGTTCGGGGACCACGGCCCGGCGATCCCCGCCCGCTACGCGTTCGAGGTCTGCGCGGAGCGACCCGGACCGGTACGGACCCAGGCGGGGTACGACATGCTCGTCGAGACGGGCCTGGAGGCGCTGGAGCGCGCGGACACCGTGGTGGTTCCCGGCCGTCAGCAGCCGGGCCGCGGCGCGATGCCGACGGCGGTGGTCGAGGCGGTCCGCGGTGCGCATGAGCGCGGTGCGCGGATCGTCGGGATCTCTTCGGGGGCGTTCGTCCTCGCGGCTGCCGGGCTCCTCGACGGTCGGCGGGCCGCGACCCACTGGGCGCAGGCCGCCGAGCTGGCCACCCGGTTCCCGCGGGTCCAGGTCGATGCCGGGGTGCTGTACGTGGACCATGGCGACGTGGCGACCAGTGCCGGATCCGCGGCCGGTGTGGACCTGTGCCTGCATCTGGTGCGTACCGACCACGGCGCCGCGTACGCGATGCGCATCGCCCGGCAGATGGTGATGCCGCCGCACCGCGAGGGCTGCCAGTTGCAGTACGCCGAACTGCCCACCTCCGGGCCGGTCGCCGACTCGCTGGCGCCGCTCCTCGAATGGCTGGGCGAGCGCCTGGACCAGCCTGTCAGCGTGGCCGACATGGCGGTCTGCTCACAGGTCTCGGCCCGCACGCTGACCCGTCGCTTCACCGAGCAGCTCGGCATCAGTCCCGGACGGTGGCTGCTGGACCGCAGACTCGCCGCGACCCGGGCGCTGCTGGAGGAGACCGACCTGCCGGTGGAGACCATCGCCCGGAGGGTCGGTCTCTCGTCGGCCGTCAACCTGCGTCGGCGCTTCCACGAGGCCCTGCGTACGACGCCCGCCGCCTACCGGCGTACCTTCCGCGCGGAAGGGGCCCGATAAGGAGCGGGGCCGGCTCAGCGCGTCCATTCCTCCAGGGCCGCCGCGACCTGCCGGACGTCGACCCGGCCTTCGGCCACGCGCTCGACGAGGTCGATCGCCCCCTCCGCCGTGACACGGACGGGGTATCCGCACGCGTGGAGGTAGGCGGCGGCCACGACCACGCCGTACAGCTCGTTGGAGTGCTCCAGCGCCGGCACGCGGACGAGCTGTTCCAGGAGGGCGGCCGCACGGTGGTGCGGATGCTCGTACACGGGGATGTCCATCACCCGGAAGGCATGCCGGGCGCGGGCGGCTTCGAGCGATCCCCAGTCGGAGATCCCCGGGTCGCCCGGGATCTCCTGCTGAGCTATGTCGAGCAGCCAGGAGAGATCGATGTGGAGGAACACGCGCGGGCCGGATCAGGCCGCGTCGGCGCCGGGCGGCACGGGACGACTGAATCGCTCCGCGAACGCCTTGCCGTGCTCGACGACGAAGGAGCGTGCGCCTTCGACGAACCTGGTCCGCGTCAGATCCGCGTCCAGCACACGGCCCGCGTAGTCCTCGGCGGGCACCTGCTTCTCCGCCGCGACGCGTTCCAGAGCCTCGTACGCCTCGTCGCTGATCTCGATACGGATTTCCCGGGCCATGGACCCACGGTAGCGGCTGGCCGCCGGGCGCGGCAGGGGCGGAACGTCACAGCCGTCGGGACGAGGGGATGTTCGGTGCGGACGTCAGGAGGAGGGGACGAGAGGGATCCGGCGCCACGGCCCTCAGGAAGGGGAGGACGAGGAGGCCGTTCGCTCGGAGCGGCCGAACGCGAGGTCGAAGATCCTTCGCCACCTCACCGGCTGCTTGATCACGGCGACGCCCGGACGGTCGCGCGGTACCAGCACCCGCAGCGCACCCGGGCGCGTCGTGCACACGACCGGCGTCGGCATCCGCAGTGCCTCGCCGTCGACGGCCACGGGGATCTCGTCCTCGTCGGCGGTCACCTCGACCCGTCGGGCGGTGAGTACGGTCAGCCCGGTGGACTGCGAACCCCGTACGGCCAGGTCGGCGGCCTGCGCGGCGTCCTCCACCCGGATCCCGAGCACGCCGAGCAGCCCGTCGTCGAGCCGGGGCCGACGGCCGCCGGCGGCGATCTCGTCGGGTGAGACGTACGGGTTGTTGCTGATCAGCAGTGCCTGCTGGGACTCGAGCGACGTGGCGTCGGCCTGTGCGTCGACACGTCGAGCCCCCTCGCCGAGCAGCAGGTCCGGCATGAGGGTCAGCGCCGTACCGGCCTTGGCGTCGCGGTACTCGGGATGTGCCACGACGTCGGCGTACACCCCGAAGGACACGGTGTTGACGAACGCCCGGTCCGCGACGAAGCCCAGGTCCACCCTGAGCTCCTCACCGTCGGTCAGCGCGTCGAGGCAGCGTGAGGGGTCGTCGCGGTCGAGACCGAGGTCCATGGCGAAGTGGTTGCGCGTGCCGGCCGACACCACGAGGAACGGCAGGTCGTTCTCGGCCGCGACCGCCGCGACCAGGGCCTGGGTGCCGTCGCCGCCCGCGACCCCGAGCAGGTCCGCACCCTCGGACACGGCCTCCCGGGCCAGCGCGGCGACATCGGCCGGCGCGGACGGGTCGAGCAGGATCACCCGCGCACCGAGCTCCTCCGCCCGCTCCACCAGCCCGAAGCGGCCGACCTTCCCTCCTCCGGACTTCGGGTTCATGATCAGCACCGGGCGCTCCGGCGGCACCGCGGCCCTCACCTTCTGCGGCCGCTCCTTGTGCGCCTTCCGCAGCGCCGCCCGCGCGCAGGCCATCGCCACGCCCCAGCACAGACACAGCACCAGCGCCGTCAGCCACAGACCTTCGTGCGTGAAGTACACCAGGACGGCGATCGGCGCCAAGACCGCCACGAGCGCCCCGAGCAGCCGCATGAGACCGCGGTGCGCCACGAGCCACCACACTCCCGCGGCTCCGAGGACCAGCCCGAGGAGCCCCGCCACGACGATCTCGAGCCCGCCCTCCCCCAGCGCGCTCACCAGGGCCACCAGCGAACCGACGGCCGCAAGCACGGCCAGCCGCGCCAGCAGCCGCGCGGCCCGGCCCCCGTCAGGACCCGCCCTGCCTGTTCTGCCCATGGGTTCCTCTCCCCGCCGTACCGACAACGAGCCCAGTCCAAGGCACCAGCCTGCCCAATCACGGCACCGGCGGCATCCCGGCGAGCCCGCGCGGATGACGGCCCCGCCGGACCGCCGCCGCACCACCGGGGCCCGGCCGGGCGCCCAGATCGACGCCTGGGAGCGGGCGCGGGAACGGCAGACCGAGAAGGACGACCCGGAAGACGAGCCGGTCGCCTACCGGCACGACCTGTCGATTCCCCCGGGTAGGCCCGGCAGCCGCGCGGGCGGTCAGCGTGCCGGCGACGCGTTTGCCCTGCGGTGCCGGAGGTTGACGGAGGCGGCCCTGGCCAGGGCCAGGGGGTTCAGGAACTGGAGGGGGCTGATGAGGCGGGAGGCGAAGAGGTGCATGTGACGGGCGGTGGCGCCGTCGCGGGTGGCCGCGGAGAACATGAGGCGTTCCATGGGGTTGAAGCGGCGGCCCTTGGCGTAGTCGGCGGCGAGGTACTGGTGGGGGGCCAGGCGGCGGCGGTGGGTGCGGGCGTAGGCGGCGAGGGAGGTGTCGAGGTCGGCGTGGCCGGTGGTGGCCGGGGCGACGGCGGTGGCGAGCCATTGGGCGGACTGGAGGGCCCAGCCGCAGCCGACGCCCCAGAGGGGGTCGCCGGTGAGGGCGGCGTCGCCGATGAGGGCGATGCCGGGTGCGGTGGGGTCGCGGCTGAGGAGGGGGTAGTTGACGGCGCCGATGATCTTCGAGACGCGTTCGGCGGAGTCGATGGGGGGTGCTTCGGGGAGGGAGCGGACGAAGGAGAGGAAGCTGCCTTCCAGGTCTTCACGGAAGGCGGGGAGGTGCTTCTTGTCGGGGAGGACGGCGAGGACGGTGACGCCGTCGTCGTTGGGGAAGGCGTAGGCCATGTCGGGTTCGAGGAACCAGGTCTGGCCTATCCCGCCGTGCAGCGGGAGGTCGCGGAAGTGCGCGAGGTAGCCGAACCGGGCGTTCTCGTACTGGCGCGTGGGGATGCCGGCGAGTTTCGCGACGGCCGAGTCCTTGCCGTCGGCGCCGACGACCAGGCGGGCGCGGATCTCGCGTTCGCCCTGGGGTGTCGAGGCGCGGACTCCCACGGTTCGTCCGGCTTCGTCGATCAGGCCGGTCACCTGGTGGCCGAGGAGCAGGTCGACGCCGGGGGTCTCGGCGGCGTGGGACCTGATGAGCGGGTCCAGGACGCTGCGCCGGATGTTGTACGCGTACGGCAGCCCGGGCCCTGTCGGCGCGGGCCGCGGCTCGATCCATCCCCAGCGGGTGTACCAGCGGGCGTCGTTGCGGACGGCTCCCGCCTTCTCCAGGGCGGGGACGAGGCCCAGTTCGTCCAGCACGGGGTAGGCGTTGGCCGTGATGGAGTGGGTGCACAGCACCTTGTACGCGGAGGGGTCCGAGCGGCGTTCCAGGAGTGCGACGCGGGCACCGCGTCGGGCCAGCAGGATCGCCGCGGCGCTGCCGGCGATGCTGGCTCCGCTGATGACGACGTCGTACTCGGATTCCGCGCTCTCAGGCTTGGTCATGCGCTGAGTGCCCCCTTCGCAGTGTGTGGTGCCTCTCGTGGGAGTCGTGCAGTGCCACAGGTGTCAGGAACATGACCTGTTGTCAAGTGTCGTCGATCGCCGGTCGGGCGGTGCGCGATCACGCCGGGCTCGCGGCACGATCGACGGGCGTACCCGATCGCTCCCGATCGGGTACGCCCAACCCCTGCCCCGGCCCGGTCAGTTCTCGACGTCCTCCGGGTACCAGCGCAGCTCGACGGTGTTGCCGTCGGGGTCCTTGACGTAGACCGACTGCGCGGAACCGCGGGCGCCCCAGCGCGGGACCGGGCCCTCCATGACGTCGAAGGTGCCGGAGTCGACGACCTCCTGCCAGTCGAGGGGGTCGACGACGAGGCAGATGTGGTCGACGTTGGACTCGCCGCGCGGGCGGGAGAACAGGTCGATGACGGTGGTCGCGTCGATACGGACGGAGGGGAACGACACCTTGCCGGCCCGCCACTCCTCGACGCGTTCGGGCGCGAGGCCGAGGAGGCCGGTGTAGAAGTCCAGCGCCTTGTCGACGTCGGTCACGTTGAGTACCAGGTGGTCGAAGGCTTTGACGCGCATGGTGAGTTCTCCAGGGTTGGTGGATACACAACTGCTCGGGCGGGCCGTGCTGGTGGGGCCCGCCCTGCCAGAGATTACTCAGTTGGTCGTACCGGTGATCCCTTGGCGTGCCCGCCACGGAATCGATCCGACGGATCACACCGCGCGCCCGAACCGCCACCGGTCAGGACGAGTTCACCGTGGTGCGGGGCGACTCGTCGACATGCAGCGTGAAGACGTCGGGGCGGGCGTAGTGACCCGTGGCGTCGAGGTCGAAGCGGGCGCGGGCCAGGTCGTCGAGGTCGAGTTCGGCGGTCAGGATGCCCTCGCCGTCGCGCAGCGGGCCGGCGAGGACGTCGCCCAGGGGGGAGACGATGACGGAGCCGCCGCCGATGAGGACGGTGTCGGGGGCGTCGCCCTGTACGGGGTGGAGGTCGGCGGGGAGGGCGTCGCGGCGCAGGTACTGGCCGGCGCTGAGGACGAAGCAGCGGCCCTCCAGGGCGATGTGACGCATGGTGGCCTGCCAGGCGTCGCGGTCGTCGACGGTGGGTGCGCACCAGAGGTCGACGCCCTTGGCGTACATGGCGGTACGCAGGAGTGGCATGTAGTTCTCCCAGCAGATCGCCGAGCCGAGGCGGGCCGTACCGGTGTCGACGACGGGGAGGGTGGAGCCGTCGCCCTGGCCCCAGAGGTAGCGCTCGGCGGCCGTGGGCATGAGCTTGCGGTGCAGGCCGAGGTAGCCGTCGGGGCCGAAGAAGAGGGCGACGCAGTAGAGGGTGCCGCCCTGACGCTCGACCGCGCCGACGACGACGTGGCAGCCGAGGTCCCGGGTGACGGCGGCGAGGGCCTCGACCTCCGGGCCGGGGACCTCGATGGCGGCGGCGTGGTAGCGCCGGAAGAGGTCGCGGCCGGCCGGTGTGCGGCTGCCGACGGTGATGCCGAAGTCCAGTCCCTTGGGATAGCCGCCGATGAACGCCTCGGGCAGCACCATGACCTCGGCGCCGCGGGCGGCGGCCTCGCGGATGAGCTCCTCGGCCCGGGCCACCGCGGCCGGGGTGTCGAAGAGGGGGGCGGCCGCCTGGACGACGGCGACGGTCATGGTGCGGCGGGGCGCGGCGGAGGTAGACGTCATGCTCCGACGCTAGAAACGACACCCTTCATCCGGCAAACTGATTCTCGCGATGATCGACATCTACGAAACCGAATTCCGGAAGGCCGACCTCAACCTGCTGGTCGTCTTCGCCGCCCTCATGCGCGAGCGCAGCGTCACCCGGGCCGCCGCCGCCCTCCATCTGAGCCAGGGCGCCACGAGCGCGGCCCTGGGGCGCCTGCGCACGCTCTTCGACGACGAGCTGTTCACCCGTACCCGCAGTGGTGTCGAGCCCACGCCGCGCGCCGTCGCACTGGCCCGCCGGGTCGAGCCGGCGCTCGGGCTGATCCACGGAGCCGTGACCGACCGGGACGACTTCGACCCGGCCACCGCCCGGCGCACCTTCACCCTGGGCATGTCCGACGACCTGGAGGCGGCCCTCCTTCCCCGCCTCCTGGAAGCCACGTCCGGGCTGCCGGGCATCCGACTGGCCGTACGCCAGGCAAGCCGCAACACCGTCGCCGACATGATCGACCGCGCCGAGATCGACCTCGGCGTGGCGGCCGCCCCCGCGCACCGCGCCGACCATCGCAGCCGAGCCCTGTTCACCTCCGACTACACTTGCCTGTTCAACCCCCGCCTCCTGCCGCTGCGGGCCCCGCTCTCCCTCGACGACTATCTGACCCACCCCCACCTGCTGATCTCCTACGACGGGCGGCGCGGCATCGTCGACGACGTCCTGGAAACCCGCGGACTCGACCGTCGGGTGATCGCCTCCACCACCCACTTCGCCGGAGCCGCCCTCCAACTCGCCACCCTGCCCGCCCTGGCCACCGTCCCCACCCACGCGGCCCTCGTCTACGCGGACCTCCTGGACCTCACGGCCACCGCCCCGCCCCTCCCCATGCCCACATACACCGTCAGCGCGATCTGGCACGCCAGCGTCGCCGACGACCCCGCCCACGCGTGGCTCCGCCGACTCGTCGACACCGCCGCCGGGCGGCGTGACCGGCGACGATCCGACGGCACGGAACCGGCGACACGGCAGCCCGACTGACACCATGGACCCGTGGGCCCACCGCAGGCAGCGGCGCTGCAAGGGCACCTGTGGACACGCTTGGCATCACTTGTCTCCCGCAGTCGAGAGGCCGTAGCGCGTCGGAGTGGATGGCCGGTCGCTGCGGGGCGGGGGCCGACGACGGCCAGGGGCGGGATCACGCCGTTGTCGGCGGACCGACGATGTCCACTGACCCTGGAACGACTCGCGATCATCGCGAATCTACGGCACCGGATCGAAGTAGAGCGTCACCGTGGAAGCGTAGCCAGGGGGCGCTGTGCGGTGACGGCCGGTGTCGCCGCCGTCATCGCTTCGGGCAATCCGGTGCCGCGCTCGCCGCTGCGGCTACGCTGCCACCTGCACAGCCGATCACGGGTAGGGCAGGGTGAGATGGTGAGCCGACCGCTGCTGTTCCTCGACGTGGACTTTACCGACCGCAGGTAGTGCCGCCCGTGATGTCCCTCTGGGCCTGTGACTTGGGCGTCATGGGCTCGTTTACCGACCGGGACCGGGACGTCTGTCATGTTCCGGAGTCGGTATGGAGGACAAGTGGTACGGCACGTCGTGGTCGGGGACTTGAGGGTCCAGCGAATCGAGAGGAAGGACGGGCGGAGGTCATGGACGATCGTCTGGCCCGAGGGCACGCTGCACACGGAGGCGGACCGGTTCCTGCGTGAGCACGAGGGCTCGGGCACGCAGAAGACCTACGCGTACTACCTGGTGGATCACCTGCGGTGGCTGGAGCGTGAGTGTCTGGCCTTCGACACGGTCCAACTGCGCGACCTGGAACGGTATATGGGGATCGTCGGCGCCGAGGTCCGCATGCCGCTCGGGGAGCCGTGGCGGGTCGGCAAGCGCCTCTACAGCCGCTCGGCGCTGTCGACCGCAGCGGCCTGCTTGAAGGGCTTCTACCTGCACCAAGCCGCGCTCGGCGTAAACGGCGAACTCGGCAAGAAACTCGACAGGTCCCGGCTGCCGTCGCGGGTGGACCGCCGCCGCTCGTTCCTCGGTCATGTGAAGTCGCCACTGCCCACGAACCCGCTGGCGCCGAAGGGGCCGCACCGCCGGCACCCGAAGATGCTGCCGGACGGGGCGAGGGAGAAGCTGCTGGAGACGGTGAACGCCGCCCGTGACCGGCTGGTCGTCGACTGGCTCGCAGACGGGGGCCTGCGGATCGGCGAGCTGTGCGGGTTGCACCTGGTCGACCTGCACCTGCGGGAGAACGCTGCCTGCGGCGAGTGCCGCACGCCGCACCTGCACGTCTGCCACCGGCCCGGCAACCCGAACCGGGCCGAGGCCAAGACCAAGCACCCGTGGCAGGTCGAGCGTGGGACGGTCACCGGCGGGCTGATCAAGCGGGTCAGCCCGGCGATGGTGCACTCCTACTTCGAGTACATGACGACCGAGTACCCGCGCGGCGCTCGGCACGGCATGCTCCTGGTCCAGTTGCACGGCGCCGATACGGGCCGGCCGTGGGCCCCGGTCGGCGCCCGCCGGATGCTCGGCCGGGCAGGGAAACGCGCTGGTCTGGGGCTGGTGAAACCCCATGCCTTCCGGCACACCTTCACCTCGGCGGTTCTCGATGCCGCGGACGGCAACACCCTGATCGCCCGGGACGCGGGCGGCTGGGCCTCGGCGGCGATGGTCGACGAGGTCTACGGTCACGTCGACATCCACGATCCGGTCTTCGACGCCGCTCTGCGCATGGTCTGGGGTGAGGGCCGGTGAAGCGCCGGGATGCGTTTCTGCTGCCCTTGCTGACCGCACATCAGAACCACACCCGAATCGGCAGGGATCGCTTGGAGATCCTCACCGCGTTGACCAGCGCGCCCTCCTTCGATCCTCTTTTCCGCGACGACATCGTCCAGATCCCACCCGGGCATCAGACCTATCGGTGGTTTTGCCGGGTCACCGATTGCCAGCGCGGCAGCGGCCTCGGCGACTTCTGTCACGCCCATCGCCAGGAGTGGCTCGCGGCCGAGAAGGAAGGGGTCAGCAGGTCAGCCTTCCTCAAAACTGCTGAACCATTGAGCCAGACAACCGAGCATGACGGGAATCTGGCCTGTCTGATCTGCCCCGAGCGACCCGCGCGGGCGAGCCAGTACCGTCTCTGTAGATATCACCTGCAGAAATGGAGTCGGACGCGAGTCGGCCAAGAAGCCACACCCGACTTCGATGGGTGGGCCGCCGAGCAAAGCCCCACTCCGGGGTTCGGGACCTGCACGGTACTGGTCTGTCCTCTGCTGGCGGAGTCGCCGCTGGGGCTGTGCCAGCGACACGCTCACGCCTACCGGAGGGCGGGTTCTCCCGGCGGCGCATCCATTCCGGGCGGATCGTGGCGCGAGGGGCGAGTCGCTGTCAGCTACATCGACCACGTCCAGTTCCGTGCGTGGTGCGCCAGGGAGATCGCGGTCTCCGTGCCC
The DNA here is from genome assembly GCF_042743475.1 of Streptomyces sp. NPDC059534. Lineage (NCBI taxonomy): Bacteria > Bacillati > Actinomycetota > Actinomycetes > Kitasatosporales > Streptomycetaceae > Streptomyces > Streptomyces sp. NPDC059534. Next base: position 95,751 of record NZ_JBHWAQ010000023.1, read on the forward strand.
GCTCAGCTGAACTTGCGCGGGCTGAGGCCGCTGACGCGAGCGGAAATCCAGTGGGGGTTGTTCACTCATACACAGCGGCCGCGTCCGGCCCGCTGGGATGTCACCGCGCTCCGCATGGTGGTGAACGCCTGCCGCGAGCAGGATGCAACCTCGATCGTCGACCTGGACCTTGCTTGCTTGACCAAGACCGCCAGCGGGATCGCGAAAGAGATCCTCCACGAGTTGCGCCTGGTCTACTTCACACCTGAGGAGGCCAAAGAGGCCGGATTCCTTGAAACGAGGCACTTCGGTATCAGTTACGAGAACCGGCTCGGGCACATCAGCCTCACCTCGATCTCTCAACGGTGGCTGCGGGACATCACGTAGGACTACTTCGCGGGACTCCTGCGCTCCCCGCGCTGCCCCAACAGCGCCCACACCCTGGACCAGATTCGTCGAGCGATGATCGAGTTGAGCGCTTTCATCGAGGCCGACGCCCCCGGCGGGGGCCACGACCCCGCAGTCCTGGCGAAGCAACACGCCGACCACTTCGTCGCAGATCAGCGACATCGCGAGCGCCACGCGCTCCCGTCTTTGGCCATGGTCCGGGTCGATGGGAAGCCGAGCATCGTCACGACCGGCACGCGATCGTTGGTCTTCAACCACACCCGCAGGATCCTCCGCAAGGCGATGGACGATGGCGCGACCGACGCCATCGGCCTGGCCAGGGAGTTCGTCATCGCGTTGCCGAACGCAGGCAGCACCGCCTACCAGAAGCGGCGACGCCCCTTCGCCGACGAGGTAGCACGCGCACTGGCCGACGAACACAATCTCGCCGAGTTCACACGCGTCCACGATCCGGATGACGAGGGCGCCCGGGACATCTGGGAGACCCTCGTGGTCACCGGACGGCGGTTGGGGGAGGTCATCGAGCTCCGCTGGAACTGCATCGGTCGGCTCAGCGGGCTCGCGATGCTCTGGCACGACCAGACCAAGGTAGGCAACTACGACGCGGCTATCCGCATCCCCGAGTCCCTCTACGCCCTCATCGCCGACCGGCAGCGCAAAACGCTCAGGCGGTTCGCCGACGAACACGGCTACACCCCCACGGGCAAGGAACGCGACGGACTTGCGCTGTTCCCCACCAGCTACCGCAGCACCGACGGAACGGTCGCGCTGAGCAGACCGTGGTTCTACAGCCGTTTCCGTCCCTGGGTCGACGCTATGGACATCGGCCATTGCGTCCCCCACCAGGCCCGCCACACCCTGGCCACCAGCCTCCTGCGTCAAGGCGCCACCCTCACCCACATCCGCCGCTACCTCGGACACGTCTCGGACCGGATGGCCGAGCACTACGTCCACCTCTCCAACACCGATCTGGAGAACGTGCTCCAGCACGTCTGGGTCGCCGGCCCCGGCACGACCGCTCCTGGGGAGCTCCTCGCAGGGGACTCAGCCGAGGCGCTCACGAAGGAGCAGGCCCTCGCCATCGCCATCGACCTCGCCCGCCGCAGCACCCCGGCCGAGGGTGGCTTCTGCACCTTCCAGCCGGTCATCGACGGCGGTGCCTGTCCCTGGAACCTCGACTGCCACAACTGCGACAAGTTCGTCCTCTCCGGCGCGGACCTCCTCTACTGGCGGCGGAAACGGGAACAGTGGCGGCAACTGGCCGAAGGCGCCTCGGACGACGCCACCGCCGACTACCTCCACCGCTACTTCGAACCGACCGCCCGCGCCATCGACGGCTTGGAGAAAGCCCTGGCCGGCCTCGGGCTGCTCGATGACGCCCTCGCCCTGGACCTGCGCAAACCGCAGGACTACTTCCACCGCGTGTGGTCCACCGCCTTCCGCGCCGCCGACCTCGCCGCCGCGGGCAGCGAAGACGAGCAGAGCGAGTACAGCGATACACGCACAACCGACAACGACCCTGATCAGGACATCGCATGAAGACCGCTGCCGTCCCAGAACCCCGCACGGCCGCCGCCCTGGCGGCCCGCCGCCACAAGACCGAGACCGCCCTCCAGCGGGTCCGCGAAGCCATCACCCGACTTCAACGCGAGAAAACCCAGGTCAGCGTCGCCGCCGTCGCCCGTCGCGCGGACGTCTCGCGCACCTTCCTCTACGACAACGCCGAGGCCCGAGCCACGATCACCAGCGCGATGGCCGAGTCCGGAAGCCGCCGGGCACAGTTGCTCGCCGACCAGAACGACGAGCGCGAGGCGACCTGGCGCGAACGTGCCCTGAACGCCGAAGAACGTCTCAAGGCCGCCCAGGCCGAGATCCTCACCCAGCGGACCCGAATTGGCGAACTCCTCGGCCAGATCCGGGACTTGGAAGCCGAGTGGACCGAGGAAGCCATCCAGCGGATCACCACTGAGAACACCACCCTCAAACAGCGGGTCCGCCAACTCACGACCGACAACCGCACCCTCGACGAGCGGCTCAAGGCCGCCCGCTCCAACCTCCGCTTCCAGGACCGGCGCGTCGCCGACCTCGAAGCCCAGATCACGGGCACCTGACAACCCGGGGATGCCGCTCAGTCCGGTCCGGTGACCAGGGGAAACCCGTGGTCACCGGACCATCCCGTATGCCAGGCTCCGGCATATGGAGCCCCACAACGAGCAGGCCGCAGGCGAGGTCCTGCGTCAACGCGGCTGGCGCAAGGCATTCACCGTCCGAGAGATGATCGACAAGTGGGCCTGGCTCGTGGACAAAGTCGAGGACGGTTACAGCGACCTGGTGGACGAATACACCAACGACCTCTACAGCCGGAACTGGCTGCATGAGGCGTGGCCGATCCTCACTGAGCGTGTGATCGTCCTATGGACCCCCCAGGTCAAAGCCCTCGACGATCGTTTCCGGGCCGCCACCGTCTTCGACGACGGCATCTCCTTGTCACAGTTCCACCGGATCAGCGGATTCGACCCCATCGACATGTGGTGGTGGCGGCGCCACCCTCGTCTACTCGTCGGCGATCTCGGCCGTTCGCTCCGCTCGGCGGGCGCTACCGACTGATCCTCGACAGGACAAGGCACGAGAACCCACCGAGCCGTGGTTGCCCCGAGTGTCTTCGTTGACTCCGCAACGGAGCCCTCTGCAAATCGCGGCCGGTGGCCGCAATCACCTGACCAGTGGCTCAGCCAAGAGTACGACGCGATCGGCCTCGATATCGAAGCCGAGTACCGGATGGCCACGATCACCCTCCGGGTCCATCAGCACCGGCTTGCCCAGGCGTCGCCCGATTTCCCGCAAGAAGTCGCAGAACACATCAAGTCGCTCTTGGCCCTGCAACTCCCGCAGATCAACATCGAAGTCGATTTCGTCATCGTCATGGAAACGGAAGATCGCCAGAACATCAACAGTCGGCCACACCCGCAGGTTCGGGCACTCAGCGTCCTCCGGGCGGGACAGCACGGTCTCCGCCCGAGGGACCGGCAGCACAGTCTCGCCTTCGGAGTACTGGCGCTGCCAACCTCTCGCCTCGACAAGATCGAGGACCGCCTGCCAGTCCTCCACCGAGGCGTCTGGGACACGCAGGTCCGGCAGAGACCCCATCAGGTCCGGGTCGAAGAAACAGCTCACGTCATCCCACAGCAGATCGGCCACACCGCCATGCTGCCCGGCTCCCTGATCCAACGCAGCCTCGTTTTCGCTTGGCCAAAGACATGGGGCCAACGTTCACTCGGACTGACTACATCATCGATCCCAACTCACCGTCACGGACATGTACTCTATGAATCGTCGCAGTTCAGAGCCGATATCCAAGCTCCTGCGGTCGGTAAAGTGGACGGGCCTCTCAACCCCTACGCGGCCAAGCCGGAAAGGCGTCCGGCCGGCTACACGACCATCCGGGTCCCCCGAGACGGCGGAGCGTCGGACGGGACCGGAGCGTTCTCGTTGCGTCGGGGGCCTTTGCGGGTCTGGCTCCACCCGGAGCATGGTCGAGAACTGCTGGGGCTCGGCTATGAGTTGTGCTGGGCCACTACGTGGATGGGGGACGCCAACCGCTGGATCGCCCCGGTAATCGGACTTCCCGAGCTTCCCTTCGTCGACTTCGGTGACGTGTTGTTTCGGGAGCGCGCCGACGGGGTGCACTGGAAGACCGCCGCGCTGGTGGATTACGCGAGCGGGCGGCCGTTCGCGTGGGTGGACGACGAACTGAGCGACTTGGACCAGGCATACGTGGCCACCCACCACCCCGCACGGGGACTTCTGCACCACGTGAACCCGCGGATCGGCCTGCGCGAGGACGACTTCGGGGCGCTTGCCGATTTCGCGCGTTCTCTGGGTACTTCCCAGGCCACCGGCTGAATCCTGATCGCGCCTTCTGCCTCCTGGCCCGTCGTCCTCGTCCTCTCCCTCGCCTCCTGCAGCCGTCGGCGCGGAAACCGGCGAGCCCGCCCCAACTCCCGCTCGGTGGCGGGGTAGACGCAGCGCAGGCGCACGTACTGGTCGACTTCGAACAACAGTAGTATTCGGGGATGGCCATGCGACCTGACGAGTTCTACGACCACGCACGTACCGCCGCGGACGGTGAGCAGCGGCTTCCGCTGGCCCGTATGACGGGGTGGGACATCAGTCCGTTCGAGCCGGAGGGACTGCGCGTCGCGCCGTTGCGACCGCCGGTGCTGCCCGAGCCCGCGCGGCACGGTGAGGACCCGTCGGACTGCGACGCGTGCCGGAGGCGGGACGAAGGGATCTGGCTGGACGACCGGTGGCGGCTCACCCGGATCGCGGGGGTCGGTGTGCCGCTGGCGCTGATGCTGTATCCGCGCGATCACTTCGACCTGGCGGACCTGCCCGACGGACTCGCGGGCGAGTTGGGCGTCCTTACCGCTCACATCGCCCGTCATGTGCAAGCGCTGCCGCACATCTCGCGGGCCCACGTCTACCGCATCGGAGACGGTGGAGCCCATCTGCACATCTGGTTCTTCGCCCGTCCCGAGGGGCAGGCCCAGCTGTACGGTTCATGGATGGTCATCTGGGACGACCTGCTGCCGGAGTACCCGGCGGACGTGGCAGAGGCGGACGCGGCGATCGTGGCGGACGCGTTGGTCGCCTCGTACGGAGGTCGTCGACCGGCGGTCGGCGAACCGCCGCACGCCTGATCCGCCGGAGCGCGATCCCGTGGGGCTTCGAAGGCCGAGCGGCTGAGCGGTACGTCGCGCCGGGGCGGTCAGGGGGCCGTCGCGGCGGAGACCGCGGTGTCGACGGACGCGTAGGTGACGCCGTGGTCGGCGAGGGTTTCGGCGACGACGCCTCCGGTGAGGGTGAGGGCGAGGAGGAGGTGTTCGTCGCCGATCTCGCGGTCCTTGCGGGAGAGGGCGACGCGGAGGGACTTCTCCAGGACGGTCTTGCTCTCCCGAGAGAAGGAGCGGCGGCCGGAGCGGCGGCCGGAGTCCTTGCGGTCGCCGGCGAGTGCGCCCGTGCCGTGGGTCTCCTCGACGCGGGCGACGATGGCGCCGACGTCGATGCCGAGGTCGGCGAGGGCGTCCGTGTCGGCGCGGGACAGTCCGGCCCGGCGCCGGGCGTCGGCGAGGGCGGAGACGAGGGACGGGAGGCGGTCGGGCGGGCACAGGGTGTGGAGTGCGGCCGCCGCCGGGGTGTCCTCGCGGTCGAGCAGGGACAGGAGCAGGTGTTCGGGCGTGACGACGTTCGCGTCGGCCCGTTCCGCGTGCTCGACCGCGCCCTGGACGACGGAACGTGCCGCTTTGGTGAACCGTTCGAACATCACTGCCTCCCGTATTTCTTGTGGACGGCCTGTCGGCTGACGCCCAGTTCGGTGGCGATCTCCTGCCACGACCAGCCCTGGTTGCGCGCACTGCGTACCTGGACGGCTTCCAGTTGTTCCAGTAGTCGCCGCAGCGCGGAGACGGCCCGTAGCCCGACCCGTGGGTCGCGGTCGCCCGCTCGCGCGGCGAGATCGGTCGCATCGGTCATGACGTCAACCTATGTTGACAGCGACGTGATGTCAACCTTGATTGACAGCGGACCCGGAGGTGCACCCCGTAGCCATCCGGTCACCGGGCCCCGGACGCGGCCCCGCGCCTTGTCGTCGCTAGCCTGACTGACAATCAGAACGGCTTTCCGGTAGGTAGGTTCAGCGGGAAGCCGCTCGCATCGGCGCAGGGGGAACCGTATGTCGGAATCGCAGGAGCCCTGGTACAGGCACCGTCCACCGCCCTGGCCCGTGCCGGACAATCCGTACGCTCCCGAGGGGTACGGGGCACCGCCGCCCGGGCCCCGCCGGCGATGGCGGTGGCGGTGGCCGGTGACCGCCGCGGTGTTCGTGCTCGTGCTGGCTGTCGGCGGCGGCGCGTACCTGGGGTGGCCCGGCGGGCCGGAGCGCCCGGCGGGCCCGGTCGCCAAGGAGTCGACGCGGCCTTCGCGGACGGCGGGCACGCCTTCCCCGTCGGCGAAGCCGAGCCCGACGCCCTCCGAGATCCCCACGACCGAGGAGATCGCGCAGCGGCGGCGGTCCGGCGAGGCCGGCGCCTGGATCGTCGACGACCGCACCGACCTGCCGCGGCGGAACATCCCGACCGAGGATCTGTGGATCTTCGGGGGCGCCGCCGTCCAGGCCGTCTACAAGAAGGTCGCCGCGCACCGGCTCAGCGACGGTGCCGAGCTGTGGAGCCTGGCACTGCCGACACCGGTCTGCGAGACGCCGGTGAACCCGACTCCGGACGGGAAGGTCGTCGTCGTTCTGCAGAACGTCGAGGCATGGACCGGGACCCGGTGCAATCAGCTCTGGATGATCGATCTGCGCACCGGCAAGGCCGGTTGGCACAAGCAGCTGACCGAGACGGGGGCCGGGGACGACACGATCATGGTGGACAGTGCCGTGAGCGGTGGCACGTTCGCGGTGGTGCAGAGCATGAAGGCGGCGGCGTACCGGGTCGTCGACGGGACGAAGGCGTACGACATCCCGCTGGAGAACCCCGGGAAGTGCTATCCGGGCAGGGTGGCGGGCGGCAGACGGCTTCTCGTGATCGCCGACTGCGCGATCAGCGCGCTGGAGAAGGCGTACAGCCAGCTTCGAGAGGCGGATCCGGCCACGGGGAAGGTGCGGTGGCGCTACCGGACGGAGCCGGGGTGGGCGGTGGGTCAGGTCCTCTCCGTCGACCCGGTCGTGATCACCACCGTGCGCAAGGCGTCGAACGGCGACGACTGGCGGGTCGTCGCGCTCGGGCCCGACGGGCGGGCCCGGAGGACCATCGACCCGCGGCCGCAGGGGATCACGCACTGCGGTGACTCCGTGGACACCAGCGACAACGCCCAGGCGTGCCGGCAGGCGTTCGTCGGCGGGGGGCTCGTGCTGCTGGGCGACACCGATCGCATCGGCGCCTACGACCTCGGCACCGGGAAGCTCGTGTGGGGAGTGAAGGCCGGGGGAACCTCGTACGGCTACTACCCGCTGCGGGTCGGGCCGGGCAGGACCGGGTTCGTCTACCAGCTGGGCGCGGGCGGCTCGCCCGGGCGCGTCTTCCGGGTCGGGCCGGGCGGCGTGGACACGATCAAGGACGTGCTGCGGCTTCCCGTCGCGACCGCGCGAGTGGAGTTCGGCATGGGGGTCGTCGGGCAGAACGCCTACACGGGTGACCGGCTCGTGATCGTGCCCTCCGGCCTGAACGGCGACGACGCCCGGCACGAGCCCCGCATGCTGTCCTTCGCGCCCTGATCCGGCAGCGGGACCGCTGGGACTCTCCGTCGCGCCGGGCGGTCCGCCACGAGGAGCGCGGTGGGCCGTCCGGTACGGCCGTGGCCTGCCGTACCGGACGGAGCGAGGGGTCAGGCTTCGCGGGAGCCCTCGTACATGGCCTCGACGAGTTCGGCGTACTCGCTTTCCACGAAGGGGCGCTTGATCTTGAGGCTGGGGGTGAGTTCGCCGTGTTCGACGTCGAGGTCGCGGGGCAGGACGGAGAACTTCTTGAGGGTCTGCCAGCGCTGGAGGTCGCCGTTGACGCGCTGGACGAAGCCGTCGATCAGGGCGTGCACCTCCGGCGAGGTGACGACCTCGGTGTAGGTGCGGCCGGCGAGGCCGTGGGAGACGGCCCAGGGCATGATCGCGGTCTCGTCGAGCGTGATGAGGGCGGTGCAGTAGTTGCGGCCGTTGCCGATGACCAGGATGTTGCTGACGTACGGGCAGACGGCCTTGAAACGGCCCTCGATCTCGGTGGGTGCGACGTACTTGCCGCCGGAGGTCTTGAAGAGGTCCTTCTTGCGGTCGGTGATCCGGACGTAGCCGTCCTTGTCGATCTCGCCGATGTCGCCGGTGCGGAACCAGCCGTCGCTCTCCAGGACTTCGGCGGTCTTCTCGGGAAGGTTGTGGTAGCCGCGCATGATGCCGGGGCCCCGCAGGAGGATCTCGCCGTCCTCGGCGATGCGGACCTCGGTACCGGGCAGGGGCTTGCCGACCGTGCCCACCCGGTAGTCGTCGGCCGGGTTGACGGTGCAGGCGGCGCTGGTCTCCGTGAGGCCGTAGCCTTCGAGGACGTTCACGCCGGCGCCGGCGAAGAAGTAGCCGATGTCGGGGGCGAGTGCGGCGCTGCCCGAGGCGCTGCCGCGGAGCGCGCCGCCGAAGGCCGCACGGATCTTGCCGTAGACCAGCTTGTCGGCGATGGCGTGCTGCACGGTGAGCGACAGGGGCACGGTGCGCCGGCCGGTCGCCACCTGCTGTTCCTGGCCGGTCCTGGCGTAGTCGCGGGCGACCCGCGCCGCCCACAGGAAGATCTTGTACTTGGCGCCGCCCTCGGCCCTCGCCCGGGCGGCGATGCCGTTGTAGACCTTCTCGAAGACCCGCGGTGCGGAGGCCATCACGGTGGGCCGGACTACGGGCAGGTTGGTGACGATGCGGTCGATGCGCCCGTCCACGGCCATCACGTGGCCGGACTGCACCTGACCGGAGATCAGGGCCTTGCCGAAGACATGCGACAGCGGCAGCCACAGGAACTGCACGTCGTCGGGGAGCACCAGCCCCGTGGCCTCCTGCGCGACCCCCTGGTACGACCAGCAGTCGTGCACCAGGCGCACGCCCTTCGGGCGGCCGGTCGTGCCGGAGGTGTAGATCAGCGTGGCGAGCTGCTCCGGAGCGATGCCCCGGACGGTGGTCTCGATGGCGTCCGGATGCTTCGTGAGGTGGTCGTTGCCGCGCTGTTCGAGCTCGGCGAGGGTGAGTACCTCCAGGCCGTCGACCTCGGCAGTGTCCGCCGCCGGGTCGAAGAGGACGGCGTGGTCGAGCCCGGGCAGGCGGTCCTTGTGCGCGATGACCTTGGCCAGCTGCTCGGCGTTCTCGACGAAGATCGCGCGGCTGTCGGAGTCGGCCAGGATGTACGCCGTCTCGTCGCCGTTGGTGCTCGGGTAGACGGCGGTCGCGGCGGCTCCCGCGCACATCACGCCCAGGTCGGCGAGGATCCACTCCACCCGCGTCGAGGACGAGATGGCCACCCGCTCCTCGGCCCCCAGTCCCAGGCTGAGCAGGCCGGCCGCGATCGCCTTCACGCGCTCCGCGGTCTGGCCCCACGTCAGCGAACGCCATTCCTCGGCACCGGCGGCGCCGTCGGCGGCCGCCACGGGGTACCGGTACGCCTCTCGCCCTGGGGTGGCCTCGACCCGTGACAGGAACAGGTGCGCCACGGAAGGCGGGCGGCTTTCGAGCAGGTGCTGCGCGGAACTCATGTCGACCTCCGGGCCCGGGGCGCCCATCACAGATTGGTTGACTGGCAGGTAACTTGCGAGATGTGGTGAGGCTAAGGGTCAAACCCCCCGCTGTGTAAGGGGATCGGGCGAGGAATGTACGCGCTGCCCCCTTGATGCCCCGTCGGCTTCGGGCTCGCACCCGGCCCGGCCGACCGGCCTGTCCGGGAGTTCGGCCGACGTCGGTGCCCCCCGTGGCCCCTCGCCGTAGGCTGGCGGCGCCGGGCACCCGGCCCGGCCTAGTGCGGTCCGCCGGTTCGTTGGTTCGGTTCGTCGGTTCAGTTCAGTTCGGTTCGTCGGTTCGGTTCGGTTCGGGAGTAGCAGGCGGAGGGGTCATGCCGGAGGAGTTGGCACGGTTCGCGCTGGGGGACGGGGACGCCGCGGTGTTCGTGGCGTTCGAGGACGAAAGCCCCGAGATCGTGCGGGCCAGGGCACGGCAGCGTACGGCGGACGGAGCCGTGGAGGTCGCGGCCGGGCGGTTCGAGGCTGGCCTTGAGCAGATCCGGGAGATGGCGGGGCGGACGCTCGACCGGCTGGTGGCGATGCCCGCGCCGCCGTCGACCGTGGAGCTGGAGTTCGGGGTGAAGTTCAACGTCGAGACGGGCGTCGTGGTCGCCCGTACCGGCGTCGAGGGCCACATCAAGGTCAAGGTGGTCTGGGAGCGGGGAGCGCCTCGTCGGCAACCGGAGGACGAGGAGGCGACACCCTCGGCCGGCGCCGGTGCCGGCGCGACAGCGGATCAGTCGGAGGCGCCGGGGCGGGCGGACGGCGAGGGCTGAGCCGGCGGCGGGGGTGCGGGGGCGGCGGCGGTCGCCGGTGCGGGGACGGTACGCGGGGCGGTGAGCGACGCGGTAAGCGGGGCGGGGTGAGAGGTGACGGCCGGGTCGTCGATGCCCTCACCGTCGGGGCTGGTCTCGTCCCGAATGCCCCCGCCTTCGCCGCGCGGCTCCTCCGTTCGCCGCTCCAGCTGGCTGCGGTACAGCGTCGTGCGCCCGGTGACCGCCGAGGCGCACAGGACCGCGAGGACGCCGGGGCCGAGGAGGGAGGCGTCGGCGACCATCTCCGTGGCCATGATCAGGACGCCGATGGGCGCGTGGGCCACCGGCCCCAGGCAGGCGGCCATGCCCACCACCACGTACGGGAGGGGGCCGGTGGACGGCAGGTGCAGTGCCTCGCCGAGTCGCCAGGCGAGGGCGCCGACGCCCGCGCCGACGACCATGCACGGTCCGAAGATGCCGCCGGAGCCGCCGGAGCCCACGGTCAGGGCGGTGCCCGCGATCTTCGCGAGGGGGATGGCGAGGAGGAGGAGTATGGGGAGTTCCACGACCGTGCCGCGGTCGGTGAGGGCCTCCATCAGGCCGTACCCGGTGCCGAGGACGCCGGGGACCAGCAGCCCGAGGAGGCCCACGAGCAGTGCGGCGGCGACCGGCGCGGCGATCCGGGCGGGGACGGTACGGACGCGGGCCTCGGTCCGCAGGTGTACGGCGTAGAAGACCGTGGTGTAGAGGCGGCCGGCAAGCCCGCACAGGAGACCGGTGACGGCGATGAGGGCGAAGTCGCCCGGACCGAATCCCGATCCGTCGTCGGGGTGGCGGCCGAGGACGGGGGCGAAGCCGTAGCAGGCGCCGAAGATCAGCCAGCCCGCGCAGGCCGCGATGAGCGCCTTCGGCAGGACCCGTACGTCCATGTCCTTGCGGTACAGGAGTTCGGCGCCGAGCAGCGCGCCGCCGAGCGGGGCCTGGAAGATGGCGCCGACGCCGGACGCCAGGCCGATCACCAGAGCGGTACGGGCCTGTTCGCGGGTCATGCCCGTGCGGCGGGCGATCACCGAGCCGAACGCCGCCGAGATCTGCGCGGCGGGTCCCTCCGTGCCGCCGGAGCCTCCGGATCCGATGGTGAGCGCGGAGGCGACGAGTTTCACCACGGTCACCCTCCCGCGCATTCCGGCCGGGTTGTGGTGGGCGGCGGCGATCGCCGCGTCCGTGCCGTGTCCCCGCGCCTCGGGCGCCAGCCACACGGCCAGCGCCGTGGCCACCAGGGCTCCTCCGGCGGCCACCAGCGGGACGGCCCAGGGGCGGTCGGACGGGACCAGGTCGCGGGGACCGCCCTCGGCGGAGGTGAGGTACGGCCGGAACCCGGCAACGTGTTCGAGGAGTAACTCCGTGCACAGATGCAGCAGTCCGAACAGGGCCGCCGCGCCGAGACCGGCCACCACGCCGATGAGGACGGAGGGCACGATCCAGCGGGCCAGCGGGTCGTCGGAAGCCTCCGACGAGGACGCTCCGGCAGACGCCGGAGCGGGGAAGAACCGGGCCAGGGCCGGAGGGAGACGGTGCCCGGAACCGGAACTCTCCCCGCCCGCCCGCTGCTTCCAACTCATAGGAAATCCCCGTTCGTTCAGCCCCCGTTGGACAGCATTGTGGCCCACGGGGGCCTCGCTCCGCGCCGTCGCCACACCCGCTCGATCGCGACATCGGCGATCGGTTCTTTGTTTGACGAGGCGACTGAATGGCCATGACACGGAGAGGGACCCTCACGGTGACACGGGCGGCCTGGCTCGGTGACACCGGAGAAGGGCGGGGGCCGTGAGGCACGAGGGGCGACAGGGGGATGTCATGGGGACCGGTCCACTCGAGCGCGTCCACGGCCGCATCCCGACCGTCCGGGTCCCGGACCTGACGGGCCTGCCCGAGCCGGCGGGCCCACCCGACCTGTCGAGCCTGCCCGACCTGACGGGCGTCGGGGATCTCGCGGACCTCACGCTGGAGGAGCTCCTCGACGGGCCGAACCCGGTGCTCGCACGCGCCGCCCGGCGCGTCCTCGACCGGCTGGCCGCGGAGGAGGCTCCGCTCGCCGCGTACGACTCGTCCGCCGTGCCCACCGACGACCACCCGGTGTGAGCGCGCCCGCGCGCACCCGGCAGGCGCTCCCCTTCCGGGAATTCCTGGTGAAGGTGCACAGCCGCTGCAACCTGGCCTGCACCTACTGCTACGTGTACGAGAGCGCGGACCGCGGCTGGCGCGCCCAGCCGGTGACCATGGCCCCGGCGACCGCGGAACTCCTCTGCCGGCGGATCGGCGAGCACGCCCGGCGCCATGCGCTGCGCTCGGTCCGGGTGATCCTCCACGGCGGCGAACCGCTGCTGGCGGGTGAACCGTTCCTCGCCGGCCTCGTCCGTGCTCTGCGTGCGGCGCTGCCGCCCACCACCCGGGCCGAGGTGGCGCTGCAGACCAACGGCACCCTTCTCGACGCGGCCGTCCTGCGTCTCTGCCGGGACGAGGACATCCGCATCGGGGTCAGCCTGGACGGCCCGCCCGCCGTCCACGACCGCTACCGCCGCGACCCGGGGGGCCGCGGCAGTCACGCCAGGGTCGCCGCCGCGCTGCGGCTCCTCGCCCGTCCCGAACACCGCGCGCTCTGGGCCGGGGTCCTGACCACCGTCGATCCGGCCACCGATCCCCTGGCCACCTACGAGCACCTGCTGTCGTACGATCCGCCCGCCGTCACCCTCATCCTGCCGCTCGGCCACTGGACCCTGCCCCCGCCCGGGCGCGTCCCCGATCCGGCCGCCACGCCGTACGCCGACTGGCTGATCCCCGTGTTCGACCGCTGGTACGGGGGCGGGGCCCGGGCGCCGCGTATCTCCCTGTTCGAGTCGGTACTCGATCTGCTCCTCGGCGGGGAGTCCGGCAGCGAGGTGATCGGCGCCGCGCCGAGCCGGCTCGCCGTGGTCGACACCGACGGCTCGCTCGCGCTCTCCGACCACCTCAAGACCACGTTCGACGGGGCCGACCGCACGGGGCTCAGCCTGCACGACGACGCGTTCGACGCGCTGCTCGCCCATCCCGGGGTCGCGGCCCGGCAGTCCGGCCGCGACGGGCTCTGCGCGCAGTGCCGCGCCTGCCCGCTCGTCGCCGTCTGCGGCGGCGGCCACTATCCGCACCGCTACCGCGAGGGGTCCGGGGGCGCGGGCCACGACAACCCGTCCGTGTACTGCCCGGATCTCGCACGGTTCATCGGCCACGCCGCACGGATCGTCCGCGGCGACCTGGCCGCACGGGTCCCGGGAGTGGCGCCGACGCCCGGGCGGTGCACGGAGCGCTGCGCATGAGCCTCCGGCCCGAAGCCGGTCGCGCCCCCTCCCCGCTCCCCCGACAGCCGTTCTGGGAGGGCCTGGCGGCCGGCACCCCCGGCCCGGAGGTCCTCACCGCCCTGCGCACCGCCCGCCGCGACCGCAACCTCCTCCTTCTGCGCGCCGCCCACGCCCGGCACCGCGTCGAACCCCACTGGTCGGAGTCCGTCTCCCTCCTCGCCGAGGTCCGCCGCCTCCGGCCCGACGTCTTCGCCGACGTCCTCGGCGACCCGGAGGCCGGGGCATGGCTCGCACGGCAGGCTCAGCGGTCCCATGCCGACGGCCCGAAGGCCACCGCCCGGGTGCCTCTCACGGGTCTCGCCCGCTTCGCGGCCGCGGCCGCCTTGCGTGCGGGCCTCGACTTCCGCATCCGGGTACCGGTCGCGGACGGTACCGGGGTGGTGCTCCCCGGGCTGGGGGCGGCCTTCCTCCCGGCCTCGGGTCCCCGCACCGCAACGGTCGTGCGTGACGGAGGCGGCGCCAGGCTCGTCCGGGCGGGCGACCGCCCGGTGCTGCTCGACGGCGTGGCGGGGCTTCACGCCGTGGCGGGGCACGACGGCGAGGCGGGGCACGACCGCTTGGTACGGCTCGACAGCACCGCGGGATTCGGCAGCGCCGCGGGATTCGGCAGCGCCGCGGGGTTCGGCAGGGCGACAGCCGGCCATTCCGGCGCGTGCGAAAGCGGGCAGGAAGGCGGCGGCGATCCGGGCTGGCACCCCGTACCGCGACTGCGTCTGCGCGCGGGCGCAGTCGCGGGCGGCCGCCTCGGCAGCGGGGTCGTCGTGCGGCTCGACACCCTCGATCCGCTGCGTCTCGGTACTGCCGTGCGCCGGCCGGCACGGCCTCTCCCGCCCCAGGAGTACGCGGCCTGGCAGCGCCGTATCGACGCGGCCTGGGACGTGTTGACCGAGCGTCACCCGGAGCGCGCGGAGACGGTCGCGGGTGTGCTGCGTGTCGTCGTACCGCTGACGGGTGAAGGGGGCGCGGGCTGGCGGAGTGCGTCGTTCAGTGACGCGACGGGGCTGGTCGCGTTGTCGGCGATCGACGATCCGGTGGAGCTGGCGGCCGATCTCGTGCACGAGGCCCAGCACTCGCTCCTCTACGCCCTGACGGACCTCGCTCCCCTGCTGGACGCCCCGCCGGGCAGCAGGGGCCGTGCGCCGTGGAGCGAGCTGCCCCGGCCGCCCGGCGCTCTCTTGCAGGGCGGGTCCGCGTTCCTCGTCACGGCCGGGTTCTGGCGGGAGGAACGGGACTTCGGGAACGGCGCGGCGGGGCGGCCCTACGCGCACTGGCGGCGGACCGCGCGGATCGCCGTCGCCTCGCTCGCCGCCCGCGAGGACTGGACGACGGCGGACGGACGGCGGCTGCTCGACGCCATGGGCGCCCTTCTCGACTCCTGGGATCCGTAGGTGGTCGGTGAGGGACGGAGTCCGTCACAGCGGAGGCGGTTCGATGTCGCACTCGGCGCGGCGGCCGGCCCGCGCCGACAGCGTCTCCGGGTGGTCGGGTCCCAGCGTGCCGTGGTAGCGGCGCACCACGGAGGCCATGAGCTCGGCGCCCCGTTCGTCCTCCCCGCAGGCCACGAGGTCCAGGGAGAGGTTGCAGAGGGCGGCCAGGGTCGCCGGATGGCGGTCTCCGTAGCGGTTCTCCAGGAGCCGGGCGCACCGCTCGCCCTGTTCGCGCGCCGCCTGGTGCTCGCCCGCGGCGGCGAGTCCGGTCGCCAGGTTGACGTGGGCGAGGAGGGGCCACGGGTGGTCCTCGTAGAGCGCGTGTTCCAGGCCGGCCGCGGATGCCTGGTCGAGACGGAGGGCTTGTGCGAAGCCGCCGGTGGCGCGGCGGGCCGCGCCGTGGTTGACGGCGGCGACGTGGGTCAGCGGGTGCTCGGTGCCGAGCACCGCCCGGTAGCGTTCGACGGCCTGGGCGCCCTGCCGTTCGGCCGCCTCGCCGTCGCCCGTCAGGCGCAGGTCGTTGGAGAGGTTGGTGAAGGCGGCGAGCGAGTCGATGTGGAGGGGGCCGAAGATCCGCAGGTAGAGCTCGAGGGCTTCTTCGGCCAGGGCTCTTCCGCGGTCGAAGTCGCCGGCCTTGCGGCAGGTCACGGACATGTTCTTGATCGCCCGCAGGGTGTGCGGGTGCTCGTCGCCGTACTGGCTGCGGTACTGGCCCAGGGTCTGTTCCTGGAGTTCGAGGGCCGCCGCGTACTCGCCGTGCTCGCGCAGGTCGCGGGCGACGTTGTTGACGGAGAAGAGCGTCGAGTGCGCGGTGGCGCCGAGGACCGTCAGGCGCTCCCGGAACACGCGCCGGTCGAGGTCGAGGGCCTCGGCGTACCGTCCGTTGACGCGCAGGCTGACGGCGTAGTTGTGGCCGGCGCGCAGGGCGAAGGGGTCGTCGGCGCCGTAGACGTTCACGCTGCGCCGGTAGGCGTCCTCGTCCAGGGCCAGGGCGTCGGTGAAGCGTCCGGCGGTCCGCAGGTCGGCGGCGAGGGCGCCCGCGGCGGTGAGCGTGTACTCGTGGTCGTCGCCGACGGTGTCCCGCAGGCGGCGCAGCACCTCCTCGTTGAGGGGACGCGAGGTCGCGAACTCGGCCAGCTGCCAGTGCGCGCTCGCTCGGTACCGCATCGCCCAGAGGGTCTGCAGGTCGTCCGCGCCCAGGAACGTCCGCCACTCCGTGCTGATCCGCTCGCCGAGCTGCGCCGCGCCGCGCAGTACGCCGCGGGAGAGCAGCGAGGAGATGAGGTTCACCCCGGTGTCCCGGATGTGCCGGTCCTCGCACGTGAGCAGGCCCGTGGGCTCCAGGTGGGGAAGGATGTCGGTGTAGTTGCGCCAGTGCTCGGGGCGCTGGGTGTCGCCGGGGTCGTGTGCGGCGATGACCTGGTGCACCAGGTGGCGCATGTCGCTCTGTTCCGTCTCGGACAGTTCGTCCTGGAGGACCGCGCGGACGAGCCGGTGCATCTGCACCGTTCCGGCCACGTTGTCGACGGTGAGCAGGGAGTACTGGTTGATGGCCCGGATGGTGCGGCCGCGGGCCAGTGGGTCCCGGGCCAGCCGCATGAGGGCGGGCGGCAGTGGCAGCATCCTGGCGTCGTGGAGGAAGCCGAGGGCGACCGGTTCCGGGCCGAAGAAGGCGAGGAGGCGCAGGAGTTCGAGGGCGCCGGGGGTCTGCTCGGCCAGTGACCGCATGGAGGCCCGCCACACCACCGCGACCGGCAGGGTGATCGAGTCGACGCCCTCGGCCAGCACTTCGGCCCGACGCTGTTCGATCATCGCCAGGAAGTCGGAGACCGCGATGCCGGTCTGCCGTTGGAGCGCGGCGCACTGTTCGAGGGCGAGCGGCAGGTCGCCGAGGAGTTCGGCGAGCTGGTCGGCTTCCTCCGGTCCTGCCCAGGGCGCGCGTGCCCGCAGGAAGTCCAGGCTCTCGGCGCGGGTGAAGACGTCCACCCGGGTGGCGAGCACCCGGTCCGACCAGCCGGCGTGGCGCGAGGTGATGAGGATGCGCCCGGCGAGGTCGGTGTCGCCGATCAGGGAGGGCAGGTAGGGGATGACCTCGTTGGGCTGCCCGGCGTTGTCGAACACCAGCAGCCACCGGCGGTACGGCTCGCCCGCCGCGAGCGCCGCGATCACGCGCGCCACGGTGTCGCTCTGGGCGTCGGGGACCAGGCCGAGTTCCGGCGCGAGCATGGTGAGCTGGGCGCGGATGACGGCGGGCTGCTCGGCGTCGATCCACCACACCCGGTCGTACTCGTGCCGGTGCAGCTGGACGTACTTGAGGGCGAGCTGCGTCTTGCCGACGCCGCCGAGGCCGTGCAGCGCGTGCGGCAGGACGGCGGCCCTGGTGTTCGTGCCGAGCTGCCGGTGCAGTGCGGCGAGTTCGGCCTCGCGGGCGGCGAAGAAGGGGTTGGGCAGGGGGACGGAGCGGGGCGAGCGGGCGTTTCCCGGAGGGCCCTGCTGACCTCCCGCGCCCGGACCCGCCGTGCCCGGGGCGCCGGTGCCGGTCGTGCCGTCGGTGCCGGTGTCGCCGGGACCCCCGGGCGGACGATCCGATGGGGTTCCTCCGGACTGCGGCGGTTCCATGGTGCGTTCCTTTGCGGTCGGGGGCGGAGTGGCGCTGTCCTGGGCGGAGCCCGTGCCGTCGTCCGGCGGCAGGACGACCGGCGGGGTTGTCGGTGTCGTGGCGCCCGGGCCGTGGTCGTCCGGTCGGGCACCGTCCGCCGTGATCCCTTCCCCCGTGGTGGCCGGACCGAACTCCGTCCTTCCGTGGACGGGGTCCCACACCGCGCCGTAGGGCGGGCCGAGCGCCTTGAGCGCGGGCAGCGCGGCGTCGAGGAGTTCGCGGTCGAGCTCGGTCAGGGTGTCCGCCTCGGGCTGTTCCCGGCTGCCGATGACGGTTCTCAGCAGGTCCGGCCGGGCCCCGACCGTTCGGCCCGCCAGTGTGGACGTCTCCTGGAGCGTGCGGAGGAGTTCGGCGCGCCCCAGGCCGCGCAGCAGCCGCGACCGTACCCCGTCGAGGAACTCGAACACGTAGCGCTCGCCCGGCCGTTCGGGGCCGGTCGCCGGACGTAACCGGAGGAGTCCGCCGAGCAGGATCTCCGCGAACGGCAGCGGTCCGGCGGTCGCCGTGCCCTGGCGCACCGCCTCGACCACCTCGGGGCGCAGCGGCACCATGGCGAGGCGCGCGGCGAGTCCTCGCGCCGCCGGTGACGCGTGCTGGAGGAAGCGTCGTACCGCCAGGTCCGGCGGGATGGGCGCCCGCCGCTCCTCCCAGGTGAACGGCGGGAGGCAGTGGGGGGTGAGCCCCTCCGCGTTCACCAGCAGCGTGGTCGCCTCGGTGAAGGGCAGCCCGCCGCCGGTCACCATCCGGGCCCACCCGGCGAGCCAGTGGGGTTCCAGTTCGAGGACGGGGACGGGCACGGGCAGGGGATCGGCCGGATCGCTGTCGCACGGCCGCTCCCAGCGGCCTTCCCGCAGCAGTTCGAGCCGGGAGTTGGGCAGTCCGGGGAGCGGGGCTCGCAGCCGCAGCTCCCGGGGTACGCCGTCGCACAGGTCCCACATGTGGGTGGGGAGTGGCTGCAGTACGGCCACCGGCGCGCGCCGGCCCCAGGTGTGCAGCAGCCGGGGCACCGCGCCGCCCGCCCACGCGTCGCCGACGCAGTCGCTCATGACCAGGACGATCCGCCGGTTGTCCGGGTGGAACAGTTCGGCGGGGCTGTGCCGCAGTCCTCCGGCGGCGGACCGCAGCACCGCGTGCTTGCCGTCCCGGGTGTCGAGGGACCAGGTTCTCACGTCGGCGAACGCGCCCTGGCGGCGCAGGAGTTCGGCGAACGCGTGGGCCACCGGCTGCCACACCGCCATGGAGACGCTCTGCTCGACGACGAGGGCCACCTCGAACCACCGGGCGGGCGGCCGGGTGAGCACGGGGGTCCACTGGCGCGTCTCGGCCGCGCGGACGGCCGTCGCCTCCTCGTCGAGGACGCTGTGCCGGCTGCCGGCGGGTAACCGCCGGTTGAACGGTCTCAGGGCCCGGGCCAGCCTGCGGGGCTCGCGGAGCGCGCCGGGAAGCCCGTCACCAGCGCTCGTGCCCGCGGAGCCGTACCCGGGGCCGGATGGGGATCCGGCGAGGAGGGTGTGGGACATCCGGGGGACGGCGGGCAGCGGGCCGTCGGGATCGGCGGAGGCGGTGGCGCCCGAGCCGGAGGGGGCGGCGCCCGGCGGCGACGAGGGAGTCGGCGTCGCCCCATCTGCCGTACCGGGCCCGGTGCGACGGGAGGTTCCGGCCTCGTGGTCGGCCCCCGGGCCGTTCCGGGCTCCGGGGCGGGTGGCCGTTCCCGGGGCCGCGACGTCCGGCGTCTCCCGCGCTCCGCCGTCGCCGCCTTCGCCGAAGGCGCCGTCCGGGTCGGTGGCCTGATCGGGCGTGGCGCCGCCGGACCCGCCGTCCTCGAAGGCGCCGGCGTCCGGGAGTGGCGGGGTCGTGGCGTCGGCCGGCCCGATCACCTCCGCGAGCCAGATCGCCTCCGCCCATTCCCGTGCCGTGGGCCTGCCGGAGCCCCCGGTTCCGCTCATGGTGAGGTGTCCGAGGACAGATTCCGCCAGAGGGCGTCGCGCAGCTGCCGCCAGGAGGCGTCGTCCGCCTCCGCGGCGCCGTTGGTGAGCATGTGCACGGTGTTGAGCAGTTGGTCGACGGCGAGATCGGCACTGTCGCCCCGGCGCTCCAGGAACTCGCGCACGAGCTCGGTGGTCCGTCCGTCGAGCCCGCCGTCGAAGTGGGAGGCGACCATCGCGGCGAGCCGCCCGGCGTCCGGTGCGGGCATCCGCACTTCGAGGCACCTGCGCCGGAAGGCCGGCGGGAAGTCGCGCTCTCCGTTGCTGGTGATGATCACGACGGGGAACTCGGCGCAGCGGACCCGGCCGGCGGTGACGGTGACCCGTTTGTCGTGGTCGGTGGTGGCCACTTCCACCTGGCGCTGGGACTGGGCCAGCCGCTCCAGTTCGGGGATGCGGTACTCGCCCTCCTCGAAGATGTGCAGCAGGTCGTTCGGCAGGTCGATGTCGCTCTTGTCGAGCTCGTCGACGAGCAGCACCCTCGGGCGCCGCCACGGCAGCAGTGCGGTTCCCAGCGGGCCGAGCGTGAGATAGCGGCCGACGCCGGGCAGCGGACCGTCCCCGCCGGCGGAGCGGCGTCCCGGCTGCGGGGCGTCCTGGACGCGGCCGATGGCGTCGTAGTCGTACAGACCGTCGCGGAGCGTCGTCCGGCTGACCACCGGCCACCACAGCACCCTGCCCAGGCCCAGCTCGGAGGCGATCTGGTGGGCGAGCGTGGACTTGCCGGTGCCGGGCGCGCCGGTGAGGAGCAGGGGGCGGCGCAGATGAATGGCCGCGTTGACGACGTGGAGCACCTTCGGGCTCAGTGTACCGCCGCGCCGGCGGCCGAGCCTGCGCCGGGTGTCCGCGCCGTCTGGGGGCACCGGGACGGTCAGGGGGCCGCGCTCGGACTCCGGCCGGAAGCGGCGCCAGGCCGGTGGCGCGGGCAGTTTGGGCAGTGCCTCGTCCTCGGGCGAGCGGTGTTCGCCGGTGTCCCGGAACACCCACCAGTCGGGTGCGGAGGGCGTGTCCGTCGGCCCCACGGCACGCGCGGCCCCGTCATCGCGCCCGCGGTCGGCATCGCCTCCACGGTCGGCATCACCCGTAACGTCGGCAGCGCCCGTACGATCGGTCTCGCCCGCGCCCTCGGCAGCGCCCGTACCGTCGGCGTCGTCCCCGCTGCCCGCCGCGTCGTTCACGGTCCCGCTCATGGCAAGCCACCCCCGGTCCGCGGATGCCCCAGCGCGGCGTCCGCCCCCTCCAGTCCGTCACGGCCGTCCCACACTAGGCTGAGGTGGCGATGCAGGTCCAGAACGGCGAACACGTCGCTGTCCGGGCCCATTTCGCCCCTCAGCATCCTTACCCGTTCGGGTAGTTCCATGAGCCTCCCGGCCAGGACTTTCCTCGTCTTGCGTTCGGCATCCGGGCGCTCGCCGACCTCACGCACCGCGACGATGACCGGAATCCCCATCTCCAGCAGGACGTTGACCGCGTCGGGCTCCAGTCCACCGGTGTACGGGGGCGGTTGGAGGAACAGCCAGCCCAGCTGCTCGCGGTCGTGCCGCAGCCTCCGGAGCAGCTCCTCCGGGCACAGCCGCTCCCCGTACGGCACGACGCGCACGGCGGCCGACTCGAAGCAGACGTCCGGTCCGGAGGTGAGGAGGTCGGACCGTTCGTGGAGCAGCGGCCGCCAGTGCGGTTTCGCCCACCGGTCCCGGCTGCGGACCAGGACGGTGTGGTCGGCGCCGATCGGCCGCGGGACGGAGTCCGGTGGCCTCGCCATGATCTGGTCCACCGGCAGCCACAGCAGCGGCCTCGGGAGCAGGAACTCGACGCGCATCCCCGCGCTCAGCTCCCCCAGGTCCTCGACGCAGGACAGATAGCGCGCGGCGACGTCCGCCTCCATCTCCGCGCGGGAGGACAGCTGCGCCGGTGCGCCGTACTGCCGTGTCCCGTCCGGCCCGGGGGGCACCACCCAGGACCGTACGGTGTAGTGATCGGGTACGGGCGTCCGCGCGGTGATCTCCACGAGCAGCCGGTACGGCGAGAGCGGCCGGCCGGCCCGCACGGCGACCTCCTCCCGCAGCCGGGCGAGTCGCTGCGGGCTGCGGCAGCCGAGGTGGGCGGCGACCTGCCCGCTCCAGGCGCGCATCCGGGCCCGGAGCGGGGAGTCCTCGAGGACGGCGACGGTCTCCACGAAGACGAGCAGGGGGTGCGGTTCGTCCTCCCAGCCGTAGGCGAGGTCGTCGAAGACGGCCAGGATCTCCGCGACCTCGTTCCGGTGGTCGGCGTGGCCTCGGCCGCCCCCCTGGTCCTCCAGGGCGAGAGGTCCGGTTCCGGCGTCGTGCAGGACGCGCAGGGCGAGCGTGCGCAGCCGGGGGGCCTGGTCGCAGGATTCGAGCAACTCGCAGAGCACGCGGTGGTGGTGCGGGTCGACGAGCGTGGCGGTGAAGAGCTGCCGTTGCAGTTGCTCCACCGCGCGCCACGCGTGCGTCTTCTCGAACCCCCGGGCGAACTCGCCGAGATAGGCCGCCAGTCCGCCCGAGTGGTCGGCGCAGTAGGCGAGTTCGGCGGCGAGCGCCTCCACCGTGGTGCCTTCCGGGGTGCGCGGCGTGGCCCCGCACTCCGCCGCCACCCGGGCGAGCGCGGCCCGCCGGGCCGACAGGGTGTCCGCGGCCGGGCGCTGGAGCCGCACCAGCTGGCGGGCCAGCGTCCAGTAGGGGTCGTGGGAGCCGCTCATGGCGCGATCCCACCGCCGGAGTCCCGAGGTCGCAGCCGGGCGATCGCCCGGTCGAACTCGCGCATGGGCAGTGATCCAGGCTCGTACCAGCGCAGCGCCGCCGCGAGCCGGTCGATGCCGTCCTCGTACTCCAGGCAGAGCCCGACCACGGCCCGTGCGTCGTTGATGAGGATCCCGGTCCGCTCCACGTGGAACGCGATGTCGTCGCCGGTGTCCCGCAGCACCCGTTCCCGGCGGTGCGCGTCGGCGAAGCTCCGTACCTTGACGAGCACACGGGCGAGGTCGCGTTCGGCGGTGGGGGGCCACGGTGGCGGAAGGGCGTCCGCCCCCGCCGCCTGCCTCCGGTCCGCCGAGTGCCTCCCGTTCGTCCCCGCCGACTCCCCCGGGTCCGGGGCCGGGTCCTGGTCCGCGGCGACCGCGTCGGCCACACCGGGGCAGTAGCGTACGGCCGCCTCGACGGGGATCATCCATCCGGTACGGCGCTCCGCGCGGGTGTCCGCCGCCACCACCAGGCCGATCACGGCCCCGGTGGCGTCGACGACGCCCGCGCCGCTGTACCCCTGCCGCAGCCGGTCCCCGGCCTCGCCCGCCGCTTCCAGCTGCACCCACTCGGGGCTCAGCCCGCCCGCCCCGACCAGCCGGGCCCGTACCCACAGCCCGGCGGACCCGCCCGCGGGATGACCGAAGGCCCGTACGATCCTGTCGCCTGCCGCTCCGCAGGGGCGCAGGACCGCGGGCGCGCAGTCGTCCGGTGCCCGCTCCCGCAACTCCAGTACGGCCACATCCGCACGTTCCCCGTCCGGCGGCGCCCACCCGAGGGGAGCGATCCCCGCACGCACGGGCCCGCCGCGGGGGGCGAGCGACCCGGGGAAGTCGACGGTGAGCTCGGCGTTCTCCAGGTACTCGGCTCCGACCGGGCCGTCCGCCGCGCCGCCCTCCGCTTCGTCGAACGCCGCTTCGTCGAACGCCGCCTCCGCCACGTGGGCGCAGGTCAGCACCCGGCCACCGGGAAGCAGCACCCCGGCGCCGACCGGCTGTCCACGCGTGTCGAGGATGCGAACGCGCCACGTCTCCGCATGCGAAAGTGCCACCCCTGTTGCCCCCGTTCCCCGCTCCGCGAGCCCACTCCGCTCGCCCCGCGCGCCGTGTCCGGGCGCCGCTGCGGTGCATCAGGTACGGAAGGCGCGCGTGTGACGGCCATGCTAAGCAGCAATACCCGATCGGTGGCATGACAAGCCAGGGAAAGAGGGCCGGGGGGCCGGGGATGGCCGAATGCGTTCGCCCGGGCCGGTCGCGTGGCCTCGTCGCGCGGCGCCTCGTTGCGGGGGGGGCTCGTTGCGGGGCGCGTCGTCGCGGGGTGCGTCGTCGCGGGGTGCGTCGTCGCGGGGTGCATCGTCGCCGAAAGCCTCGGAGACACGCGCCTCGGCCGGTTCCGTACCCTGGCTGCATGCGCATGCGCCCCACTCTGAGCTGGACGCCGCCCGAGGACCTGCCACCGGGCACCACCGACCTGGCGCCGGTCGCCGAGGCGCTGCATGCCGGTGGTGTGCTGGTACTGAGCGGGGCGGGGATCTCCACGGAGTCGGGCATCCCCGACTACCGGGGCGAGGGCGGGAGCCTGAGCCGGCACACGCCGATGACGTACCAGGACTTCACCGGCGGCGCCCAGGCCCGGCGCCGCTACTGGGCGCGCAGCCACCTCGGCTGGCGCACGTTCGGCCGGGCGCTGCCCAACGCGGGACACCGGGCCGTGGCCGCCTTCGGGCGGCACGGCCTGCTCTCGGGCGTGATCACCCAGAACGTCGACGGGCTCCATCAGGCCGCCGGCAGCGATGGGGTCGTGGAACTCCACGGCGGCCTGGACCGGGTCGTCTGTCTGTCCTGCGGCACGTTCAGCCCGCGCCGTGAGCTGGCCCGACGGCTGGAGGAGGCCAACGCGGGCTTCGCCCCGGTGGCGGCCGGAGTCAACCCGGACGGTGACGCCGACCTCACCGACGAGCAGATCGGGGACTTCCGCGTCGTGCCCTGCGCGCTCTGCGGCGGCATCCTCAAACCGGACGTGGTCTTCTTCGGCGAGAACGTGCCGCCCCGGCGGGTCGAGCACTGCCGCTCCCTGGTCCGCGAGGCCACCTCGCTGCTGGTCCTCGGCTCCTCGCTGACCGTGATGTCCGGCCTCCGCTTCGTCCGCCAGGCAGCCCAGGACGGCACCCCCGTGGTGATCGTGAACCGCGACCCGATCCGCGGCGACCCGCACGCCCTCACCCGCGTCGCGGTGCCCCTCGGGGCAGCCCTCACCGCCGTCTCCGAGCGACTCGGCATCACCGCCGACAGCGGGACGGCGAACCCCTCGGAGTAACTCGGCGTCACCGCCGACAGCGGGACGGTAAGGCGCCGTGTCCCCGGCGTGGGCGGCCACCAGCGCCGGGGACTGCGAAGGAGCATGCTTCGACGCCTGGTACGAGCTAGTGGGGAACCCTCCAAGCCGGGCGGGGCATCGTTGTGCGCGGTCAAGATCACTTCGGTCGTCGGCGCGGCAGCAGACTGGCGGAACGGGATGGCCGGACGGCCGCCCGCGACCGATCTTTCGTGACGACCTATCTGGGGGACCGCACCGTGAGCGAACGCGTCATCGAGCCGAAGAGCCGGGGCTTCCTGTTTCTCGACTCGCATCCTGGTGGCTGCCGGCGGCTGGTGGACGAGATGTGGGAGGCGGTGCCCGAACCGGTCGACGGCGAGGGTGAGGGGCCGGTGGCGCTGGTGATCGGCTCGTCCGCGGGGTACGGCCTGGCCGCGACGATCGCGGGTCTGGCGCGGGTGGGGATCCGTGGCATCGGGGTGTGCTTCGAGAAGGCGCCGGCGCGGCGCACCGGGACGGCGGGGTGGTACCGCACCGCTGCCACGGCACGGCTCGCCCGGGAGCACGGGCGGGACATGGTGTTCCTCAACGGCGACGCGTTCGGCGACGCGGTGAAGGAGCAGGTGGCCGGCCTGCTCGCCGAGCGGTTCGGGGGGCGGCTCGACTTCCTGGTCTACTCGGTCGCCGCGCCTCGCCGTACCGACCCGGTCAGCGGCGAGGTGTACGCCTCGGTGCTCAAGCCGGTGGGTTCGGAGTACACCACCAAGACGCTCGTGTTCGACGAGCACGGCGGCCCGGAGGTGAAGGAGGTCACCACGGCGCCGGCCGAGGGCGACGACGTGGAGCAGACCGTGGCGGTGATGGGCGGGGCCGACTGGGAACGGTGGATCACGTTCCTGGCGGACCGGGACCTGCTCGCCGAGGGCTTCAGGACCGCGGCCCTGTCCTACATCGGTTCGCCGCTCACCGCGGCGATCTACCGGCAGGGCACCATCGGGGCGGCGAAGGCCCATCTGGAGGCCACCGCGCGGACTTTGGACGAGCGGCTCGCGAAGACCGTGGGCGGCCGCGCCGTGACCTCGGTCAACGCCGCCGCCGTCACCCAGTCCTCCACCGCCATCCCCGGCATCGCGCTGTACGTCGGGCTGCTGCGCGGCGTGCTCGGCGACGCGATGGTGGCCCCGATCGGTCAGCTCGTGGCCCTGTGGGACCAGTTGACCGGCGCCCGCCCCCTCGATCTCGACGAAGAGGGCCGGGTGCGTCTCGACACCTGGGAACTCGACGCCGCCGTGCAGGACGCCGTCGCCGAACGGTGGGCCACGGCCACCAGCGGCACCATCGCCGGCCTCGCCGACCTGGACTGGTTCGGCGACGAAGTCCGCCGCCTGTACGGCTTCTCCGTACCCGGCGTGGACTACTCGGCCGCCGTCGAGACCGACGTCCCCTGGCCCGCCCCCACCGCCTGACCCACGCCCGCCGGCCGCCCGGTCGCTCGGCGCACGTCCTGTGGCGGCCGCGCCGGGCCGAGGCGCGCGAATCCGCCCTCGCCGCGGCGCGGTTCGCCGACGGTCTTCCGGAGCTCGTGTCGTCCGGCATGCATCTGCCGGCCGTTGCACGTCCGGACTCCGGGCAGGCGTACGGACCCGGTTGTCGGCGTTTCGGTCACCGGCGGGTGCGGTGACGGGTCGGGCGCGGCAAGGGTCGGTGTAGGCGGCACGAACGCGCATTCGCCTTTCCGTGGGGGTCGGGCCGCGTCCGAAAGACGTGTGTTCGAGATGTCGGTGGCCTCGTTGAACGCCACGACGACTCGGACCTCTCTCGAACGGAAGCCACCATGTATCCCCTTCCCGTATCGCCCTCCTTCTCCCCTGCCGTCCCCCGCCACCGGACCGGGGGGTCCACCGCCGCCGCGGCACGGGGCCTTCGCCCCTCCGGCGTCTTCTGCTCAGTACGTCCGGACGGGAGGTGGGAGGCATGACGGCCGCTTCGGGCAGCGAGGGGTCCGCGGCGGGGGCGGAGGCCCCGTCGGCGTCCGAGCAACTGCTGTTCGGCGGTGAGCTCACCACCGAACAGGGGTGGAACCAGCACCGCGGTACGTGGATGAGGCTCGGCATGTGGAGCATGGCGGTGAGCTTTCCTCGGCAGGTCGGGGTCGCCGTACGGCTGGCGCGGCAGGCCGATCGGCGGGCCCTGGGCACGGTGGTGGTCAGCGAGATCGGCCGCGGTGTGGCGCAGGCGTTCTCCCTGGTGGCGGTCAACACGCTGCTGGCCGAGCTGCTGGCGTCGGGAGTCCTGGCCGACCGGTTGCGGGCGGCCCTGCCGTCCCTGGTGTTCGTGTCGGTGCTGGCGATCGTCTCCTCACTGCTGAGGTCGGCGTCGACCGCGTCGACGGGGGTCCTGGAACCGAAGGTCCAGCGGGTCGCCACGGAGCGGTACCTGGGGCTGGTCGCCCGGGTGGAGATGGACGCGATCGAGGACGACGCCTTCCACAAGCTGATGGACTCGGCGCAGTGGGGCGCGGACGGGGCCCGCCGGATGGTGGGTTACTGCACGGCCGCGGTCGCCTCGGCCATCTCGCTGGCCGCGGCCGCGAGCGTGCTCACCGTCCTGCACCCGGCGCTGCTGCCCCTGCTGGTCGCCATGGCGCTGCCGAGCGCGTGGGGGTCGCTGACGATGGCCCGGGCGCGGTACGAGAGCTGGCACCGGTTCGTGCAGCACGCGCGCGCGGCGCAGCTGATCAGCCGACTGCTGATCGACCAGCAGGCGGCGGGTGAGGTCCGGGTCCATGACGTGGGTCCGTTCCTGCTGGAGCATTTCCGGGGCATGGCGGAGACGAGCGAGCGGGAGCAGACCCGGCTCGCGTGGGTGGGGGCTCGTACGGGGCTGTTCGCGGACGGTGCCCGTGGTGCGGCGACGGTGGCGGCGTACGGGGTCCTCGGTCTGCTGCTGTGGAACGGGCAGATGGCGCTCGCGGTGGGCGGCACCGCGGTGCTCGCGATCCGGGCCGGGTCGGCGAGCATCACGGATCTGGTGCTGCGGGTGACGGACATCCAGGAGGAGTCCCTGTTCGTCGCCGACCTGGAGCGGCTGTGCGCGGAGGCGGAGCGGCGGGCCATCCCGGAGACGGGCGTGGACGTGCCGGAGGACTTCGACGCGATCCGCTTCGAGAAGGTCACCTTCTCCTATCAGGGCGCCGAGGAGCCGTCCTTGCGGGGAGTGGACCTGGTCATCCCCCGAGGCAGGACCGTGGCCTTGGTGGGAGCCAACGGCTCCGGGAAGACGACGGTGTCGAAGTTGCTGTGCGGTCTGCACATGCCCGCTTCCGGCCGGGTGATGTGGGGCGGTGTCGACGCGGCCGAGATCTGCCGGGCGCGGCTCTTCTCACGGGTGGCGATGGTCGCCCAGAACTTCCAGCGGTGGCCGTTCACCGCGCGGGTCAACATCGGGATCGGCCGGCCGGGGAGTGCGATCGACGACCGTGAGGTCCACGCCGCGGCCGCCTACGCGGGTGCCGACGAGGTCGTGGCGAAGCTGCCGCGGGGCATGGACACGCTCCTGGCCCGCGGTTACCGGGGCGGTCAGGAGATCTCCGGCGGGCAGTGGCAGAAGATCGGACTGGCTCGGGCACGGTTCCGGAACGGGCGGGTCCTGGTCGTCGACGAGCCGACCAGTGCCCTCGACCCGGTGGCCGAGCAGCGCGTCTTCGACCAGATCCACCGGCTCGCCGGCACCGGCCAGACGACCGTCCTCATCACCCATCGCCTCCACAGCGTGCGCCACGCCGACCTGATCTACGTCCTGGAGGACGGCCGGGTCGTGGAGCACGGCACCTTCGCCGAGCTCATGGACCCGGCCACCGGCGCCGGGGTGTTCCGGGAGGCGTACGACCTGCAGGCCCGTCAGTTCCTGCCCACGGCGCTTCCCGGTCAGTCCGGGCCTCCCGACGTGGACACCGAGGCGGAGGGAGCGACGGCGTAAGCAGCCGCGTGCGTGACAGCGGTGGTCCGGGCAAGGGCGCGCTCGCTCCGAGCGGCGTCCTTGCCCGTCCGGGCGGGTCCCGGTCCGTCCGGGCGGGTCCCGGTCCGGGGCCGGCCCGGCCCCCGCGCCCCCCCATGACCGCCCGCCCTTACCACGGCGAACTACCCCCACACCCGGCCCTGTTGACCATCACAGCGCACCCGCCCGCCCCGTACGCTGAAGTCCCCACCGCACCATCGGCACCACATCGAGGAGCACGCGCATGACCACCGGCCGTCCCCCGCTTCCCCCGTTCACCGCCGAGACCGCCGCGCTCAAGGTCCGCGCCGCGGAGGACGCCTGGAACACCCGCGACCCGGAGAAGGTCGCCCTGGCCTACACGCCGGACTCGGTGTGGCGGAACAGGGACGAGTTCCTGACCGGCCGCGACGAGATCCGTGCCTTTCTGCGCCGCAAGTGGGAGAAGGAGCACGACTACGCGCTGCGCAAGAACCTGTGGGCGTTCACCGAGGACAGGATCGCCGTCCGCTTCACGTACGAATGGCGGGACGGCGACGGCCAGTGGTGGCGCAGCCACGGCAACGAGCTGTGGGAGTTCGCGCCCGACGGTCTGATGCGGCGGCGCGAGGCCAGTATCAACGACCTCCGCATCAGCGAGGCCGACCGTACGATCATCGGCCCGCGCGCGAACTGACCGGCGGCACCACGGATCGGCCGGCCGAACAAACCTCCACCCGGCTGGCAGACACGCGACCTGGGCCGAGACGGGGCCCGGAAAGTATGATCAAGCGATGTCCGACATGACTGAGACCACGCCCGGCTGGCTGACCACGGATGAACTGGACGTGGCCAGGGCCCGGATGCCGATCCTGTACGTCGAAGCCGTGCCCGTGCGTGTGGACGACAGCGGGGAGGTCACCAGCATCGGCCTGCTCCTGAGGATCGGTGCGGACGGAACCATCAGCCGCACCCTGGTGTCCGGCCGCGTCATGCACCACGAGCGGGTGCGCGACGCGCTGCTGCGCCACCTGGAGAAGGACCTCGGTCCGGTGGCCCTGCCGCGCGTGCCCGCCTCCCTCCAGCCCTTCACCGTGGCCGAGTACTTCCCGACGGCGGGCGTCACGCAGTACCACGACCCGCGTCAGCACGCCGTGTCCCTGGCGTACGTCGTCCCCGTGACCGGCGACTGCCGGCCACGGCAGGACGCGCTGGACCTGGTCTGGTTCAGCCCGCAGGAGGCGTCGTCGATGGCCGTGCAGAGCGAGATGCCGGGTGGTCAGGGAGTACTCCTGAAGCAGGCTCTCGCCCACACGGGGCACGTCTACTGAGTCCGGCCGGGGGCGGGTTCAGCCACAGCTGTACGTGAAGGTCCCCTCGGCCGTGTGAGGGGTGGGCGAGGTGACGACGAGGCGCGCCACGGCCCGGTGCGAGCCGGGTCCGTGGAAGGTCCACAGGAGGTGGAGCCGCGCCTCCCGCTGCCCGCGGGCCACGGTCTCGCGCAGCGGAGCCGAGTGGGTGCCGTCGCTGCGCTCCCAGTGGTACGTGAGGGTCCCGGGCCGGCCGTCGGTGCGTACGACGCCGACGACGTTCGCGGTGCCGTCGCAGCCGAGTGCCTGCCCGGGGGCGGTGACGGCGACGGTCCGCACAGCGACCTGAGGGCCGTACTCCCGCCAGGCGAGGTAGACCAGGACGGCGACCAGGACCAGGACCGCGGGCACGTACCTGAGCGGCCATCGGCGGCGGGGCGCCGGCGGTGGCGGCGCTCCGGGCAGGGTGCCGTGCCAGATCTCGGCCGCGGTGGGGGTGTTCTCGGCGCGCCGGGCGGCGACCGCGGTGACCCCCGGACCGAAGCGCAGGACGTCGCCGTCGACTCGGTCGGGCTCGGCGGCCGCCGTCGGGTGTTCGAACCAGTGGCTGCCGAGTTCGGTGGCGCTGTAGTCGTCGTCGTTCATGTGATCACACACCGCCGGATGAAGATCTGCTGGAGGGAACCGCCGGTCGCGGCGGCCGGGTTCGTGGTGGCGCGCACGCCCCAGTAGCAGCCGTTGCCGCGGACGCCGTGGGTGAGCGTGAGGGTGTACTGGGTGGCTCCCTCGCGCCGGAAGGTCTCCGAACCGTCGGGTGCGCCCGGCGTTCCCTTCTCGTCGCCCGTGAACCACTCGACGAGGAGGACCACCGGGCCCGTGCCGTCCGTCGTGATCTGGACGGTGGCCTCGGCGGCCGTCGGTCCGGTCTGGCGCAGGCTGGTGACGGAGACCGCCCTCACGGAGACGGGTGGTGTCGTCGGGGCCGTGGTCGGCGTGGTCGGAGTCGGGGTCGTGGTCGGCGGTGTCGTGGGCGTGGTGGTGGGCGTGGGCGGCGGGGTCGGTGGGGGTGTCGTGGTGGGTGCGGTGGTCGTGTCGTCCGTCGGGGAGGCGTCCGGGGTGACGGTCGGCGTGGGGGTGTCGGAGGAGGCGGAGGGTTCCGGCGACGTCGTGGTCGGTTCCGGTGTCGGCGCAGTGCCCGGGTCCGCCGGTGGGGTGCTCGGCGCGGTGTTCGTCGTGGCGGACGCCTGGGCGGCCGGGTCCCCTTCGGCCTCTTGGGTCCCGGCCCGCGCGGCGAGGGCGAGCAGGAGCGCCAGGACGAGCGCGGCCGCCCCCGCGGGCACGCCGCGGGGGAAGCGGCGGCGGGGTCGCGGTGCCGGTGGCCGGGGCAGGACCGTGGTGGCGAACGCCGTGGCGCCCTGGGCCGTACCGCCGGAGGAGGGGAAGAGGAGGGGCAGGAGCGCGGCCAGGGCCGCGAGGCGGCCCCGTCCCCGTTCTTCCCAGTCCGGGCCGTAGGTGGCGGTGGCGACCGATTCCAGCTCGCTGACGAAAGCGGCCGCGTTCTCCGGCCGTTCGTCGGGGGCCTTGGCCAGGCCGCGCCGGATGAGCGGACGCAGTGGCTCCGGCGCCTGTTCGTCGGGGACGGGGGCTTCCAGGTGCTGGAGGGCGAGTTCGGCGAAGTTGTCCCCCGCGAAGGGCTTGCGGCCGGTCAGGCACTCGAAGAACGTCGCGGTCGCCGCGTAGACGTCGGCGGCGGGCGAGGCGGGGGCGCCGCTCCACTGCTCGGGTGCCATGTAGGCGGGCGTGCCGGCGACACCCGGCCTGCTGTCCCGTCCGGCGGCGATGCCGAAGTCGACCAGCTTGGAGGAGCCGTCGGCTGCGACGAGGACGTTCTCGGGCTTGTAGTCGCGGTGGACGACGCCCGCCCGGTGGGCGGCGGCGAGGCCGAGCAGCGAGCCCTTGAGGACGACGAGGGCGGCCTCGGGGCCGGTCGAGCCCTCGCGGGCGAGGAGGGCCCGCAGGGCGACGCCGTCCACCAGTTCCATGACGATGGCCGCGCCCTGGGGCGCCTCGACGTACTCGTAGAACCCCACGACGTACGGGGTGTCCAGGGCGCCGAGCAGCCGGGCCTCGGACCGGAATCCGTGCACGAACGCCTCGTCCGTGCGCAGCCGTTCGCTCAGGTACTTCACGGCCACGGGGACGCCGGTGGCGTCATGTGTGGCCAGCACGACGCGCCCGCTGCCGCCCGCGCCCAGCTCCCGGGATTCCGTGTACCCCGGGACCGTCCAGATGCTCATCCCCGTCCCCCCTCGGCGCCGTGGACGCCTTCTCCTTCAGGGACAGATTCTCGCCAAGGCCGGTTCCCGGCGACAGAGGGGGAACAGCTTCGTTCCGCCACGGCGGGCACGGGGACGGCCCCCCACGGTGTGGAGGGCCGTCCGCCGGCGGTGTGCGGTGGGGTGGTTACGGCGTGACCTTCAGGAGCTTGTTGGCGGTGCCGGAGGAGGGGTTCTTGATCGCGTCCGCCGTCGCCGCCCCCGTCAGCGCGGCGGCGGTGTCGGCGGGGGTCGCCGACGGGTGGGCGGCCAGGTACAGGGCGGCGGCGCCCGCCACGTGGGGCGCGGCCATGGACGTCCCGGAGATGGTCTTCACGCCGGTGTCGCTGTCGTTCCAGTCCGACGTGATGTCGGAGCCGGGGGCGTACAGGTCCACCACCGCCCCGAAGTTGGAGAAGTCCGACTGCTCGTCGTCCTTGGTGCTGGAGGCCACGGTGAGCGCCTCGGGCACCCGGGACGGCGAGCCCTGGCCGGCGTCGGAGGACTCGTTGCCGGCCGCGACGGCGAAGGTCACGCCGGAGGCGATGGCACGCTGCACCGCCGCGTCGAGGGCCTCGTCGGCGCCGCCGCCGAGGCTCATGTTCGCGACCGAGGGCCCGGAGTGGTTCTTGGTGACCCAGTCGATGCCCGCCACGACCTGCTCGGTGGTGCCGGATCCGTTGTCGTCAAGGACGCGTACGGCGACGATCTTCGCCTTCTTGGCCACGCCGTGGGAGGTGCCGGCGATGGTGCCCGCCACGTGGGTGCCGTGGCCGTTGCCGTCGTCGGCCGTGGAGTCGTCGTCCACGGCGTCGAAGCCGTGGGCGGCGCGGCCGCCGAAGTCCTGGTGCGAGATCCGGACGCCGGTGTCGATGACGTACGCGGTCACGCCCTCTCCCCCGCCGTCGGGGTAGGTGTACTTCTCGTCGCCGGCCGTCTCGGCCTGGTCGATCCGGTCCAGGCCCCAGGACGGGGGCTTCTCCTGCGTCTCGTTGATGCTGAACCGCTTGTTCTGCACGACCGTCCCGACGGCGGGGTCGGCGGCGAGCCGCTTGGCCTCCTGGACGGTCAGGCCCGACGCCGAGAAGCCGTTGACCTCGGAACCGTAGGAGCGCTGGAGCGTTCCGCCGTACTTCTTCGCCAGGTCTTCCTTGTTCGCGGATGCGTCGAGGATGACGACGAAGCTGCCGTCCACGGCGCCCGGGGCGCCGAGTCCGTGCACGGTCCCTTCGGCCGGAGCGGCTGCTCCGGCGAGATTGCCGGCGAGCAGTGCCGCGGCGGCGGCACCTGCCACACCTGCGGCTATGGCCGCGTTGCGAAGACCGTGGGATCGCTTGTGAGTTGCCATGAAAGGGGATCTCTCCTCGTGTTGACGTGTGGGGCGTCAAACGTTCGAGAGAAACCCTGTGCGGGTTGGCAGGAGCAAATCAAGAGCGAACCCGGGGTACGGGGTTATTCAACAAGGTTTCTTAATACCTTCTCCGCATCGCCTCCACTTCCACCACCCGATCCCGCGAACTCCCGCCTGGAACGCACACGTTCACGTCAGACCGGAGCCGCGGGTCATCTCAAGTGAAAACAGGGGCCGTTGTTGCGTTCGCGCGGAGCGGGCGGACTACAGGCCCGGGCCGTTGTACGCGCCGCGGTGCGGCTTGGCGGTCGCGGACACCGGGTTCGCCCAGTAGTCGCGGCCTCCGTTGCCACTGATGACGGAGGCGTTGTTCAGGGCGGGGGACGTGGAGCGCAGCTTGTAGCCGTCGACGGAGTGGATCGTGTCGCCGCCGGTGCCGGGGGCGACGAACTGCGGGTCGCCGACGATGCCGTTGGCCGTCGGCCGGGGCACGCCCTGGAAGACGTTCCACAGCCAGGAGACCCCGGTGGTGGGGAGCCGGGAGTCGGTGGTGCCGACCCAGATGTTGTTCTCGACGACGCTCTCGTCGGGGAGCGTGATGCTGAGCTTCCGGTCCGTGCAGTAGAAGACGTTGTTGTACATGTGCAGCGCGGAGCGCCCGGCGCTGGCGCTGCTCATGCGGCAGTCGTTCTCGGAGATGTTGTAGCGGATGACCTGCTTGGCGGCGCCGATGGTGCCGCATCCGTCGCAGTCGAGGAAGAAGCCGCCGATGTTGTCGCGGCTGAAGTTGTACTGGATCGTGCAGGTGCCGGTGTTGCCCCAGTCGCAGTCGAACGCCTGGCTGTCGGCCACGGACATCCGCGTGATGCCGTACACGGCGTTCTTCTGGATGGTCGGGTTGTGGTCGCCGAGCACCCAGATGCCGGCGAAGTTGCCGCCGGAGAAGGGGTACACGCCGTTGCCGACGCCGGAGGCGTTGTTGTACTGGATCATGGGGGCGTCGGCGTAGCTGACGATGATGCCGTCGCCGCCGACGTCCTTGACGACGTTGTTCTCGATCAGCACGCCGGTGCCCTTGACCGCCATGGCGCCGACACGGATCTTGAGACCGCCGCCTCCCGTGTTGCTGATCCGGTTGTCGTGGATGTGGACGTCGTTGAGGGTCGAGTTCGTGCCGGTCGCGCCGGTGACGATGCCCGCGGACTGGACGAAGTCCTCGGTGGTCGGACTGTTCTTGCTGGTCTGGCCGGCGACGCGGTCGATGACGAGTCCGCCGATGTCGTAACCGCGGTGTGCCGTTCCGTCGGTGGCGGAGATCCGCAGTCCGGTGCGGCGGGCGATCGAGGCGGCGGGGTTGGTCAGCTGGAGGTCGCCGATCCGCCAGTGGTCCTGGTTGGTCAGGGTGACGGCGCTGGCGGCGCCGCCGCCGTCGATCACGGGCAGGGCGCCGGTGCCGTAGCCGGTGAGGGTGATCGGAGCGGCGGCGGTTCCACTGCCCTGCGGGGCGAGGGAGCCGGTGCAGGTGGTGCCGGAGGCGAAGGCAAGCGTGTCACCGGGGGCGTACGTCCTGCCGTTGGCCTGACCGATGCTGTTGAAGGGCGCGGTCTGGCTGCCGTCACCGGCGGTCGGGCGCGAGCAGTCGACGTAGGTGGTGGCCCCCTCGGCCGAGGCGGGCGCCCCGGCGAGGGCGACGGTGCCACCGAGCGCGAGGGTGGCGGCGATGAGCGCGCGGCCCATCAACTGCCGTACGGGGAATGGTCTGGTGGTCAAGGTGCGGCACCCTTTCTGACGGTCCGGTGCCGCCAGAAGCTAGGTGCGACCGATGATCGAGTCAATGCAATCTTGTCGATTGATCGAGTTTCGATCAGCGAGTGGCCGATTGGTCGATTTCGTCCGGCGTTCCTGAGGTGACCGCTCCGGCGTTCGCGCTGTCACCGCTCCGCCGTGCTCTGCCGTTCCCGAAGTCACCGCTCCGCCGTTCCCGCTGTCACCACCTCCGGGGTTTCCTCGGTCATCTCCTCGGCAGTTCCCTCGGCCACCGCCTCGGGCGTTCCGTCGGCCACCGCCTCGGGCGCTCCTTCGTGCCGGCGGGCCAGCGCGCTGAGCACCGCGGCCAGCAGGGCGCAGAGCGCGGCGACGAGCCAGACGGCGCGGTAGCCGTTCTCGCCCGGCTGGCCGCTCGCCGGGGAGGCGAACGCCCCCAGGAGCGAGGCGAAGACGCCGCCGGCGACCGCGCCTCCCAGGGTCTTGATGTTGTTGTAGAGAGCGGCGGCGATGCCGGTGCGGGACAGGTCCGACGCCTCGACGATCACGGTGGGCATGGCGCCGAGGGCCAGACCGATGCCGAGCCCGAGGAAGAACGACCCGGTCGCCATGTGCCACACCACGTCATGGAGCAGGGCGTACTGGAGGAACGCCGCCGCCACCAGGACGAACGCCGTCACCAGGGTGGGGCGGTAGCCGATGCGCCGCGCGACGGCGGCGGTGGCGAAGGAGCCGAGGACGGCGGCGACGTAACCGGGCAGCGAGACGAGCGAGATGGCCAGGGCGGTCATGCCGAAGCCGTATCCGGCGGTCGCGGGATCGGCGGCGAAGAAGGTGGCGTTGGGGGCCTGGCTGCCGAAGTAGAAGATGCCGAAGAGGAAGGCCCCGAGATAGAAGGGGGCCGCCTCGCGGCCGGCCAGGGCCCGCAGGTCCACCAGCGGTTCCGCGGCGCGGAGTTCCACGGCGACCCAGCCCGCCAGCAGGGCGGCGCCGAGGAGGAGCGGGCCGAGGACCCCGGGGCTGCCCCACGCGCCGTCCTTCGCGGCCCCGACCCCGCCCAGGAGGGCCAGGACGGCGGCGCTGAGCAGGGCCACGCCGGGCCAGTCGACCCGGCCCCCCGCCCGGTGCGCGGACTCGGGCACCGCGACGAAGGAGACGGGTACGCAGATCAGGGCGAGCACCGCGGGCACGAGCAGCACCGGGCGCAGGTCGCCGACGGCGGAGTGGAGCGCGCCCATGAGCACGCCGCCCGCGAGGGAACCGAGGGCCAGCGAGCCGACGAGGAGCGCGATCGCCCGCCGCGCCCCGGCCACGGGCAGCCGGTCGCGTACGAGTGCGATCTCCAGCGGCAGCAGCGCGGCGACCGGCCCCTGGAGGAGCCTGCCGACGAGGAGCAGCGGATAGCTGTCGGCGAGGGCCACGATCAGGGTGCCCGCCGCGATCAGGACGAGGGCGATCCGGAGCATGCGCCGGTGGCCGTGGAGGTCGCCGAGGCGCCCGAACAGCGGCACGCACACGGCGGCCGCGAGGAGCTGGACGGAGACGATCCAGTTGGTGTCGACGGCGTCGACGCCGAGGTGCGCGGCGAGTTCGGGCAGGAGCGGGGCGATGCCCGCCTGGACGACACCGCTGGTGACCTCGAAGAACACGAGTAGGCCGACGACGGCGGTGACGGCGGGCGCGGGTATCCGGGTGTCCCGCGCCGCCGGTCCGGTGGTGGGGGTCATGGTCACTCCTGGGGGACGAGAGAGGCCGGGGCGTCGGGCGTGCGGGCGAGGCGCCGGAGCGCGAGGCCGGCGAGCAGGGCGGCGGCGTGGGGCAGCGCCGCGTCGTCGTACACGGCCTGCGGCGAGTGGTTCATGGGTGCCGTCGCGGGGTCGGTGCCGGCCGGGCAGGCGCCGAGCCCCAGGAACGCCCCCGGTACCTCGCGCAGGACGAAGGAGAAGTCCTCGGAGCCGGCCATCGGGGTGGGAGCCGCGAAGACCCGGTCCTCGCCCAGGACCTCCCGGGCGGTTTCGAGGGCGAACACGGCCTCGCCGTCGTGGTTGACGGTCGGCGGGTACTGGTGGACGTAGTCGATGTCGGCGCGTACCCCGTGGGCGGCGGCGACACCGTGCACGGTCCGCTCGAACGCGGCGCGGACGGTGGCGCGCGAGGTGTCGGAGAAGGTCCTGACCGTGGCCGAGAAGCGCCCCGACTCGGGGATCACGTTGGCGGCGGTGCCGGCTTCCAGAAGGCCGACCGTGACGACGGCCGGGTCGAAGATGTCGATCTCGCGGGTGACCAGTGTCTGCAGGGCGGTGACCATCGCGCACAGGGCGGGCACCGGGTCGGTGGCGGAGTGCGGGGACGAACCGTGGCCGCCCTCGCCGCGCACGGTGACGTGGACGGTGTCGGAGGCGGCGAGCATGGGGCCGGGCCGGGTGGCGGCGAAGCCGGTCGGGGCACCCCGGGAGATGACGTGCAGCGCGTAAGCGGCGACGACCCGTTCGCCGGCCGCGTCGAGCACCCCCTCGTCGATCATGATCTTGGCGCCGCCCTGGCCCTCCTCACCCGGCTGGAACATGAGGACGACGTCCCCGGCGAGCTCCTCCCGGCGGGCCGCGAGGAGGTGTGCGGCGCCGACGAGTCCGGCGGTGTGCAGGTCGTGGCCGCAGGCGTGCATCCGGCCGTCGAGGACTGAGGCGTACGGGACTCCCGTGTCCTCCTGGACGGGCAACGCGTCCATGTCGCCCCTCAGCAGGACGGCCGGCCCGGGGCGCCCGCCGCGCAGGACGGCCGTGACCGAGCTGAGCGCCTCGCCCTCGGTGATCTCCAGGCCGAGCCCGTCGAGGGCGGCGATCACTTTCGCCTGGGTGAGGGGGAGGTCGAGGCCCAGCTCCGGTTCCCGGTGCAGGGCGTGGCGCAGGGCGGTGAGGACAGGAGCCAGGCTGTGGGCATCATGCAACAGAGACATGTGTGTATGGTGGCGACCCGCATCAGTCGCAGAGATCGTCCGCAGGAAACCACCGCCCATGAGCACTCCGCTGCTGGAATCGACCACCCCGTCCGGCGTTCTCGACGAGCTCGACCACCTGCTGATCACCGCGCTGCAGACCTCGCCGAGGGCCCCCTGGGAACAGATCGGCTCGGCCGTCGGTGTCGACGCCTCGACGGTGGCGCGCCGCTGGAAGCGGCTGACCGAGGCCGGTCACGCCTGGATGAGCTGCCACGCCGCCGGCATCGGACCCACACCGCCGACCGTCGCCGTCATCGAGGTCGACTGCGCCTCGGGGACGCTGCACCAGGTCGCCGCCGCCATCGTGGACGACCCGCACCTGATCACGATCGACCACGTCACCGGCTCTCGGGACCTGGTCCTCACCGCCGCGTTCCCCGATCACGCGGCGCTGGCCCGCTATGTGGGCCTGCGCCTGGAAGCGCTGCCCGGGGTCGCCGCGACCCGGTCGCAGATCGCCTCCACCGTGCACGCCGTCGGCAGCCGCTGGCGCCTCGACCGGCTCGCCCCGGGCGGCCGGGAGAACCTGTCACAGGACCCGTCCGGCGGCAGCGGCGGACTCGGCCGGGGCCTGCCCTCGGCCGACGCGCTGGACCACCACCTGCTCGCCCTGCTCGCGCAGGACTGCCGGCAGCCGGTCGCCTCCCTCGCCCAGAGCACCGGAGCCAGCGCCAGCACGGTCCGGCGGAGGCTGGACCGCTTCCACCGCGAGGACGCCCTCGTCTACCGCTGCGAGGTGTCCCGGTATCTCTCCGGCTGGCCCGTCGCCGTCACCCTGTGGGGCGTCGCGCCACCTGACGCGACAGCCCGGATCACGGCGCAGCTCATCGCCCAACGCGAGACACGTCTCTGCGCCTCCCTCTCCGGCCCCCACAACCTCCTGCTGACCGTCTGGCTGCGCTCCGTGGAGGACATGCCCTCCTTCGAGACCCGGCTCTTCGCCCGCTTCCCCGAACTCACCATCACCGACCGGGCCGTGACCCTCTGGCCGCTCAAACTGGCCGGCCAGATCCTCGACCCGCGCGGCCGCCGCATCCGGGGCGTCCCCGTGGCCTTCTGGCACGACCCGGCCGCCGAACGCTCCGAGGCCGACCTCGTACGCCGTCTCGGGACACCCCGGCCGGCGCGACCCGAGCGGTCCGCATGACCCGAGCGGGCCGGGCGGCCCGAACACGCCGAGCGCGCCGAGCGGTCCGAGTGATGCGAGCGGTCCGGGTGAAGCGTGTGATCTGGGTGATCCGAGTAGTCCGAGTGAAGCGTGTGGTCCGGGTGATCCGAGTAGTCCGGGCGATGCGACAGCGAAGGCACGCGCGGGACTTCAGTCGTCGCCCGCGTCCATGGTGAGGGCGAGGCGCTCCAGCAGTCCGGCGAGCTGCGCCTACTCGTCGCCGCTCAGCCCGGCGAGGAGCCGGCGCCGGTTGCCCAGATGGACGGTCATCAGCTCGTCGGTCAGGACGACTCCTTCGGCGGTGAGGGAGATGAGGCGCCCACGCGAATCCGTCTCGCTCCGAACGCGACCGGCTCCTCGCCTGGGACCGCAGCCTGCGCAACGCCGGCATGGGGTGCGGCAGCCTCGCCGCGGCGGGCATGCCGGCGTGGAACGGCACCGCCGGCTTCGTCGTCGCCGCCGAAGTCCTGGCAGGGGTGTTCGCCGTCGCCGCCGTACTGGTCTCCCGGATCCCCCACATCCGCGCCGCCGCCCAGCGGACACCGTCACGCGACGGATACCGGCAGGTACTCGCCGACCGCCCCTACCTGCTCCTCACCACGGCAAACTTCCTGATCGCCTTCGGCTACACCACCCAGGCCATGGCCCTGCCCGTCTTCCTCACCCGCGACATCGGCATGCCCGACACCCTGGCCG
Source organism: Streptomyces sp. NPDC059534 (assembly GCF_042743475.1). Lineage (NCBI taxonomy): Bacteria > Bacillati > Actinomycetota > Actinomycetes > Kitasatosporales > Streptomycetaceae > Streptomyces > Streptomyces sp. NPDC059534. The sequence goes on from NZ_JBHWAQ010000023.1 coordinate 136,302, forward strand.
GCGTCGTCTTCGCTCTCAACACCGCCCTGGTCGCCACCCTCGGCGTCCCCGCCGCCCGCCTCACCTCACGGGGCAGACGCACCCGCGCCGGAGCGCTCGGCGCGGCCGTCTTCGCCCTGTCCTTCGCCGCCTTCGCCGCCCTCCCCCAGCTCGTCACCGGCGCCGACGCCCTCCTCGCCGTCCTGACCGTCGCGGTCCTCTACACCGCCGGCAAACTCATCCACTCCGGCCCCTCGCAAAGCCTCTCCGTGCAAGCCGCCCCCGATCACCTACGCGGCCGCTACCTCTCCGTCCACCAACTCTCCTGGTCGGTCTGCCGCACCATCGCCCCCCTGCTCCTCGACGCCGGCCCCTGGCGCCTGTGGACCGTGCTCGCCCTCATGATGCTGACCGGCGCCGCCGTACTCCTGTACGCGGAACGATCTCTACCGCCCCACGCGGTCGACGTCGGCACCGAGCGCCCGGTGCACTCCTCCGCGGCCCCGCATCCCCAAGTGCCCCCGCAGAACAGGGAATCCCTCCTCCCCGCCTCCACGAGAAGTTCACCACCCCGACTTCACCACCGCCGGTAGCGTACGGATCATGGCAACCACCGACGACAAAGGCCCCATGTGAGGCTGCCTGATACCGCTCGTCCTGGTCATCGTCGCGGCCGGGCTCGGCGTGATGCTGCTCGGCAGGAACATGATCACCTCGGAGGCCAAGGCGCTCTGCGGCAGCCAAGTCATCGAGCAAGGCCAAACGTGCGTCCGGGGCTCCGGAGACAGCGCCGTCCGCTTCGGCGCCGACGAGGCCCAGAACGAACAGGACACCAGCAAGGACATCTTCGGCTGGATCGTCGTCCTCGTCGGAGGCGCCGTCAGCCTGGGCGGCGCCGGCCCCTCCTGGCCCTCGCCATCAAGCACCGCCCGAGGCCCACAACGGGTTCATGAGCGTCACGCCGCTCAAGGTCGGCCCTGACTTCGGCCACCTCACCGGCCGACGCCCCTCGGCGCTCGCCGCACCGCACGACGCCTCCGGCACCGTCGCACGGGAGTGGCCGACGGCCCCGCGGGCATCTGCGGCGTTCGTGTCAGGGATTCGCGATGAGTTCGCCGAGTCGCAGGGCGAGCCACGGTTTGCGTCCGCCTGCTCGCAGCCGGCCTCGCGCGATCGCCTTCCAGAGGGGTATGCGGCGGAAGGAGACGAGGAGGAAGGCGACGGGTGACACGGTGAGGCGGCAGTCGTAGGAGCGCGGGGGTGCGTCGCGGGTGACCGTCATGGTGCCGTTGTCGATGACGACGGCGAGGCGTGGGCCGTTCCTGACGACGAGGTCGAAGGCGGTGGTGACGCCTTGGGCCTTGGTGGTGTCGAGGGCGAGGGTCATCATCGTCGGCATTGTCTGGCCGAGGACGAGGCTTGCCTCGTGGGGGCCGATGGGCCACGGAAGTCCGGCGCCGCGCGCGATGTCGAGGCCGTGGACGAGGCTCTCGGAGAGCATGAGGCCGGTGAGGGCGGCAAGGGTCAGGTCCTGCTTGAACCAGGGGACGGCGATGGGGGTGTCGGGGGCGAGGCCCTGGGTGTCGCGGAGGAACGTCTCGCCGCGTCCGGCGAGGAAGTCGGCCAGGTGGGCGCGTTCGTCGTCGCCGAAGAGGGTGACGGCCGTGGCGTTCATGGCCGTGATGCGCTCGGTGAGAGAACCGTCGCCGGGCGGCAGGACGCTGTCCCATTCCACGGACTGGTCGTCGCAGGCGAGGGAGCAGTACGCCAGGTAGACGGAGGCGAGGTGCGCGCCGACGTCGCCCACCGTCCAGACGGGGACGCCGGAGGGCGCCTTCCGGCCCGGAACGTCACGCATGAGCCGCACGAGCCGGGGCACCGCGTCGGCGAGGGCGGCGCGGGTCCGCTCGTGTTCGACGACGGGATCGAAGCGCGTGACCGTACCCATACCACTCCCCCATGTCACGGACCGGGCCCGTAGATTACCGCCGGGTAGCTTGCTGGCGATAGCCCTGCGCCCGGGGCGGTCGGCGCCCCTCGCCGACCGCCCGCCGCTTGTGGCCCGCGGCGGGCGGGGCCGGAGACGTCAGCCCTGGCGCTGGTTGATGTTGACCAGCCAGGTGATGCCGAAGCGGTCCGTGCACATGCCGAACACGTCGCCCCACATCTGCTTGTCGAGCGGGACCGCGATCGTGCCGCCGCTGGAGAGTTTGTCCCAGTAGCCGCGCAGTTCGTCGGCGTCCTCGCCGCTGACGCTCACCGAGATGTTGGTCCCCGGATTGAAGGCCATCCCCGGCGGGACGTCGGCCGCCATGAGCGTGAAGCCGCCCTCGGTCTCCAGCATGCCGTGCATGATCTTGTCTGCGGCGGCGCCGGCCTCCTTGGCGCCGAAGTCGCCGTACGTGTTCACCTCCAGGGTGCCGCCGAAGACGCCCTGGTAGAACCCCAGTGCCTGACGGGCGTCGCCGTCGAAGTTGATGTACGGGTTGAGGCGGGAAGGCATGGGGGTTCTCCCTGGATGAAGAGGCGTCGGTTCCGGGAGAGTAGGTGAAGGGCGACGGCCGGACGGGGCGACTCCCCGGGCCGGGGGCGAAAGTCGACCTGTTGCCCGAGCCTGTCCTCGCCTGCTGTCCTGCCCGTCCCGCCGTCCCGCTGCGCGTCGCCTACGCCGTCGTCCTGGCGCGGGCAGGTGGGGCGAGGGTGTGGCCCGCGGCGCGCAGGGCCTGGTCATAGGCGTGCATGGCGTCTTCGGGGGATCCGAGACGCTGGTGGAGGAGGGCGACCCGGTGCCAGTGCTGGGTGGTGTGCCGGTCGCCGTCCGGTGGTGCGGAAAGGAGGTCGGTGGCGGTGGTGAGGGCGGTGGTCGCGGCGGTGCGGTCGCCGTCGGCGAGGGAGACCTCGGCCAGGACGAGGTGCGCCTGGACGCGGTGTGCGCAGGGGGCGTCGGCGGTACGGCCCAGGGCGGCTTCGGCGAGGGATCGTGCCTGTGCGGTGTCGTCGGCGCGGATGAGGAGCCCGGCCAGTGCGAGTTCGCACCGGGAGAGGTCGGTGGGTGCGGAGAGACCGAGGAGGTCGGAGCGGGCGTGCGCGAGCAGGCCGATGGCCTCGTGGAGGCGCGTGGGGCGGGATTCGGCGAGGAGGACGCCGGTGAGGGCCCGGTGGTTGGCGGCGTCGAGGAGCCGGTCCGTCTCGGTGAACATCGCCAGGGCCTTCGTCGACAGGGCGTGCGCCTCGCGGAACCGGCCTTGGTCGTGGGCGTGCCGGGCGGCGTGGGCGTACCCGTGGGCGCGTGTGGCGGGGGTGGGCCGGTCGGCGGTCGCTTCGCCGATTCGTTCCAGCAGGGTGGCGGCGCCGTGCTGGTCGCCCTGCTGGGCGCGGACGTCGGCGAGGAGCGTCGCGAGCCGTGTCGCTTCGTGGGACCAGAGGAGGTCCCGCTCCTCGTAGACGGCGAGGGCGCGCTCGCCGAGTTCCGCCGCGGAGTGCAGGTCGCGGCAGGTGAGGTAGCAGCGTACGAGGTCGGCGGCGTGTTCGGCCCAGGGGAGGGTGTCGGGCTCCGCCTGGCCGAGGTTCTTCTCGTGGCCGTCGGTCGCCTCGTCGAGCCGTCCGAGGTGTTCGAGGGCTCGGAGTCGGCCCGCTGTCGCGGCCGGGCCTTCGAGGCCGTCGAGCAGGGTGAGGGTCTCCTCGGGGTGGCCGGTCCGCAGGGCGAGCAGGCCGAGTTGGACCTTGCTCTCGGTCTCGGTCCGGGTGTCGCTCTCGTGTCCCTGGGCGAGGAACTCGATCGTCGTGCCCAGCCGGCCGGCGAGGTGGCGCAGTGCGGCGGGCGAGGCGGCGCGGGACCCCGACTCGATCATCGACAGGTAGCTGGCGGACATACCGGGGCCGACCAGGTCGGCCTGCGAGCGGCCCTGGGTGACCCGCAGGGTGCGGATGCGGCGGCCTGTCTGCTCGTCGGGGGTCATGTCGACCGATCCTAGCTCCAGGCGGACGCGCTGTGACCGGTGAGGAGGAGGGCCTGGCGATAGGCGTGGAGGGCTTCGTCCACCGCGCCGCACGCCCGGTGGAGGGCGGCCGTCCGGTGCCACTCGCGGGCGAGCATCACGCGCTGGTGGCCCTGGGTCGTGGCGAGGATCTCGGTGGCGTGGGCGATCTCCTCCCGGCACCCGGCCTGGTCGCCGACGGCGAGGAGGGCCTCGGCGAGGACCAGGCGACTGTCGGCCATGGCCACGGTCGCGGGCGCCTGGGGCCGGGCGAGGGCGGCCCGTATGTACGGCAGCGCCCGTTCGGCTTCGTCCGCGCGGACGAGGAGGTCGGCCACCTCGGTCTCGCAGTCGATGAGCAGATAGCCCTGGTTCAGTTCGGACAGCTCGGCATGGGCGCGCAGGAGGAGCGCCAGTGCTTCCTCCCAGCGGTCCGGGTGGGCGCGGCCGAGTATCCTGCCGTGGATCCCGCGGACGGTGGCGAGGTTGAGGGTGTGATCGGTCTCGCCGAAGAGGGCGAGTGCCTGCCGTGAGAGTTCACATGCCTCGTGGGTCCGGCCCTGCCAGTACGCGTTGAGTGCCCCGTTCCAGCAGACGGCGCCCCGGGCGCCGGGCGCGCCCAGTTCGTCGGCGACGGTGCGCAGTCTGCGCAACAGGCGTCCCGCGCGCCGTAGTTCACCTCGTTTGCTGTACGCGCCTTCGAGGGTCACCCCGAGCCGTACCGCCTGCTCGTGTCAGGGGTGTCCGTGATCGGTGAAGTCGGCCAGGGCCCGTTCGCCCCAGGCTCCGGCGATGCCCAGTTCACCGGAGGTCGTGTGGCACCGGACCAGGGCGACGGCACGCTCGGGTGAGCCGGGTTCGGCATCGCCCCACAGCGCCTCGTAGTGGGCCGTCGCCTCGGCCGTCCGGTCCAGCGCCTCCAGGGCCTCCAGGGCCCTGGCCCTGCCGTACCGCGCGGCCGAACTCACCGCCAAGGTGGCCGCGTTCGGCAAGCCGCTGCTCGGGATCTTCGTCACCCACGCGCACCCCGACCACTTCAACGGCGTGCACGCCCTCCTGGACGGCCGCGACATCCCCGTCCACGCCACCGAGGCCGTCGGCAAGGCCATCGTCGAGATCGCCGACGCGAAGCGGGCGCAGTGGGGGCCGGTGTACGGCGACGAGTGGCCCGCTGTCACCGCCTACCCGACGGTCCTCCTGGAGGACCGCCAGACGGTCGAGCTGGGCGGGGTCACCTTCACCGCCCGTCACGTCGGCCCGGCCGAGAGCCACGCCGACAGCTACTTCCTCGCCTCGGCCGACGGCGGCGCACCCACCGCCTTCATCGGCGACCTCGCCTTCCACGGCACCCATCCCTACACCGCCGACGGCCACGGAGCCCTCTGGCTCGACGCGCTCACCACCCTCACCGCCGACCTCGCCGACGCCCGCACCCTCCTCCCGGGACACGGCGCCCCCACGGGCCTCGACGTACTCACCGCCCAGCACCGCTACCTCCGGCACTACCGCGACACCGTCCGCGAACTCGCCCAGGGCAGCCCCACCCTCTCCCAGGACGCCAAGGACGAACTCGACCGCCGCATGCAGGAGTTCGCCCCCGACCTCCCCCTCACCTGGATGATCGCCCTCGGGGCCGACGCCGTGGCCACGGAACTGGCGACCTCGTGATCCCCCGCCCGGGCCCTTGCGGGGGCCCGGGCCCGCCCGTCGCTCTCATCGCGCCCTGGGGCGAGGCCGCCGCCGGGGCTACGAGGTAGCGGCCGGTCCTGCGCGGAAGGCGAGCATCGCGGTGTCGTCGCGGTGGTCCGAGAGGTCGTCGAGGAGGCGGAGGAGGTCGGGGAGGGGCCGGTCGCGGTACTGGGCGGCGGCTTCGGCGAGGCGTTGCTGGCCTTGGTCGAGGGAGGCGGTGGGGCTTTCGATGAGGCCGTCCGTGTAGTGGAGGAGGGTGTCGCCGGGTTCCAGGGTGTGGTGGTGGCTGGATCGGGCGATGCGGGGACCGACGCAGAGGGGCGGGTCCTCTCCGCTGCCGGTGAGAAAGCGGGGCGTGCCCTGGGCGGGAACCAGGAGCGGGGGTGGGTGGCCGGCGTTGGACCAGGTCATGTGCCAGGTGCCGTCCGGCCGGCGGCGGAGGTGGGTGTGCACGGCGGTGGTGAACGGGGCGATGGAGAGGCCCACGGCGACGTCGTCGAGCAGGGACAGGACCGTGGCGGGGGTGCGCTCGGGGCCCTGGTGCCAGGCGAGGGCGCGGAGCATGCTGCGCAGTTGGCCCATGGCGGTGGCCGCGGCGAGGTCGTGGCCCGCGACGTCGCCGATGTCGAGGACGAGGGTGCCGTCCGGGTGGACGAGCGCGTCGTACCAGTCGCCGCCGATCTCATGGGAGGAGCTGGCGGGCTGGTAGCAGGCGGCCAGGGACGCGCCGGGCACGTCCGGCGGCCGCGTGAGGTGGGCCCGCTGGAGGGCGAGCGCGGTGCGGCGCGCCTGCTGGAGGTCGACGGCCTTGCGGATCGGGCGCTGGGCGTGGTGCAGCACCTCCCGCAGCAGTTCGGTGTCGGGGGCCGCGGGGACGGGCGTGTCGCCGTTGGTACTGGTGGCGGCGTATCCGAGGACGATGTCGTCGACGACGAGCGGGACGAGCGTCAGACTGGTGGCTTCCGCCGCGACGAGCCACCGCTCGGTGACCGCCGGGACCAGACCCGAGGGCACGGGGCCGCCCTCCGGGAGGAGGAACGTCCGGGGCACCCTGCTTTCCAGTACCTCTCGTACGGTGTCGGTGACGGTGACCCGCTGCCCCCGCAGTGCCGGAGGGGCGGGCAGGCCGGGGCGGGTGGCGGAGGCCACGCGGCGGGCCGTGACGGTGGCGTTCTCGGGCAGCGGCCACTCCTCGTGGGAGAGCAGCAGGATCAGACACGCGTCGGCCAGCTCGGGTACCACCACCTTCACCACGGCGACGAACGCCTCGTCCGGGCTTCCGCCCGACACCTCCGCCACCTGCGCCAGCAGACTCTCCCTCAGGTGTGCCCCCACGTGTCCTCGACGTCGGCGGTCGCGGCGATCCACTCGGTGACGCGGCCTTCGTCGAGCACGGGAACGCAGCGGGTGGACATGTGCCGGTACGAGCCGTCTGCCGCCCGGACGCGGAAGGTGCTCTGGAAGACGCGGGGGCCCTCGGGCCCGGTGGCGGCTCGCCAGGCGCCGCCGAGCTTCTCCCGGTCGCGGGGGTGGATGAAGGCGTACCAGCCTTTGTCCGCCCGGCCGAGCCAGGGGGCTCCGGTGAGGTGCTGCCAGCCGGGGACGACCTCCTCCATGGAGCCGTCGTCGTTCATCACCCAGACCATCTGCGAGATGGCCGAGACGAGGGCCTCGTACCGCTGGAGCGCGCGGCTCTCCGGCGTGGTGTCCATGGCCACCACCAGGATCCCGGTCCCCTCGCGCGTGGTGACGGGGCTGCAGGAGTAGACGAAGCGGGCCGCCTGGTCGGCGGCGCCGAGGTCGATCTCGCGGGCGCCGGTGACCTGACGCGCGCGTCCGGTCGCGCGTACGTCGGCGAGGACGGAGAGAAACCGTCCCGCGTCCGGGTCCGGGAACGCCTCCGGGGCCGGCAGGCCCAGGGTGCGCGAGCCGAACAGCCTCGTGAACGCCTCGTTGGTGTAGATGAGGCGGTGCTCGGGCCCGGCCAGCAGCGCGACGGCCGCGATCGTCGCGTCGAACAGCTTCGGATCCAGTGCCCGTGCGGGACTCACCGCGTGCCTGCCGGGTCGATGACGGCCCCACCGCACCCGCGGCCCCTGCCCCTGCCCGTGTCTGTGCCTGTGCCTGTGCCTGTGCCCCGAAGGGAGTCCCCCGGCGCGGGTCTCCGCCCGCCTCTCACCACACCAGCGCCACGCATTTCCCCATCTTCCCTGGTCAACCGGCTCGTACCGGCGCGCCACGCTGGCTTCGCACGGGCCGCGGGCCCGCGTCTCGTACGGGGGCGGGAAAGCCGTCCCCGGCGGAACACCCCCTTCCGCCGGCCGTCGCCGGATACTGCTGCGATGCCGCAGACGCCGCCCTCAGTGGAGCCCGAACCCCTCTCTGCCGACCCGCCGCACCGCACGGGCCGCACGCTGCTCACCCAGTCCTGGCTCGACCTGGCGTTCCTGCACTGGCCGGTGGATCCGGCGGACGTGGCCCCGCTGCTGCCGCCCGGTACAGTGCCCGACACCCTCGACGGGGTGACGTACGTGGGGCTGGTCGCGTTCCGGATGCACCGGGTCGGCTGGTTCCGCCTGCCCGGGGTCCCGTACCTCGGCACGTTCCCCGAGACCAACGTCCGCCTGTACTCCGTGGACGGACACGGGAGGCGCGGAGTGGTCTTCCGCTCGCTGGACGCGTCCCGCCTGCTTCCCGTGACCGTCGGCCGGTGGGCGTTCCGGCTGCCCTACGTGTGGTCGAGGATGACCGTCCGGAGCGACGGTACGACGATGACGTACGGCAGCAGGCGGCGGTGGCCCGGACCACGCGGGGCGTACAGCGCGATCACCGTGGACATCGGCGAACGGATCGAGGAGCCCACCGCGCTCGAGCACTTCCTGACCGCCCGCTGGGGCATGCACAGTTCGTTCCTCGGACGGCCGCTCTACCTGCCGAACACACACCCCCGGTGGCCGCTGCACCGGGCCCGGCTGCTGTCCCTCGACGAGAACCTCCTCGCCGCCGGCGGCTTCCCCTCTCCCCTCGGCGAGCCCGTGAGCGTGCTCTACTCGCCGGGCGTCCCCGTCCGCTTCGGCGGCCCGCCCCGGCGGCCGTACGGCGTGGCCCGCTGACCCCGTCGCGATCGGGCGACGGTCGGCGCGCGACCGGGGACGGATGCGCGACGGACGGCGGGTGAACTCACGACCGGGGCCGGTGAGGATGGTGGACATGGACCCCGAACTCGAAGCATTCATCCCGCTGTTCCCGCGAACCGACCTGAGCGACCCCGTCGCCGCACGCGAAAAGCTGGCCAGGCTGACCGCCGCGGTGCCCGTCGACCTCACCGGCCTGGAGGTCGAGGACCGCACGGTGCCCGGCGACCCCGACGTGACCGTACGCGTCTACCGCCCGCACGAGGCGCGAGGAGCGCTCGTCTGGCTGCACGGCGGCGGGTTCGTCATGGGAGACGTGGAGACCGAGCACCCGTGGGCCACCCGGCTCGCCGCGTCCTCCGGCGCGGTGGTCATCTCGGTGGGCTACCGGCTGTCCCCCGAGAACCGCTTCCCGGCCGCGCTGGACGACGCGTACGCCGTACTGGGCTGGGCGGCCGAACACGCCCCGGAACTCGGCTTCGACCCGGCGCGGATCGCGGTCGGCGGCCACAGCGCCGGCGCCGGTCTCGCAGCGGGAATCGCGCTGCGGTCACGCGACGAGCAGGGGCCGCCGATCCACTTCCAGCTGCTGAACCAGCCGGGGCTCGACGACCGCCAGGAGACCTGGTCGCAGCGGAACTTCACCAGCACGCCCTGGTTCGACCGCGACAAGGTCGGCGCCGCGTGGCGGCACTACCTGGGCTCGCAGCCCGCCACCCCGTACGCCGCTCCCGGACGGGCCACGGACCTGTCCGGCCTCCCGCCGGCGTACATCGGCACCGCGGAACTCTGCCCGAACCGCGACGAGGACATCGAGTACGCGCTGCGCCTGCTGCGCGCCGGCGTCTCGGTCGAACTGCACCAGTGGCCGGGCACCTTCCACGGATCCCAGGCGATCCTCTCCGCCGAGGTGTCCCAACGACAGAACGACGAACTGGGCGCCGTGCTGCGCCGCGCACTCGCCGCGTGAGCTCGCCGTCGGCGTCCTGGCCCGCACGGTGCTGAGCACCCGGCCCCCGGCCGCCCGGGCCGTCACCCGCGTCAGCGGTGCCATGATGATCGTCATCGGTGCCTTCCTGCTGGTGGAACGCCTGGCCGGCTGAGGCGTCGCCAACGGGCAGCGGACCCTGATCCGCGTGACCAAACCCACCCGGGCACGACGCAGCCGGCCGTACCGTCGTTCCCAGCGCCGACACGCTGCGCGTGGACGGCTGCGCCGAGCGCAGGGCGACATGCGGATCTCAGTCAGGCAGGCCCCAGAACGAGCCCCGCAGGCCGACCTCGGCGAAGTAGGAGGCCGCGGCGGCGGGGTCACGGCGAACATAGCCCGCGTCCAGGCGCCCGGTGTACCAGTCGCCGGCGAAGCGCCACAGGGTGGGCAGATCCATCACGTAGCCACGTACGTGCCCCGTCTTGCGCAGCCAGGTGTCGACGCAGTCGGTGGAGCAGAACAGACGCTGGTTGCCGCAGGTGTGCACGACGTCGTCCCAGGCCCGGTTCATGGGGGTGAGGAACGAGTCCCAGGCGCAACCGCCCCACCACAGGGTGTGCGTCCCCATGACGGAGAATCCGAGGGGTACGGAGGCGAAGGGGTGGGCCATCACGACCCGGTCCTCGTCCTGCGGATCCAGGACCAGATCATGGCGTGCGTGGAGGGTGCGCAGTTCCTGGCGTACCCGGTCGGGGGCGAGCGCGGTGAGTGCGGAGAGTTCCGGCACGCTCGGTGCGCGTCCGGTGCGGGCGAATCCTCGGTAGACGGCCAGGCGCACCTTCTCCGTCTCGTCGAGGCTCAGCGGTGCTGTCGAGGCGTTCTCGGTCATGCGTGTGGTTCCTTTGGTTCCTTCGCTGATTGAGGCGATGACTCCAGCGTGCGCCCTGGACGGGGGCGGGGGCTTGAACGCTCGTGCGGGACAATGGCGACATGACGACTTCCGGAGAACGCGCCGCCTACTGGCGGGTTCCCGGGCTCGCGCTGGAGCCATGGACGCCCGTTTCGAGCAGTACGCGTATCCGCTGCACGCCCACGACACGTACTCGTTCGGGGTGACCGATCACGGTGCGCAGTCTTTCGTGTGCAGGGGAGGGCGCACGTCAGCGCGGCTGGGCTGGTCATGGCGTTCAATCCGGACGACCCTCACGACGGTCAGTCGGCCGTCCGAGACGGCTACCGCTACCGGATGCTGCACCTCGGCGAAGACCACGCCTCTGCCGGACCGGCCGGGCCGAATGGACCTCACTGCCCTGGACCGGGCCCGCAATCTGCTGCGCCAGCGGTTCGCCGACAACATCTCCGCCGACGACCTGGCGCGAGCGGCCGGCTGCAGCCGCTTCACGCTGTACCGGGGCTTCCGCACGGCGTACGGCTTCGCCCCCAGCGACTACCAGCGCGATCTGCGGCCGCGCCGAGCCCGCGCGCTCCTGGCCAGGGGGATGACACCGGCCTCGGCGGCCGCCGAGGCCGGCTTCGCCGACCAGGCCCACCTCACTCGATGGTTCACCCGCACCTACGGGATCACGCCCGCCGCCTACCGCACAGCGTGACGCACCGCGGCCGCCGTCCGGAGGTCTGCTCAGGGGGCCGGGAACGCCTCCCGGCCCGGGGCCCGGCCGCGCGACGAACACCCGCTCCAGTCCGCCCCCCTCGCCGGGTCGGCGGGTCGGCGGGTCGGCGATCAGGCTTCGCCGAGAAGCTGCCACGCGGTGAGGGCGAGCCTGGCGCGGGTCAGGCCCGTGGGGTCGGTGAGATCGATGTGCAGGGCCGTGCCGATGTGGTCGATCCGGCGGGCGACGGTGCTGTGGTGCAGATGGAGGGCGTCGGCGGCGCGGCGGAGGGAGCCGGTGGCGCAGTACGCCTCCAGGGTTTCGATGTCCTCCGGGGTACGCGCCAGATGGGCGACGGCGGTCACGTCGGCGTTGGCCCGCAGGACGTCGTCGGGGACATCGGCGAGCAGGGCCAACGCGCCGAGGTCGTCATGGTGGACGACCGGTCGTCGCGGGGTGGTGAAGCGCAGGGCGGTACGGGCTTCGCGCCAGGCGCGGTCGGGGGCCCCTGTGGCGCCGATGCCGGCGCGTACGCCTGCCGGCAGCGCGTCCGGGGCGACGGTGGTGGCCAGGATGACGCCCACGCCGCCGACCAGGGCCGCCTTCACCGGGCGGGCCGGGCAGATCAGTCCGCCGACGCGGTCGAGCGGGATCCGGGACCGTACGGCGACGACCCGGACGGGCAGGTCGGCGGCGAAGCCCAGGAGGCGGAGCGCCCGGGCCCGACCCGCCTCGTCGCAGTCCGCGCTGACCACGAGTTCGACGAGGGCGGGATCGGCCATGGTCGTACGGGCGGGGCCGTAGCGCTCGACGACCGCCGCGGCGGCGATGGCGAGGCGGTCGAGGAGGACGTCGTCGAACACGCCGGGCGGGCCCGGGCGTTCCAGCCAGACCGTGCCGATCTCCTCGTCGTCGAGGGTGATCGGGGCCGTGGTGGAAGGAGCGGTCGGGGCGGTCGGTGGAGTGGTCGGCGCCGCGGCGGACGCGGCTGGCGGCGGAGTGATCAGGGCTGGGGCGGACGCGGTCGGCGGACGAGTGATCGCCGCCGTGGCGGACGCGACTGCCGTAGGGGCGGCCGCCTCTCGGCCGTCCGGCGTGACGCGGATGGACCGTCCGGTGCCGTGGAGCCTGATGCCGGCCACGCATTCGGCCAGACCGGCCGAGGCCCGGGCGAGCGCCGGCAGGTCCACGCGCCGGCGCATCAGGGTGTCGTAGAACGCGACGACGCGAAGGGCGCCTTCGCTGTGCGGGTCCAGTTGCGACAGCCGTTCGGCCAGTGCCTCCATGTCAGGAGAATAGGGTCCGGGCGCGGCGAGGGGGTGCGCCGTTCGGCGCGCGATCGACCTGGTGGGGCGACAGTCGGCGGGTGACGTCGTACGCCCTGGCCGCGCGGGGGTGTTCGCGGGGCGTGGCGCCTATGAGAGCACCCATCTGGGCGGGTGTCCCCCGTCGGCCGGGCAGACGAAGACGTGCAGGTCGCGATCGCGGCCGAAGCGGAGCCGGGTGGGGACGACGACGGAGAGACCGAACCCGGCCCGGGTCGTGCCTTCGAGGGCCAAGTCCCGTTCCTCCAGAGGCATCCAGTTGTGCGTGCCACCGTCCGTCTCGTAGCCCTCGGCGGTCAGCAGCAGCCGCATCGGGGCGGCGCAAGTCGCGCAGTCGACGGTCATCGGGCCGGTCGACGCCCAGGAGGGGAAGCCCCCGACGCGCCAGCCGGGCGGGATCGACAGATCGCTCTGGTAGCAGGGGGCGTCGCGCCCGTGCGCCGCCTCCTGGGCGTCGTCCCACGCGTCGATCCGGGCGGTCAGGGCGGCGGGCAGCGTGTCGTCCTCCGCCCAGGGATAGGTGATCACCTGTTCGGGATGGGTCACGCACGGCTCGGGGAGCTCCGCCTCCCAAGGGAGCAGCGGGAGTTCGGGCGGGGTGGAGAGCATCCGGTCCGCCGACTCCGCGTCGGCCCGGCGCCACCGCAAGTGGTAGCGGCGCTCCAGATGCGGACCGTGGGGCAGCGGGCAGCGGAAGAGCTGCACCATGTCCTCGCCGTCGGGCCCGGCGGCGAGGTCGGGGACGTCCCGGCGGAACAGCTGGGCGAGAGCGACGAACGGTACCGCCCCTTCGTCTCCGGTCGATGTCGGCGTCGATGTCGGCGTCGGCTTTTCGGCGCGGGCCGGCGCCTGGCTCACGGCATGTCGTTCGACGGCCCGGGCGCCGTCGGCGCCGGGGTCCGCGACGCCGATCTCCCGGGCGCGCCTGATCTCGTCCGGTACGTACCCGTGGGTGACCGGCCCATGGGCTTCGCCGCAGGTGGGCCACGGCTCGTCGGCGGGCCACAGCATCGGCCCCCCGATATGGCTGTCACCCACGCCCGGCCGCCCCCGCCTCGGGTGCAGCCTGGTCGTCGTGCCGCGGTACGCCGCCAGTCCGGGGAACACCTCCTCCACGTCCACCGGACGCGCCGGCGTGGTTCTCGTCATGCGAGGACCGTACGCGGCACGGGCGGCTCGCCGTCGGGCGCGTCCGATCGGGGCAACTGGGCGGGCGGACCGGACGGGACACCGGTCAGGACGGGCGGGCGGCCTGGGCGACCGCCGATCAGGACGGTGGGCGGGCGGCCAGGACGGGCAGGCCAGTGGGTGGCGCGATATTCCCACGTGATCCATCGGAATGCCGATGCCGGACATCGGTTTCTCCATTGGTGGCCCTTCCGCGGCCGGTCTACGTTCGAGGACATCGCCACACCGACGATCCGGACGCGAAATGCCAGCGCTCGCGGAGCGTCGGAGCGTGCGGTCCCGTCCATGAAGCCGTGCAGGCCCCCACCCCCGGAGTGACACACACCATGGCCAAGATCCTTTTCGTGATGACCGGCGCCGACCACTGGACGCTCGCCGACGGCACCAAGCACCCGACCGGCTTCTGGGCCGAGGAGGCCGTCGCCCCCTACCAGGCGCTCACGGCCGCCGGTCACGAGATCGTCGTCGCCACCCCCGGCGGCGTCGTCCCCACCGTCGACCGGGGCAGCCTCGCGCCGGAGGCCAACGGCGGCAAGGAGGCCGCCGACGCGATCGCCGCCGCGCTCGCCTCGATGGACGAGCTGAAGAGCCCGATCAAGCTGGAGGACGTAGAGCTGGGTGACTACGCCGCCGTCTTCTACCCCGGCGGCCACGGCCCCATGGAGGACCTCGCCGTGGACGCGACCTCCGGCCGGCTGCTGGTCGACGCCCTCGACTCCGGCAAGCCGCTCGCGGTCGTCTGCCACGGACCGGCCGCGCTCCTCGCCGCCACGCGCGCGGACGGCTCGAACGCCTTCGCCGGTTACAAGGTCGCCGCCTTCACCGACGCCGAGGAGACCCTGGCCGGGCTGGCGGACAAGGCGAAGTGGCTCCTGGAGACCCGCCTCGTCGAGGCCGGTGTCGACGTCCAGGTGGGCGAGCCGTGGGTCCCGAACGTGGTCGTCGACCGCAACCTCTTCACCGGCCAGAACCCCGCCTCCTCCGCGCCGCTCGCGGCCGAGGTCGTCAAGAAGCTGGGCTGACCGCGCGCACCCGGCCGGGCGGCGGAGGCGGCGGGTGGAAGCGGGCGGAGGCGACAGGCGGAGGCAGGCAGCCTCTCGCCGGCGGCCGGGCTCCCTGTCATAGGGGCACGGGTACGGTTGCCAGGTGGCCCATATGAATTCCGATGGCACTTCGGCGGTGCCGCTGTCCGGCACCGCCGCCGTGTCGGACCTGAACCTGCTGCGTACCTTCCTGGCGGTCTACCGTTCCGGCTCGTTCACGGCGGCGGCCGGGCTCCTGGGCCTGTCGCAGCCGACGGTGACCGCTCAGATCCGGTCACTGGAGCGCCAGACGGGCCGAGAGCTGTTCGCGCGTCTGCCGCGGGGTGTCGCCCCGACGCCCGTCGCCCACGACCTGGCGGCGCGGGTCGCCACCCCGCTCGACGCCCTGGCCGCCGCCGTCGGACAGGACGACTCGCCCGACGAACGGGCCGCCCCGGTCCATCTCGCGGGCCCCGCAGAGCTCCTCTGTACGCGGGTGCTGCCCGCCCTCGCGCCGCTGGCCGCCGAAGGCGTGCGGCTGCGGGTCGTCCCGGGGCTCACCGATCCCCTCCTGGACGAACTGCGGGCGGGCCGGCACGACCTGGTCGTCGCCACCTTCCGGCCGCGCGGGCGGACGCTGGTCGCCGTCCCGCTGATGGACGAGGAGTTCGTCCTCGTGGCGGCGCCCGTCTGGGCCGACCGCGTCGGGGAACGCGTCGCGGTGGAAGGCCCGGCGGCGCTGCACGCCGTCCCCCTCGTCAGCTACGCCGAGGACGTCCCCCTCGCCCGCCGCTACTGGCGGCACGTCTTCGGTACCCGACTGTCCTGCCCCGCCGCCGTCACCGTCCCCGACTTGCGCGGTGTCCTGGCCGCGGTCACCGCCGGCGCCGGCTTCACGGTCCTGCCGCGCTATCTCTGCGACGCGGAAATCGCCTCCGGCGCCCTCGTCCTCCTGCACGACCCCGACGACCCGCCCATCAACACCGGCTATCTCGTGCAGCGTCCCGGCCGTCCGGACAACGCGGACGTCACCCGGGTCCGCGACCTGCTGATCGACGCGGGACGCACCTGGTGACCCGGCCGACGGTCGACGGGGGCACGGGGTCGGACCGCCGGGGGCGATGAGGGCGTTCCGGTCAGGCTGCGTGGTGCGGGGGGCAGGTACTCGGGTCAGGCCACGGGAGTCAGGGGGATGGCGGCGGAGAGCACGGTGCCCTCGCCCGGGGTGGATTCGACGGTGAGGGTGCCGCCGAGCTGCTGGGCGCGGACGCGCATGGCGGGCAGGCCGTGGCCGCGGACGCCGCCGGGGGTGTCGGCCGGGTCGAAGCCGTGGCCGTCGTCGGCGATGTCGAGGACGACCTGGTCGTCGAGGTAGGTGAGGGTCAGGGCGGCGGATTCGGCGCCGGCGTGCTCGCGGATGTTGGCGAGGGCGCCCTGGGCGATCCGCAGCAGCGCCGACTGCACCCGCTCGGGCAGCGCGCTCGCGGGGACGCCGTCCTGGTGGAAGTGGGTCCGGAGGCTGTCGGACATCTCGCGGTCGACGAGCGTACGCAGGGCGTCTTCGAGGGTTCCGCCGTCGGCGAGGTCGGCGGGCGCGAGGTCGTGGACGAAGCGGCGGGCCTCGGTGAGGTTGTGGTCCGCGATGGACTCGGCGGTACGGATGTGGCGGCGGGCGGCCACCGGGTCGGTCTCCCACAGCCGGTCGGCGGCCTGGAGCAGCATCCTCTGACTGGACAGGCCCTGCGCCAGGGTGTCGTGGATCTCCATCGACAGCCGCTGCCGCTCCGCCAGCGTGCCTTCGCGCCGCTCGGTGGCGGCCAGTTCCCGGCGGGTGCGGACGAGGTCGGTGATGACGGCCCGCAGCCGGTCGGCCTGGCGCTGGGAGTAGACGAAGACCGCCGTGGCGACGGCGGCACCGGCCGGCGGTGCGAACAGCAGGTTCGGGTCGAAGCCGAAGCGGAGCCGTAGCTTCATCTGCCCGGCCACGACACAGGCGGTGATCAGCGCGGCCAGCAGGATCGCGGACCGGGTGCGCAGCGAGCGCAGGCCGGTGTAGTAGAGCGGCACGGCGCACCAGGCGAAGCTCGGGGCGAGCACCACGAGCGTGAACCACGACCCGATCACGGCGGCGAGCCACAGGATGTGGGCCGGAGTACGGCTGCCGGGGGCGGGGGTCCGCCGGGGGCCGAGGATCGGGCCGAGGATGTACAGCAGGGCCAGCGCGGCGGTCAGGGCGATCACCCAGGGGGTGGCGGGGGCGCCGGGGTGGACCATCAGGTAGCGGGTCAGGGACGAGCACAGGAGGACGAAGAACGCCACGTGCATCACGGTCGCGAGCCAGCCGGAGTCCGGGTCGACGTCGTCCGTGCCCAGGGCCGCCCGCTCGCTCGTCCGCACCACTCGCTCCTCGCCTCCGGCCGTTCCCCCCGAGCCAGGCTATCCGGATTGATCCATTCCGCATCAACCGATCGGTTGACCCCCGTGTCCCCCGCCGGGTGCGCCGGGCGGAGCCTGTAGGCCGACCGCCGAGGCCCTCGACCGCGCCCAGGATGGATGTCAGAGCGGGAACGCGGAGCTTCCCGAGCCCCCGGACAGGGGGCGAGACCCCAAGGAGCCGAAGACCATGAAGAAGCTGTCCCTGCGCACCCGCGTCCTCACCGGTACCCTCGCCGCCGGCGCCCTCGCCGCCGGTACGTTCGGCGCCGTCTCCGCCCAGGCGGCCACGCCGGCCGCCGCCCCCGCCGCGGTCACCGCCGACGCCGAGAACAAGAACACCACCGAGTCGACGCACCTGACGATCGAGGCCGCGACGAAGGCCGCGCAGGCGACCCTGGACGCCGCGGAGAAGGAGAACCAGCGCGTCTCCGTCGCCGTCG
>NZ_JBHWAQ010000024.1:0-149218 GCF_042743475.1 Streptomyces sp. NPDC059534
CTCACCCGCCCACGAACGGGCATCAACCAATACCCCACCCATGGACAGAACAACGACTCACCTGCCCAACCATCACGACAAGGACCGTTGCAGTACTAGGGCCTGTCGGTCAGGCCATGGACACCCGCCTGGATCCGACCCCCGTCCAGCTTCCGCAGGGCCGTCCGGACCGCGGCCAGGTCCTCGTCCGAGGCCAGCCCCGCGTGGTAGAGCCGCAGTTCGGTCGCGCCCGCGTCCCGGGCGTGCTCGGCGTCCCGGGCGAGGCGCCCGGGGGCGCCTCCCATGCCGCCGACGACGGAGAGGTTGGCGGCGAGGACGGTGTCCGGGCGGGCATGGGCCGCGAACTCGGCGACCTTCGGCGGGCGGGCGACCACGCCGTCGGCGAGGCCCAGGACATGCGCCGGGTCGGTGCCGGCGTCGGCGCCGCACCGGTACGGGTCGGGGTCGGCGTGCAGCAGGACCCGGAATCCGGGCGGGGCGGCGGCCCGTACGGCGGAGACGGCGGCCTCCTGGAAGGTACGGGCGGCTCGGGCGCGCCAGGCCAGGGCGGGGGCCTCCAGGGCGGCGAGGCCACCCGCCGGGCCGGTGCCGGCCCACACGGGCTCCAGGGCGGCGCGCACGGCGGCGGCCAGCTCGTCCGGGTCGGCGCCCTCGTCGCCGTACCCCTGCCGGCAGGCGGGGCAGAAGCAGAGCGACATCAGGTACTGCTCGCGCTCCCCCAGGGCGATCCCGCCGGTCTTGTCGTGGGCGTGCAGGTGCGCGAGGCCGTACCAGCCGCAGGACTCCAGCTCGGTGCCGGCCGCGCCGGGCCGTACGGCGGCCTCGGCCGCCAGGTCGACGAGGAGGTCCCGGACGTCGGGGCGGGCGACGCAGGGGGCCCAGGGGTACCGGTCGCCGTGGGCGTTGACGACGGAGGTCTCCGGATGTTCCGCGCCGAGACGGGAGTTGTGGGCGAGGACGACCCAGCTGTGCACCTCGACGCCGGCGCCGGCGAGGGCGTCGGCGGCCCGGCCGTACGCGTCGCCGGGCGCCCACTCCCCCGCCGGGTACGGGCGGAGCGGGCGGCCGGCCCAGCGGCCCGGGTCCGGCGGGTAGAGCACGGCGGCGTGCTCGGCGGTGACGATCCGGTGGGCCGGGTGACGGGGGCTCAGCGCCCGGGTGGAGTGGTAGGCGGCGGCGAGGGTGACCTGGGCGAGGCCGAGGCCGGCGAGGAGCCCGGGCGCGGCGGGGTCGCCGTCGACGTCCCACGGGTAGACGAACGCTCCCGCTCTCACGCTCCGGCCTCCTTGAGGAGGGCCCGGCCGTGCTCGACGAGCAGGGCGAGCTCGCGCAGGTGCGCGGGGGCGGGCTCGCTCAGCGGCGACCGCACCTCGCCGACGTCCAGACCGCCCATCCGCACGGCCGCCTTGACGAGCGAGACGGCGTATCCGCGCCCCTGGTCGCGGAGTTCGACGAGCGGCCGGAAGAAGCCGTCGACGAGCAGGTCGACGGTGGTGTCGTCGCCGGCGGCGAGGGCGCGGTGGAAGGCGAGGGCGAGGTCGGGGGCGAAGCAGAACACGGCGGAGGAGTAGAGGGTGACGCCGATGGCCCGGTAGGCGGCGCCGGTGAGTTCGGCGGTCGGCAGGCCGTTGAAGTACAGCAGGTCGAGGCCCTCGGCGCGGACGGCGCTGACGATCCGCTGCATCAGACCGAGGTCGCCGTGGCCGTCCTTGAGGCCGATGACGCCGTCGGTGCGGGCGAGGGCGACGGCGGTGTCGGGGGTGAGGATCGCGTTGTCCCGCTGGTAGACGATCACGTCGAGCGAGGTGGCGGCGGCCAGCCGGGTGTAGTGGCGGAGCAGTCCCGCCTGGTCGGCGACGACGAGGTACGGGGGCATGGCGAGGAGCCCGTCGGCGCCCGCCTCCTCGGCGAGGCGGGCGTACCGGATCGCGAGTTCGGTGCCGTAGCCGGTGCCGGCGACGACGGGGACGCGGCCCGCGGTCTCCTCGACGGCGGCGGCGACGCAGTCCCGGAACTCCTCGGGGGTGAGGGCGTGGAACTCGCCGGTCCCGCAGCAGGCGAACACGGCCGCGGCGCCCGCGTCGACACCGGCGCGGACGTGGGCGCGGAAGGTGTCGAGGTCGACGGAGCCGTCCGGCGCGAAGGCGGTGACGGGGAAGAAGAGCAGGCCGTCGAGCCGGCCGGCGAGCGGGGCAGTGGTCACGGGCGCTCCCAGGGAAGTCCGTCGTGCATCGTCATCTCGTGCACAGTTATGACTGTCGTCCATATTCTTGAACACTGACGTCCCGCACGCTAGAACAGCGCGGAACCACCGGTCAAGGAGAGATCGCGCCGTATCGAACACTCTTGACGCTCCGTCGGGGCGCTCCCTAGCGTGTCCACGGTTGTGAATTCCACTCAACGGAGGAGACCCGGTCCATGTCCGTACCCCGCACCGTCCTGCTCACCGGCGCCGCCGGGGGCGTCGGCACGCTGATGCGGGAGCTGCTGCCCCCGTACGGCTACGAGCTCCGCCTCCTGGACGTCGCCCCCGTGCCCGGGGCCCCGGACGCGATCGTCGCCGACCTCGCCGACCGCGCCGCGCTGCGCGAGGCCGTCCGGGGTGTCGACGCGATCGTGCACCTGGCGGGCATCTCCCTGGAGGCCGACTTCGAGAAGATCATGGCCGCCAACATCGCCGGGACCCACCACCTCTACGAGGCCGCCCGCGAGGAGGGCGTCCGGCGCGTGGTGTTCGCCTCCAGCAACCACGCCGTCGGCTTCACCCGGCGCCCGCGCGAGGGAGACCCCCTGATCCCGGTCGACACCCCGCACCGCCCCGACACCTTCTACGGCCTCTCCAAGTGCTTCGGCGAGGACCTGGCACAGCTCTACTGGGACCGGCACGGCATCGAGACGGTCTCCGTCCGCATCGGCTCCTGCTTCCCCGAGCCCACCTCCGTGCGGATGCTCTCGATGTGGCTCAGCCCCGCCGACTGCGCCCGCCTGCTGCACGCCGCGCTCACCGCCGAGGACGTGGCCCACACGGTCGTCCACGGCTCCTCCGCCAACACGCGCGCGTGGTGGGACCTCTCCACCGCCCGGGCGCTCGGCTTCGAACCGCGGGACGACTCGGAGGTGTACGCGGAGAAGCTCATCGCCGACAAGGGCTTCCCGCCGGAGGGCAGCGCCGACGACCTCTACCTGGGCGGCCACTTCTGCGTGGACCCGCCCCGGTGGCCGCACTGAACGCCGGGACTCCGCCGACCCCACCGACCCCAGGAGTGACCGCATGAACCGCAGGCGCCCCCTCGCCCTCGTGACCGGGGTCGGCCGGACCGTCGGCATCGGCGCGGGCATCGCCGACCGACTCGCCGAGTCGGGCTGGGACGTCGCGTTCACCTGCTGGACCCCCTACGACCGGCGGATGGCCTGGGGCGAGGAGCGGGGCGCGGCCGGGGCGATCGCCGAGCGGCTCGCCGAGCGGGGCGCGGCCTGCACGGCCGTCGAGGCCGATCTCGCCGATCCCGAGGCCCCCGCGCGCGTCTTCGACACGGCCGAGGAACGGCTCGGCGGCCCGGTCACGGCCCTCGTCATGTGCCACTGCGAGTCGGTCGACTCCGGCCTCCTGGACACCACCGTCGAGAGTTTCGACCGTCATTTCGCCGTCAACGCGCGCGCGTCCTGGCTGTTGATCCGGGAGTACGGCCGGCGCTTCACCGGCGCTCCCGGCACCGGCCGGATCGTCGCCCTGACCAGCGACCACACCGTGGGGAACCTCCCCTACGGGGCGAGCAAGGGCGCGCTCGACCGCATCACCCTGGCCGCCGCGCGCGAGCTGGCGCATCTCGGGGTCACCGCCAACGTCGTCAATCCGGGTCCGGTGGACACCGGCTGGATGACGGAGGGACTGCGGGAGGAGATGATCCGGCAGACCCCGCTCGGCCGCCTCGGCACTCCCCGGGACACCGCGCGCCTGGTGGACTTCCTCTGCTCGCCCGAAGGGCAGTGGATCAACGGGCAGCTGCTGATGAGCAACGGCGGCCTGGCCTGAGACCGGTCAGGGGATACGCAGGACCCGGCCGGACTGATACGGGGGAGCCGGCCGGGGCCCGGGTCACGGTGCGCGCTGGCAGACCGGACCTGTCCACCGTAGGCCCGGCCGAAGATCATCGCGAGCCGCTGAACGCGGCACCTGTCCGGAATGCGCGACGGGTTGATGCATGAAAGTACCCGGTCAGCGAGGTATAAGCCCCCAGCGCGCCGGAGCGTACGCCCCGCCTGGCGCACCCGCCCGCCCCTGCCTGGGCCGCACCCGGCAGCCCTCCCCGGGCCACACCCGGCCGCACCCGGCCACACCCGGCCACACCCGGCCGCACCTCCTGGGCCCCGCCCGCCCGCGCCTCCCGGACGCGCGCGGACCGCCGGCCCTCAGCAGCCCCCGCGCAAGGTGCCGGACGGCGACTCGCCGAACCTCTCCCGGTAGCGCGCCGCGAACCGTCCCTGGTGGGCGAAGCCCCAGCGCCAGGCCACCTCGCTCACGCTCACCTCGCCCGGCGCGGCCGCCCGCAGCTCCTCTCGGACCCGGTCGAGGCGGACCTCCCGCACGTACGCCATCGGCGACATCCCGACGTACTCGCGGAACGACTCCTGGAGGCGCCGGACGCTCACCCGGGACAGGGCGGCGAGTTCGGTGGTGGTGAAGGGATGCTCGGGGCGCTCCCGCACCGCGTCCATCGCCCGCTTGACCGGGGCCGGCCGCAGCGGCTCCCCCGGATGGGCGAGCGCCTCGCGCCAGGGGTGCTCGGCGGCCAGGAGCAGACCGTTGAGCAGCGCCTCCTGCAAGGGTCCGGCCACCAGCTCGTGCCGGGCGAGGCCCTCGCCCGCGAGGGCCTCGGCGGCGACCTGACGGGCGAAGCGCACCCAGCTCAGACCCGGGCCGCGCGTGATGTCCAGGCCGGACGCGAGGACGAGCGGGCCGCGGGGCGGGCGGCCGATCAGCTGCTCCAGGCGGTCGCGCAGCGCGGCCGCCCCGACCTTCACCGACAGGGTCCGGCAGTCCCCGCTCCAGCGGTCGAGGAAGGTGTCCCCCGCCGGGTCGAGCAGCAGTGCCTCGGTGGGCGTCGCGACGATCGAGGACCCGCCCTGGCGCATCTCCATCCGCCCGCTGAGCGGGGCGTTCAGGTGGTACGCGCCGAGCTCCCCGAAGCTCATCCGCACGTCGGCGCCGCAGCTCAGGTCGCCGATGACCAGCGGCCCGAGCGCCACGGTGTCGAAGCGGGCCGCGAAGGGCCGCCGCTCCCCCTCGACGACGTC
This sequence comes from Streptomyces sp. NPDC059534, assembly GCF_042743475.1. NCBI lineage: Bacteria > Bacillati > Actinomycetota > Actinomycetes > Kitasatosporales > Streptomycetaceae > Streptomyces > Streptomyces sp. NPDC059534. The sequence goes on from NZ_JBHWAQ010000024.1 coordinate 5,296, forward strand.
CATCCGGTTCGCGTAGTAGCGCGCGTCGAGCTCCTCGCGCGCCTCGTCCACGTCCCCCGTCCGGAACGAGCTCCCGCCCACCGCACCCGCGGCACCCGCGGTCCCCACTGCACCCATGAACCGAAAGAATATTCATATGACGGATCTGACCGGGAACGGCAGGATGCCCGGCATGCCACGACCTCATGGATTCACGTACGAGCGACGCGGGGACGGCTCGGTCGTCCTCACCCACCAGGGCCGCGCCGCGGGCGTGCTGCGCGGCGGGCGCGCCGAGAAGTTCCTCGCGGAGGTGGAGGCGGGGGACGCCCAGCTGGTCATGGCCCGCTGGACGGGCTCGTACCGCTTCGGCAACGAACGGCAGGCCAAGAACCACCCGCGTCACCAGGGTGGCCGAACCGGGCGCGGGTAAGGGAACGGCAAAGGGGGCCGGATCGTTAGCCCTGGCATGACCGCTATGACCCCCGGCTCGAACATCCCTCTCACCGCCGCGCGCGTGGCGGTGGACGTCGCCGCCCCGGTGCGGCTCGACGTCTCGGGCCTGCTGCTCGGCGCCAACGGCAAGGTGCGCTCGGACGACGACTTCATCTTCTACAACCAGCCGGCCGGGCCCGGTGTCACCTACCGCTCCGGCGGCGGGGCCGCGCCCGACGCCATCGTGGTGGACACCGGCGCCCTCCCGGCCGGCATCGAGCGGATCGTCGTCACGGCGAGCCCCGACGCGGCGGGCCAGACGTTCCAGGGCATCGAACCCACGGCGACCCTGCGCAACGCGGACGACGGCAGCGTGCTCGCCACCTTCACCCCGCCGCAGCTGGCCACCGAGACGGCGCTCGTGGTCGTCGAGATCTACCTGCGCAACGGCGCCTGGAAGGCCCGCGCCGTGGGCCAGGGATACGCGAACGGGCTGGCCGGCATCGCGACCGACTTCGGCGTCTCGGTGGACGACGAGCCGGCCGCCGCCCCGGCACCGGCCGCCCCGGCCGTCGTCGCCCCGCCGGCCCCGCCCGCGCCGCCCGCCGCCCCGGTGGACCCGCGGATCGCCGCCCCGCCGGCGCCGCCCGCTCCCCCGGCCGCGGCCCCCGCCGCCGCCGTCTCCACCGGCAAGATCAACCTCGACAAGGGCCGGGTCAGCCTCCAGAAGAACCAGACGGTGTCCCTCGTCAAGGGCGGCCGCCCGCTGCTCTCCCAGGTCAAGATGGGCCTCGGCTGGGAGCCCGCGTACCGCGGCAAGGACATCGACCTGGACGCCTCCGTCATCGCGTACGGCCCGCAGCGCAACCATCTGGACAGCTGCTACTTCGGCAAGCTGTCCATCCTCAACGGCTCGGTGAAGCACTCCGGCGACAACCTCACCGGTGAGGGCGCGGGCGACGACGAGGTGATCGTCGTGGACCTCGGCCGGCTTCCGGCCGACGCCACCGGCCTGGTCTTCACGGTCAACTCCTTCTCCGGCCAGAAGTTCACCGAGGTCGCCAAGGCGTACTGCCGGCTGATCGACGCGGCGTCCGGCGAGGAGCTGGTCCGCTTCGACCTGACCACCGCCGAGCCGCAGACCGGCGTCATGATGGCCAAGCTGATCAAGCAGTTCTCCGGCGAGTGGGAGATGACGGCGATCGGCGAGTTCGTGAAGTCCCGCACGGTCCGGGGCATGGTGAAGCCGGCCGCCCAGGCACTCTGAGCGACCGGCCCGGCGCCGCTGGGGCCTGTCGTCACATTCCCTAGGAGAACAGTGCGCTGTAGGCGTTGAGGGCGGGCTGGCCGCCGAGGTGGGCGTAGAGCACGGTCGAGTCCCGGCCGATCTCTCCCCGGTCCACCAGGTCGACCAGACCCGCCATCGACTTCCCCTCGTAGACGGGGTCGGTGACCATGCCCTCGGTGCGGGCGGCCAGCCGCATCGCGTCGAGGGTGGCCTCGTCCGGAATGCCGTACACCCCGCCGTGGTACCGCTCGTCCAGCTCGACGTCGGCCGCCGTCACCTCGCGCTCGACGCCGATCAGCGCGGCGGTGTCCCGGGCGATCCGGGTGATCTGCTCGTGCGTCGGGCCGGGCTTCGCGGAGGCGTCGACGCCGACGATCCGGCGGGCGGGTCCGCCCTCCTCGGCGAGCGCGGCGAAGCCCGCGACCATGCCGGCCTGGGTGGAGCCGGTCACCGAGCAGACGACGACCGTGTCGAAGAAGACGCCGAGCGCGCGCTCCTGTTCGGCCACCTCGTACGCCCAGTTCGCGAAGCCGAGGCCGCCGAGCCGGTGGTCGGAGGCGCCCGCCGGGATCGCGTACGGCTTCCCGCCGCCCTCCTCGACCTCCCGCAGGGCCTGCTCCCAGCTCTCCTTGAAGCCGATGCCGAAGCCCGCCCGCACCAGGCGCACGTCGGCGCCGGCGAGGCGGCTGATGAGGATGTTGCCGACCTTGTCGTAGACGGAGTCGGGCCAGTCGACCCAGCTCTCCTGGACGAGGACGCACTTCAGGCCCGCCCGGGCCGCGACGGCGGCGACCTGGCGGGTGTGGTTGGACTGGACGCCGCCGATGGAGACGAGGGTGTCGCAGCCCTGCGCGAGGGCGTCGGCGACCAGGTACTCCAGCTTGCGGGTCTTGTTCCCGCCGTACGCCACCCCGGAGTTGCAGTCCTCGCGCTTGGCCCAGAGCGTGGCGCCGCCGAGGTGGTGGGTGAGCCGTTCCAGGGGGTGGACCGGGGAGGGCCCGAAGAGGAGCGGATAACGGTCGAAGTCGGAGATCGGCAAGGCGGCTCCCGGTGAGTGGCGGCTGCTGGGCGACGGTCCTGGACGCGCTAGGGGCGTTCAGGAGGCACGGGAGGCACGGCGGGTCGGGCGGGGGCGGCGAATCCGACGGGTTCGGCAGGGCCGGCAGGTGCGCCGAGTCCGACAGGTTCGCCGAGTCCGGCGGGTGCCGCGGGCTCGGCGGGTTCGGCGGGTGCCGGGATGCCGGTGACCTCGGCGACGTCGATGGCGTCGTCCGCGAGCTGTTCGAGGGCCGCCCAGATCTCGGTGGTGACCCGCACCGCCTCCTCCGCGTCCCCGGCCGCGCAGGCGTCGATCAGCCGGGCGTGCAGCTCGGCCGAGCCGCAGCTTCCGGCGTCGCCGAAGAGCCGCCGCTCGACGCGGCGGATCAGGGGGGTGTACCGCGCGATCGTGGCGGCGGCGGCGTGGTTGCCGCTGGCGGTGACGAGGACCTGGTGCAGCTCGTCGTCGGCGCTGAGGGCGGCCTCCACGTCGGAGGCGCGGACGGCGGCCGCGAAGCGTTCGTTGGCCTCGCTCATGGCCCGGATGCCCTCGGGGCCGAGCAGGGGTACGCCGGTCCTGGCGGCGAGTTCGTGCATCACCCGCACCACCGAGGCGGCGTCCCGGACGACGCGGCTGACCGGCCGGGTGACCCGGGTGTAGCTCTGCGGCTTGGACTCGACGAGCCCCTCGCCGCCGAGCCGGGCCAGGGCCTCGCGCACGGGTGCGCGCGAGAGCCCGAGCCGTTCGGCGAGATCGGCGTCCTTGAGCGGGGCGCCGGGCGCGAGGTCGCCGCGCACGATGGCCTCGCGCAGCGCCTCGTACGCCCGGTCACGCAGCAGGGTCCGGCCCACGGGCCGCAGTGCGTCCATGGATTGACATGTTAGATGTCATTCCATGGGGCTGAACAGGATCGTTTTCGGCCTCAGCGGCGGGGCTGGCGGCGCCAGGGACCGGTGATCGCCACCATGATGCCCGGGTCCTGGATGTTGGCGAACAGCGTGTCGCCGTCGGGCGAGAAGGTCACGCCGGTGAACTCGCTGTCGTTGAGGTCGTTGCGGGCGATCGGGTAGGTGCGGCCGGAGTCGGTGGCGCCGAAGAGGTGCTGGACCCCCTCGCCGTCCTCCGCGATGACGAGCCCGCCGTACGGCGAGACCGTGATGTTGTCGGGGCCGTCGAAGGCACCGTCCTCGCCGGGGGCGGCGTTCACGCCGAGCAGCACCTTGAGGGTGAGGGTGCGACGCTTGGGGTCGTAGAACCAGACCTGGCCGTCGTGCGCCGCGCCCGGGCTCTCCTCACGGGCGTAGGAGGAGACGACGTAGGTGCCGCCGTCGGCCCACCACATGCCCTCCAGCTTGCGGGCGCGGGTGACCTGGCCGTCCGCGAACTGCTTGCGGACGGAGGTGGTGCGGCCGTCGCGGTCGGGGACGTCGACCCAGTCGACGCCGTAGACGGTGCCGATCCGGGTGGCGCGGGACAGGTCGTCCACGAACCTGCCCGAGGAGTCCGTGCACTTGAACGCCTGGAGCACACCGGCGTCGTCGGCGAGGGTGCGGAGCTTGCCGCGGCCGTGCTCGAAGCCCGCCGGCGGCGTCCAGCGGAAGAGCAGGCCGTTGGGGTTGGAGGCGTCCTCGGTGAGGTAGGCGTGGCCCCGCTTGGGGTCGACGACGACAGCCTCGTGGTCGTAGCGGCCGAACGCCTTGACCGGCTTCGGGTCGCGGTTGGCGCGGCGGTCGCGCGGGTCGACCTCGAAGATGTAGCCGTGGTCCTTGGTCATGCCGTTGACGCCGGCGCGGTCGGAGTTCTCCTCGCCGGTCAGCCAGGTGCCCCAGGCGGTGCGGCCGCCCGCGCAGTTGGTGGACGTGCCGGCGATGCCGACCCACTCGGCGACGGTGCCGTCGCGGTGCACCTCGACGACCGTGCAGCCGCCGGCCGCGGCGGGGTCGTACACGAGGCCCTCGGTGAGCGGGACCGGGTGCGCCCACTTGGCGCGGGGGCCCTTCAGCTCGTGGTTGTTGACCAGGTACGTGGTGCCGCGCGGGCCGGCGAAGGCGGCGGTGCCGTCGTGGTTGGACGGCGTGAACTCGCCGCTCTCCAGGCGGGTCACACCGCTGTGGGTGACGACGCGGTACGAGAACCCGGCCGGCAGGGCGAGCATCCCCGCGGGGTCGGCGACGAGCGGCCCGTACCCGAGCGCGTGACCGTGGCCGTGTCCGTGGTCGTGACCGGCCCCGAGCGCGGCCGGCTCGTCGGAGGCCAGCGCCTCGGGGGCCGTGGCGAGAGCCCCGACGACACCGGTGAGGGCGAGGCCCGCACCGGCGCCTGCGGACTGCTTGGTGAACTCTCTGCGGTTGAGGGGCATGGTGTGGCGTTCTCCCTGTGGTGGCCGAATCTCGCTGGCCACCCTTGCGCGCCCCCGCGAACACCGGCTGAACGCCGCGGGAACACCGCCCACTCCTCACACGGCGGCCCCGGGCGGGCGACGGCCCTGAGCAGCCCAAAGCCCAGGGCGGGCGACGCCCTCTCCGGCAGCCCAAAGCCCCGGGCAGGCGACGGACGGGCCGAGCCCCCGACGCCCGCCCGAGACCGCCCCCGAGACCGCCCCCGAGACCGCGCGGCGCCCGCCCCGACGCCCGCCCGGGCCCCGTGTCAGGAGCCGGACCGCGAGCGGGCCTTGAAGGCGGCCTTGCGGGCGTCCTTCGCGGCCGTCTTGTCGCGGTGCAGGCGGCCCATCGCCTCCAGGACCTCCGCCGTCGCCGGGTGCTCCACCCGCCAGGCGGCATCGAGGAAGCCGCTGTGGCGGCCGGTCAGACCCTCGATCAGCTCCTGGAGCTCCTCCAGGTCGCCGTCCGAGCCGAGCTGGGCCGCGATCGTGTCGATGGCCAGCCAGAAGATCATCGTCTCCGAGGGCGCGGGCACGTCCGCCGCACCCCGCTCGGCGAGCCAGACCCGGGCGAGACCGCCGAGTTCGGGGTCGTCGAGTACCTCGCGCACCGCGGGCTCCGCCTCGGCGCCCACCAGCGAGAGCGTCTGCTGGCAGTGGAGGCGGCGGAGCGGCGAGTCCGCGTCCGCGCCCCGGGCGGCGGCCAGCAGCTCGCGGGCGGCGGTGACGGCGTCGCGGCCGGCGAGCCACGCGGCGGTCTCCTCGCGGGCCGCGCCCTCCGGGTAGCCGACGATTCCGGCGAGGAGCGCGTCGGCGCCCTTCTCGGCCAGGTCGCCGACGGCGGGCGCGTCCACCCCGGCCTCCAGCATGCGGGCCCGGACGCCGTAGAGGCCGAGCGGGGTGAGCCGGACCATGCCGTACCGGGAGACGTCCTCGTCGTCGACCGGCGGCGCGGGCTCCTCGCCCTCCTCGGCCATCAGGGCCTCGTCGACGGGCTGGTACTCGACGAGGCCGATCGGCTCGAAGAGCCGGAACTGCTCGTCGAGCCGCATCATCGCGTCCGAGACCTGCTCCAGGACGTCGTCGGTGGGCTCGCCCATGTCGTCGGGGACGACCATCGACGCGGCGAGCGCGGGCAGCGGCACCGGGCCCTCGCCGGCGCCGCCCTCGCTGACGGTCAGCAGGTAGAGGTTGCCGAGGACGCCCTCCAGGAAGTCGGCCTCGACCTCGGGGTCCCAGTCGAGGGCCTCGAAGTCGATCTCGCCGTCGTCGCCGACGATCGCGTCCAGGTCGTCGAGGACGGGGGCGACGGCGTCGGCGAAGACGGCGTCGAAGCCGTCCAGCCAGATCGCGAGGACGTCCTGCGGCGAACCGCCGGTGACGAGTGCCAGGTTCTCGCCGGGCGCGGCGCGTCCGGCGGTGACGCCCTCCTCGTCCTCCGTGCCGTCCTCGACGTCCACGAGGCCGGTGTCGACGGCGAGCCGCCAGGCGTCGCCGGCCAGGATCTCGGCGTCCTCCTCGTCGGCGAGGCCCAGGAGCTCGACGGCCTGGGGGAGTTGCTCGTCGACGAGTTCGCCGCCCGCGTCGACCCGGGTGTCGGGCCCGGCCCAGCGGGCGAGCCGTACCGCGTGGGTGAGGAGGGGGGCGGCCAGGGCGTCCCGCGCCAGCTCCGCGTCCGCACGGAGCCGAACGGGGGGAAGGGTGGGGTGCTCCGCTGACATCTGGGGGGTCTCCTCGACGCGTGCGTGGGTGAAGGTGAAGGGCTCAAAGAGCGGTCCTCAGCGTAGACGCATCCGGGGCCCCGTCCGGCGGTTCACGGATCCGTCAGCCTTCGTACACCCGTCGACTCTTGACAAGTCCACCGCTCTCGCAAGAGATTGACGCGCGTAGATTCTTCTGCCGATCGTCCAAGCACCCTCGGAGTCCTCTGATGTCTTCCTCCATACCGAGATCCGCCGCGGTCTCCGCCGTCGTCGCCGCCGCCCTCGCCGCCGGTCTGCTCGCGAGTGCGTCGAGCGCCTCGGCCGAGGACACCGCAGCCGTCCGCGTCCACGACATCCAGGGCACGACGCGCGTCTCGCCGCTCGTCGGCAAGCAGGTCACCGGCGTCACGGGCATCGTCACCGGCGTCCGCACCTACGGCTCGCGCGGCTTCTGGATCCAGGACCCGGAGGCCGACGAGAACCCGGCCACCAGTGAGGGCGTGTTCGTCTTCACCAGCTCCGTCCCGACCGTCGCCGTCGGCGACGCCGTCAGCCTGAACGGCACGGTCACCGAGTACGTCCCCGGCGGTCTGAACTCCGGCAACCAGTCGCTGACCCAGATCTCGAAGCCGGTCGTCACGGTCGTCTCGAAGGGCAACCCGGTCCCGGCCCCGGTGACGGTCTCGGCCTGGTCGGTCCCCGAGGAGTACGCCCCCGAGGGCGACCCGGCCGCCGGCGGCTCGATCAACGGCCTGACGCTGGACCCGGAGACGTACGCCCTGGACTACTACGAGTCCCTGGAGGGCACCAACGTCCGGATCGGCTCCTCGCGCGTGGCCGGTGCCACCGACCCGTACGCCGAGCTGTGGGTGACCGTGAAGCCCTGGGAGAACCGCAACCGGCGCGGCGGCACGGTCTACGGCTCGTACGAGTCCCAGAACACCGGCCGGCTCCAGATCCAGTCGCTGACCCCGCTCGCCCAGCAGCCGTTCCCCAAGGCGAACGTGGGCGACCGGCTGACCGGCACCACCGAGGGCCCGCTCGACTTCAACCAGTTCGGCGGCTACACGCTGACGGCCCGCACCCTGGGCACGGTCGTGGACGCGGGCCTGGAGCGCGAGACCACGGACCGCCAGCACAAGAACGAGCTGGCCGTGGCGACGTACAACGTCGAGAACCTCGACCCGTCCGACCCGCAGGAGAAGTTCGACGCGCTCGCGAAGGCGGTCGTCGAGAACCTCGCCTCGCCCGACATCCTCGCCCTGGAGGAGATCCAGGACAACAACGGCGCCAAGAACGACGGCACCGTCGCCGCCGACGTGACGGTGAAGAAGTTCACCGACGCGATCGTGGCGGCCGGCGGCCCGGCGTACGAGTGGCGCTCGGTCGACCCGGAGAACGGCAAGGACGGCGGCGAGCCGGGCGGCAACATCCGTCAGGTCTTCCTCTTCAACCCCGAGCGGGTCTCCTTCACCGACCGCGCCGGCGGCGACGCCACCACCGCCACCGCCGTCACGGGCACCAAGGGCCACGCCGCGCTGACCCTCTCCCCCGGCCGCATCGACCCGGCGAACGCCGCCTGGGAGAGCAGCCGCAAGCCGCTCGCGGGAGAGTTCGTCTTCCGCGGCCGCACGGTCTTCGTGATCGCCAACCACTTCGGCTCCAAGGGCGGCGACGAGTCCATCGTCTCGCACCACCAGCCGCCGGTCCGCTCCTCCGAGGCGAAGCGACTGCTCCAGGCGCAGGCGGTCAACGCCTTCGTGAAGGACATCGTCGCGCTGGAGAAGCAGGCGGACGTCCTCGTCGTCGGCGACATCAACGACTTCGAGTTCTCCGGCACGACCCAGGCGCTGACCGACGGCGGCGCGCTGTACCCGGCCGTGAAGTCGCTGCCGCTCAGCGAGCGCTACTCGTACGTGTACCAGGGCAACAGCCAGGTCCTCGACCAGATCCTGACGAGCCCGGGCGTGCACCACTTCGAGTACGACAGCGTGCACATCAACGCGGAGTTCGCCGACCAGGACAGCGACCACGACCCGCAGGTCCTGCGCTTCCGTCCCTGACGGCCCGCCCGGTCACACGCCCGCGCTCAGACTGAGCGCGGGCGTGTACCGCCGCACCCGGCCGCCCGTGAGCGCCGGGTGACGGCGCACCCGCTTCCATGCCTCGCTCAGCCGGCCCTCGTCCGCCAGCCACTCCTCGTGGGCCCGCTCGCTCTCCCACTCCGCGTAGTTCAGGACCCGGCCGCCGTCGACGGACAGATGGAACCGGCCACTGATCCCGCCGGACACCCGCCCCGCCGCCGTGTCCTCGTCCAGGGCGGTGAACACGCTGTCCACCCACTCCTCGCGGCGCCCCTCTCCGGCACCGTCGAAGTCGGCCTCGACGACCACGACGACCCCGGGCGGCTCCCCCGCGCCCGTCCCGCCACGGGCGGTGGAACGGTGGACGGACGCGTAACGGCGGAGCTCCACCCGCTCGATGCCGGGGACGGCGGCGTCGATCTCGGCGTTCCGGTCGTCGCGGTAGGTGCGGACGAAGTCGTCGTAGGCATGCTGCTCGGTCCACTGCGAGTAGTGCAGCAGGGTGTCCCCGTCGGTCCCGATGGCGACGCTGTACGACAGCAGGCCGAGGTCGGGCCACTCACGGCTCTCCCAGGCGGTCCTGACGGCCTCCACGGCGGCGCGCTGGCGCTCGGGGGTGCCGACCCGCCAGGTGCTGACGAGGACGGCGCCGACGCCGGGGCGGTTGAGGTCGGGACGGGCATCGGGGCGTGCGACGGCGTTCATGCGGACGGTCTCCTTCGGCGGTGATCGGCTCGGTTCGACACGGTCCACCGTCCTTCCTCAACCACGCTTGAGGTCAAGGGGCTTCGCCGTGCGAGACTTCGCGCCATGATCCTTCGCCCCGCCACCCGCGCCGAACTGCCCGCCGTCCTGGCCCTGCTCGCCGACGAGGACACGGTGGTGGACCCCGGCTCGATGGTGGTCACCGAGGCGTACGAGCGGGCCTTCGCCGACATCGAGGGCGACCCGCGCAACGAGATGCTGGTCCTGATGGACGGCGAGCTCGTCCTGGGCTGCCTCCAGGCCACGTACATCCCGGGTCTCGGCAAGGGCGGCGCCGAGCGGGCCCTGATCGAGGCGGTCCGGATCAGGGCCGACCGGCGCGGCGGCGGTCTCGGCCGGGAGCTGATGGAGCGGGCCGTGGCACGGGCGGAGGAGCGCGGCTGCGCGCTCGTCCAGCTGACCAGCGACAAGCGGCGGACGGAGGCCCACCGCTTCTACGCCTCGCTGGGCTTCGCGCGCAGCCACGACGGCTTCAAGCGGACGCTCTAGGCCACCTCTTCGGGCAGGTCCCCCTGTCGCGCCCGCCGATCACGCCAGACCCGCACCATGTTTCAGCAGCACTTATCTCTCGACCCAAGAAGATCTAAGTGGACCTACATGGTCCGATATGGCCAGACTTGCCGGATGACGACTGCACGCCCTTTCGGCCGCGCCCTCTGCGCGATGATCACCCCGTTCGCCGCCTCCGGTGCGCTCGACCTCTACGGCGCGGGAGAGCTGGCCGCCCGCCTCGTCGCCGAGGGCTGCGACGGCCTGGTCCTCAGCGGGACCACCGGCGAGTCCCCGACCACCACCGACGCCGAGAAGGCCGCGCTCGTCCGGGCCGTGCGGGAGGCCGTCGGCCCCGGCCCGTCGGTCGTCGCCGGCGTCGGCACCTCGGACACCCGGCACACCGTCGAACTGGCCCGGCAGGCCGAGCGGGCCGGCGCCGACGGGCTGCTCGTCGTCACCCCGTACTACAGCCGCCCGCCCCAGGCGGCGGTCGAGGCGCACTTCCTGAAGGTCGCGGACGCGACCGGCCTGCCGGTCATGGTCTACGACATCCCCGGCCGCACCGGCACCCGTGTCGAACCCGCGACGATGCTGCGGCTCGCCGCGCATCCGCGGATCGTCGCGGTGAAGGACTGCGCGAACGACCTGCTCGGCTCGGCCCGGGTGATCGCGGAGGGCGGCCTCGCGTACTACTCGGGCTCCGAGGAGCTCAACCTGCCGCTGTACGCGGTCGGCGGCGCGGGCTACGTCAGCACGGTGGCGAACGTGGCGCCCCGTCAGCTGCGCGCGGTCCTCGACGCCTTCGACGCGGGCGACACCGCCGGAGCGGCCCGCCTCAACGCCCGGCTGCTGCCGCTCACCGAGTTGATGATGGCCTCGGGCCTGCCGGGCACGGTCACCGCCAAGGCCCTCCTCGGCGGTCCGGTCCGGGAACCGCTGCAGCCCGCCGACCGGGAGGCGGTCGACGGGCTGCGGGCGGCGTACGAGGCGCTGGTTCAGGCGGAGTCGCCGGTGTAGGTCCCGCCGAAGAGCGCCGCGTGCTCCACGACCGTGGGCTTCGTCCTCATGTCGACTCCTCGCCTTGTCCGCGTGCAGTGACGCTGCGTCTGCCTGACGACGGCTGCTGCTGCTGCTGACGCAGGGTCACCGGATCAGTTGTGGCTGTGCAGGATGTCGTTGAGGCCGCCCCAGACCGCGTTGTTGGGGCGGGCCTCGACGGTGCCGGTGACCGAGTTCCGGCGGAAGAGGATGTTCGAGGCGCCGGAGAGCTCGCGGGCCTTCACGATCTGGCCGTCGGGCATGGTGACCCGGGTGCCGGCGGTGACGTACAGGCCGGCCTCGACGACGCACTCGTCGCCCAGGGCGATGCCGACGCCCGCCTCGGCGCCGATCAGGCAGCGCTCGCCGATCGCGATGACGACGTTGCCGCCGCCGGAGAGGGTGCCCATGGTGGAGGCGCCGCCGCCGATGTCGGAGCCGTTGCCGACGACGACACCGGCGGAGATCCGGCCTTCGACCATGGAGGTGCCGAGGGTGCCGGCGTTGAAGTTGACGAAGCCCTCGTGCATGACGGTGGTGCCGGCCGCGAGGTGGGCGCCGAGGCGGACACGGTCGGCGTCGGCGATACGGACCCCGGCGGGCACGACGTAGTCGGTCATGCGCGGGAACTTGTCGATCGAGGTCACCTGGAGGTGCAGGCCCTCGGCGCGGGCGTTGAGGCGCACCTTCTCGATGTCGTCGACGGCGACCGGGCCGAGGGAGGTCCAGGCGACGTTGGCGAGCAGGCCGAAGACGCCGTCCAGGCTCTGGCCGTGCGGCTTGACCAGCCGGTGGCTGAGCAGGTGCAGACGCAGGTAGGCGTCGTGGGCGTCGAGCGGCTTGTCGTCGAGCGAGGAGATCACGGTACGGACGGCGACCACCTCGACGCCCCGGCGGGCGTCCACGCCGAGGGCCTTGGCGGCGCCCTCGCCGAGGGCGTTGACGGCCTCGTCGGGGGTGAGCCGCTCGGTGCCGGCGGGGCCGGCCGCGTCGGTCAGCTCGGGGGCGGGGAACCAGGTGTCGAGAACGGTGCCGTCGCCGGAGATGGTGGCGAGGCCGGCGGCGACGGCGCCGGTGGTGCGAGGAGCAGTGGTCATGACGGAAAACCTAACCGTCGGGCCCCCGCCCGGGCCAACCGGTCTCAGGTGTCGGTCGAGCGCGTCGGCGGTTCCGACGAACCTCCGGCGGACGGTTTCGGCGCTTCCTTCAGGCCCCCGTGTCCAGGACCCGTGCCAGTACGAGACGTGCGTACTCCTCGTCGTACGCGCCGTCGGTGAGCAGCACCTGGAGGCAGATGCCGTCCATGAGGGCGACGACGGCGCGGGCGGTGACGGGGTCGGTGCGGGGGGCCAGGGCGGCGGAGGCGCTCTCGGCCCACTCGGCGGCGACCGGGCGCAGCGCGGGCCGGCGGAGGGCGGCGAGGTAGAGCTCGTACTCCAGCTCCACGCGCGCGCGTTCGCCGCCCAGCCACTCACCGAGGAGCCGGGCGAGGGCTGCGGCGAGGTCGCCGTCCGGCGCGGCGATGCCGGGGCTCTCCCTCAGCAGCCGCCCGAAGCCCTCGTTGGCCTTGCGCAGCGCGGCGACGAGGAGTTCGTCGAGGGAGGCGAAGTGGTAGGTGGTGGAGCCGAGCGGCACATCGGCCTCGGCGGCCACCGTGCGGTGGCTCAGCCCGGCGATGCCGGCCCGTCCGGCCACCCGGAGGGCGGCGTCCACGATCCGCTCGCGGCGCTCGGGGTCGTACCGCCGTGTGCGGGTCATCAGTGCGCTCCGCCGAGGTTGAGGACGGCGACCCCGGCGATGATGAGGACGATTCCGGCGATCTTGGCGGGGTTGAGGCTCTCGCCGAGGAAGAGGAAGCCGATGGCGGCGACGGCGGCGGTGCCGACGCCGGACCAGATGGCGTACGCGGTGCCGACCTGGAGCGTCTTGAGCGCCTGTGCCAGGAGCGTGAAGGCGATGAGATAGCCGGCGCCGGTGACCAGGGAGGGCCAGAGCTTGGTGAAGCCCTCGCTGTACTTCATCGAGGTGGTGGCGAGGATCTCCGCCACGATGGCGCCCGCCAGCAGTCCGTATCCCATGCGTACGAGCGTACACACCGTTGCGTACGGCCGTACACATTTATTCGCACGGGCGTACGCAACGGACACCGATACGGTGTCCCGCATGACGTATCCCCCAGGTCCGCCCTACGGCTACGGTTACCCGCCGCCGCCCCCGCCGCCGAAGCCCGGCGTGATACCCCTGGCACCGCTCTCCCTCGGGACCGTCCTGTCCGGAGCCTTCGGCGCCTTCGGCCGCCACTGGAAGCAGCTGCTCGGCGTGACCGGGACCGTCTACGGCGCCGCGCTGCTGGTCGTCGGAGCGGCGCTCGGCATCGCGTACGCCGCCGTCGGCGACCTCTTCCCGGCCGTGTTCGACGTGCCGTCCGGCCAGGACCCGCAGTGGGACGACATCCGCCCGCTGATCGTCGCCTTCGTCTGCGTCTGGCTCGTCGCGATGCTCGTGATGATCTGCGCCAACGGCGTCGTGGCGGCGGCCGTCCCGGCCGTGCTCCAGGAGGCCGTCCTCGGCCGACCCCTCGCCTTCGGCGCGCTCTGGCGCCGCTCCTGGGCCCGGATGCCGTCCGTCCTGGGCACGGTGCTGCTGACGAGCCTGGCCGTGGCGATCCCGCTCGGCCTCGCCGTCGTGGCCTTCGTCGGCATGTTCGCCGCGCTCCTCGTGACCGCGGCCGACTCCTCGGACAACCCGGAGAACGGCCTGTGGCTCATCCCCGTGGTCGCCGTCATCGCGGCTCTGCTCGTCACCCCGCTCGCGCTCTGGATCTGGGTGAAGTTCAGCCTGGCCCCGGCGGCGGCGGTGATGGAGGGGCAGGGCGCCATCGCCTCGATGCGCCGCTCCTCGTTCCTGGTCCGCGGCTCCTGGTGGCGCATCTTCGGCTCACTGCTCCTCGTCGGCCTGATGGCCTCCGTGGCGAGCTGGGTGATCCAGCAGCTGCTGTCCCTGCTGATCACGGCACCCCTGGCGGCCACCGACTTCTCCGGTGACGACCCCGGCGCCCTGGTCGCCTCCTTCGCGGTCCTCTTCGGCTTCCTCGCCGTCGGCCAGCTCGTCAGCCAGGCGATCGTCTCCCTCTTCCCCCCGCTCGTCGCCGGCCTGCTCTACATCGACCAGCGCATCCGCAAGGAGAACCTGGCCCCGGAGCTCGCCCGGGCGGCCGGCCTCCACTAGGGCCTGTCGTCACATTTCCGTCGGCAGGCCCTGGAGGCGTCCGGCACACGCGAAACGGCCGTGCCCCGAAGGGCACGGCCGTTCACCCGCGGACGGGTCAGACGTTGAAGCCGAGCGCGCGCAGCTGCTCCCGGCCGTCGTCCGTGATCTTGTCCGGACCCCACGGCGGCATCCAGACCCAGTTGATCTTCAGCTCGTTGACGATGCCGTCCGTCGCGGACTTCGCCTGGTCCTCGATCACATCGGTCAGCGGACAGGCCGCCGACGTCAGGGTCATGTCCAGCGTCGCGACGTTCGAGTCGTCGATGTGGATGCCGTAGATCAGGCCCAGGTTGACGACGTCGATGCCCAGCTCGGGGTCGACGACGTCGTACAGCGCCTCACGGACTTCTTCCTCGGAGGCCGGCTTCATCGTGGCCTCGGCGTTCTCGGTCATGCCGTCTCCCTCTCCGCGTCGCCCAGCGCCTGGGCGGTCGCGTCCTTCCACGCCATCCAGCTGAGCAGCGCGCACTTCACACGGGCCGGGTACTTGGAGACTCCCGCGAACGCGACCGCGTCCTCCAGGATCTCCTCCATCGCGTCGTCGGGCTCGATCTGGCCCTTGGACTGCATCAGCTCCAGGAAGGCGCCCTGGATCTTCTGCGCCTCGGCCAGCTCCTTGCCGACGAGCAGCTCGTTGAGGACGGACGCCGAAGCCTGGCTGATCGAGCAGCCCTGACCCTCGTACGACACGTCCTCGATGCGCGAGCCGTCGTACTTCACGCGGAGCGTGATCTCGTCGCCGCACGTCGGGTTGACGTGGTGCACCTCGGCGTCGCCGTCCCGAAGACCGCGCCCGTGCGGGTGCTTGTAGTGGTCCAGGATGACGTCCTGGTACATCGAATCCAGCTTCACGAGCCGTCCCCTAGCCGAAGAAGTTCCGTACGTGCTCCAGACCCGCGACCAGGGCGTCGACCTCGGCCGGGGTGGAGTACAGATAGAACGACGCCCGCGTGGTCGCAGGAATTCCGTACCGCAGGCAGACGGGCCGCGCGCAGTGGTGGCCGACCCGGACCGCGATGCCCTCCTCGTCGAGGACCTGGCCCACGTCGTGCGGGTGGATGTCGCCGAGCGTGAAGGAGATCGCCGCGCCGCGGTCCTCGGCCGTGGTGGGGCCGATGATCCGCAGGTCCGGAACCTCCTGGAGGCGCCGGACGGCGTACTCGGTGATCGCGTGCTCATGGCGCGCGATGTTCTCCATGCCGATCGCCGACAGGTAGTCCACGGCCGCGCCGAGGCCGACGGCCTGGGCGATCGGGGGCGTACCCGCCTCGAACTTGTGCGGGGCCGGCGCGTACGTCGACGAGTGCATCGACACGGTCTCGATCATCTCGCCGCCGCCGAGGAAGGGCGGGAGGTCCTCCAGGAGCTCCTGCCGTCCCCACAGCACGCCGATGCCGGTCGGGCCGCACATCTTGTGGCCGGTGAAGGCCACGAAGTCGGCCTGGAGCGCCTGCACGTCCAGGACCATGTGCGGGGCCGCCTGGGAGGCGTCGATGCAGACGAGCGCACCGACCTCCTGGGCGCGGCGGATGATGGTCTCCACCGGGTTGATCGTGCCCAGCAGGTTCGAGACCAGCGTGAACGAGACGATCTTGGTCTTCTCGGTGATGACCTCTTCGATGTTCGAGAGGTCGAGGCGGCCGTCGTCGGTGAGGCCGAACCACTTCAGCTTCGCGCCCGTGCGCTGCGAGAGCAGCTGCCACGGCACGATGTTGGAGTGGTGCTCCATCTCCGTGATGGCGATCTCGGTCTCGTGGTCCACGCGGTAGGGCTCGTCGGCCCAGCCCAGCATGTTGGCCACGAGGTTGAGCGACTCCGAGGCGTTCTTGGTGAAGATCACCTCGTCGCGGCTCGGCGCGTTGATGAAGGCCGCGACCTTGTCACGGGCGCCTTCGTACAGCGCCGTCGCCTCCTCGGCGACCGTGTAGACGCCGCGGTGGACGTTGGCGTTGTGGCGCTCGTAGTACTCGTTGAGCGCGTCGAGGACCTGCCGCGGCTTCTGCGAGGTCGCCGCGGAGTCGAGGTACACGATCTTCTTGCCGTCGTGGACCACGCGATCCAGGAGCGGGAAGTCCTTGCGGATCGCCTCGGTGTCGAGGAGGCCGGAGAGCCCCTGATGGGCAGAAGTCACGCGGACGCGCCACCCTTCACGTACTTGTCGTAGCCCTCGTTCTCCAGCTGGTCGGCCAGCTCGGCGCCGCCGGACTCGGCGATGCGGCCGTTCGCGAAGACGTGCACGAAGTCGGGCTTGATGTAGCGCAGGATGCGCGTGTAGTGGGTGATCAGCAGGGTGCCGACCTCGCCCGTCTCGCGGACGCGGTTGACGCCCTCGGAGACGATGCGGAGCGCGTCGACGTCGAGGCCGGAGTCGGTCTCGTCGAGGATCGCGATCCTCGGCTTGAGGAGCTCCAGCTGGAGGATCTCGTGGCGCTTCTTCTCACCGCCGGAGAAGCCCTCGTTGACGTTGCGCTCGGCGAAGGCCGGGTCCATCTGGAGCTGCTCCATCGCGGACTTGACCTCCTTCACCCAGGTACGCAGCTTGGGGGCCTCGCCGCGGACGGCGGTGGCGGAGGTGCGCAGGAAGTTGGAGACCGAGACGCCGGGGACCTCGACCGGGTACTGCATGGCGAGGAAGACGCCGGCGCGGGCGCGCTCGTCGACCGACATCTCCAGGACGTCCTCACCGTCGAGGGTGACGGTGCCGCCGGTGACCGTGTACTTCGGGTGACCGGCGAGGGAGTACGCCAGGGTCGACTTGCCGGAGCCGTTGGGGCCCATGACGGCGTGGGTCTCGCCCTGCTTGATGGTCAGGTCGACGCCCTTGAGGATCTCGCGGGGACCGTTCTCCGCCTCGACGGAGACGTGCAGGTCGTGGATTTCAAGCGTAGCCATGGGTGACTCAGGACTCCTGGGTGACGGAGACGAGCACATCGTCCCCTTCGATCTTGACGGGGTACACGGGGACGGGGCGCGTCGCGGGAAGGCCGGACGGCTTGCCGGTGCGCAGGTCGAAGCTGGACCCGTGCAGCCAGCACTCGATGGAGCAGTCCTCGACTTCGCCCTCCGAGAGGGAGACGTTCGCGTGCGAGCAGATGTCGTTGATCGCGAACACCTCGCCCTCGGTGTGCACGAGGGAGATCGGCGTGCCGTCGACCTCGACCCGCTTCGGGGTGTCGGCCTCCAGCTCGCTCAGCGCGCAGACTCGGACGAAGGCCATCAGACGGAGGCCTCCAGCTCGGTCTCGATCTTGGCGATCAGGCGCTCCTGGACGTCCGGCAGACCGATCTGCTGGACCAGCTCGGCGAAGAAGCCGCGGACGACGAGGCGGCGGGCCTCGGTCTCCGGGATGCCGCGGGCCATCAGATAGAAGAGCTGCTCGTCGTCGAAGCGGCCGGTGGCCGAGGCGTGACCGGCGCCGGCGATCTCGCCGGTCTCGATCTCCAGGTTCGGCACGGAGTCGACCCGGGCGCCGTCCGTGAGGACCAGGTTCCGGTTGAGCTCGTACGTGTCGGTGCCCTCGGCGGCGGCCTGGATGAGCACGTCGCCGATCCAGACGGCGTGCGCGTCCTGGCCCTGCAGCGCGCCCTTGTAGGCCACGTTGGACTTGCAGTGCGGGGTGTTGTGGTCGACCAGGAGGCGGTGCTCCTGGTGCTGGCCGGCGTCCGTGAAGTACAGGCCGAGCAGCTCGGCCTCGCCGCCCGGAGCCGCGTACCGGACTCGCGGGTGGATGCGGACGACGTCGCCGCCGAAGGTGACGACGACCGACTTGAAGGAGGCGTCGCGGCCGACCAGCGCGTTGTGCTGGGCGACGTGGACGGCCTTCTCGTCCCAGTCCTGGACGGAGACGACCGTCAGCTTGGCGCCGTCGCCGAGGATGTAGTCGACGTTGGCGGCGAGGACGGCGTCACCGGTGTGGTCGATGACCACGACGGCCTCGGCGAAGGCGCCGAGCTCGATCACCTGGTGGCCGAAGGCGACCCCGCCGACGCCGTGCACCGCGATGCGGATCGGCTCGGTGAGGACGGCCTCCTTGGCGACGGTGACGACCGATGCCTTCTCGAAGGACGTGTACGCCTGGGCGGCGACGCGGTCGACGGGCGTGCCGGCCTTGCCGAGACGCTCGTCCTCGCGGCCGACGGTCTCCACGGTGACGCCCTCGGGGGCCTCGATCTCGACCTTGACGCCCTCGCCGGAGGCGACGGCGGTGCCGTCGTGGAGGCCGCGCAGGCGCGCCAGCGGCGTGAACCGCCACTCCTCTTCACGGCCGTGCGGGACCGGGAAGTCCGCGACGTCGAAGGACGGGGGCGCGCTCATGCGCGTGGCGACGGTGGACTCTGCGGCCACCGCGATCGAGCCCGCGGTGGTGGAGCCCGCGGGGATGTTCTGAGCCTCAGCCATGGCTGTCGTGTTGCTCTCTTCCTGCGTAAAAGAAATCAGTCGCTGCGTGGGTGGGGCGGGCTCTCAGCCGACCGCGCCTTCCATCTGCAGCTCGATCAGCCGGTTGAGCTCCAGGGCGTATTCCATCGGCAGCTCCTTGGCGATGGGCTCGACGAAGCCTCGAACGATCATCGCCATCGCCTCGAACTCGGTGAGGCCGCGGCTCATGAGGTAGAAGAGCTGGTCCTCGGAGACCTTGGAGACGGTGGCCTCGTGACCCATGGAGACGTCGTCCTCGCGCACGTCCACGTAGGGGTACGTGTCCGAGCGGGAGATCGTGTCGACGAGCAGCGCGTCGCAGAGGACGTTCGACTTGGCGCCCGGAGCGCCCTCGCCGATCTCGATGAGACCGCGGTAGGAGGTGCGGCCGCCGCCTCGCGCCACCGACTTGGAGACGATGTTGGAGGAGGTGTTCGGGGCCATGTGGACCATCTTGGCGCCGGCGTCCTGGTGCTGGCCCTCGCCCGCGAAGGCGATGGAGAGGGTCTCGCCCTTGGCGTGCTCGCCCATCAGGTAGACGGCCGGGTACTTCATGGTGACCTTGGAGCCGATGTTGCCGTCGACCCACTCCATGGTGGCGCCCTCGTAGGCGACGGCGCGCTTGGTCACCAGGTTGTAGACGTTGTTCGACCAGTTCTGGATGGTCGTGTAGCGGCAGCGGCCGCCCTTCTTCACGATGATCTCGACCACGGCGCTGTGCAGCGAGTCCGAGGAGTAGATCGGGGCGGTGCAGCCCTCGACGTAGTGGACGTAGGCGTCCTCGTCGACGACGATCAGCGTCCGCTCGAACTGGCCCATGTTCTCCGTGTTGATACGGAAGTACGCCTGGAGCGGGATCTCGACGTGCACGCCCTTCGGCACGTAGATGAAGGAGCCCCCGGACCACACGGCGGTGTTCAGCGAGGCGAACTTGTTGTCGCCGACCGGGATGATCGTGCCGAAGTACTCCCTGAAGAGTTCCTCGTGCTCCTTCAGCGCGGTGTCGGTGTCGACGAAGATGACGCCCTGCTCCTCCAGGTCCTCGCGGATCTGGTGGTAGACGACCTCGGACTCGTACTGGGCGGCGACACCGGCGACGAGGCGCTGCTTCTCCGCCTCGGGGATGCCGAGCTTGTCGTACGTGTTCTTGATGTCCTCGGGCAGGTCCTCCCAGGACTCCGCCTGCTTCTCCGTGGACCGCACGAAGTACTTGATGTTGTCGAAGTCGATGCCGGAGAGGTCGGAGCCCCAGGTCGGCATGGGCTTCTTGTCGAAGAGCCGCAGACCCTTGAGACGCAGCTTCAGCATCCACTCGGGCTCGTTCTTCTTCGAGGAGATGTCGCGGACGACGTCCTCGTTCAGACCGCGCTTGGCGGTGGCACCGGCGGCGTCGGAGTCGGCCCAGCCGTACTCGTACCGACCCAGGCCCTCGAGCTCGGGGTGGCTGATCTCGGTGGTCATGCGGGGTTCCTCCCGGCCGTGCTGACAGATGCTGATGACGTGGTCTGCGGGGTGCTGTGCGGGATGAACGTGGTGCAGACGCCGTCACCATGCGCGATGGTGGCCAGACGCTGGACGTGCGTTCCCAAGAGGCGGGAGAAGAATTCCGTCTCCGCCTCACACAGCTGGGGGTACTGCTCGGCGACGTGGGCGACCGGGCAGTGGTGCTGGCAGAGCTGCTCGCCGACCGGCGCGTTCCGCGCAGTGGCAGCGTACCCGTCCGCCGTCAGGGCCTTGGCCAGCGCCTCGGTCCGCCGCGCGGGCTCGGCCGACTCGACGGCCTCGCGGTACGCGCCCGCCTGGGCCTCGATGCGGTCGCGGGCGAAGGCGGCGACGGCCGCCTCGCCTCCGGCGTTCCGCTCGATCCAGCGGAGCGCCTCGACGGCGAGCGAGTCGTACGACTGGTCGAAGGCGTCCCGGCCGCAGTCGGTGAGCGCGAAGACCTTCGCCGGGCGGCCGCGGGCGCGGGTCCCGTAGACGCGCTTCTCCCGGGCCTCGACGACGTTCTCGGCGACCAGCGAGTCGAGGTGGCGGCGGACGGCGGCCTGGGTGAGGCGGAGCCGCTCGGCCAGGTCGGCGACGGTCGACGGCCCGTGGTCCAGGATCGACCGCGCGACCCGGTTGCGCGTCGAACGCTCACGGGTCGCGAGTTCCTCCACGGGAGCCGCGCCAACGTTTTTCACAACGCCATTGTTGCGTAATTAATCGGCGAGTGACAAGCCGCACCCGAGGAGCCGGCGGTGCCGTGCATCACTCAGGTAAGCCTTACCTGACCTGCGAATATGATCACTGGTAGGACGATTCGGAACCCGGACCGGGCCGCCCCACGACCCCGTACGCACAGGTCACCGCGCCTTCCGGCGGCCGCGACCCGGGCCCCGCACCGGGGGGCCCGCGACCCCTCTCTAGACTTCGCGTCATGCGCGGGAAGTCCACACAGAGCGAGTCCGTCGTCCAGGTCCGTGGCCTGGTCAAGCGGTACGGAGCCAAAACCGCCGTCGACGGCCTCGACCTCGACGTACGAGCGGGCACCGTCACCGCCGTCCTCGGCCCCAACGGGGCCGGCAAGACCACCACCATCGAGACCTGCGAGGGATACCGCAGGCCCGACGGCGGCACCGTCCGCGTCCTCGGCCTCGACCCGGTCGCCGACGCCGCAGCCCTGCGCCCCCGGATCGGCGTCATGCTCCAGTCCGGCGGGGTCTACTCCGGCGCCCGGGCCGACGAGATGCTCCGCCACATGGCGAAGCTGCACGCCCACCCCCTCGACGTCGACGCCCTGATCGAGCGGCTCGGCCTCGGCTCCTGCGGCCGCACGACCTACCGGCGCCTCTCCGGCGGCCAGCAGCAGCGCCTCGCGCTCGCCATGGCCGTCGTCGGCCGCCCCGAGCTGGTCTTCCTCGACGAGCCCACCGCCGGACTCGACCCGCAGGCCCGGCGGGCCACCTGGGAGCTCGTGCGCGAGCTCCGGGCCGACGGGGTGACCGTGGTCCTCACCACCCACTTCATGCAGGAGGCGGAGGAGCTCGCCGACGACGTCGCCATCGTCGACGGCGGCCGGGTCGCCGCCCAGGGCAGCCCCGAGGAGCTGTGCCGCGGCGGCGCCGAGAACACCCTGCGCTTCACCGGACGCCCCGGCCTCGACCTCGGCTCCCTGCTCAAGGCGCTGCCCGACGGCACCGCCGCCGCGGAACCGCTCCCCGGCACGTACCGGATCACCGGCGCCGTCGGCCCCCAGCTGCTGGCCACGGTCACCAGCTGGTGCGCCCAGCACGGCGTGATGCCCGAAGGCATCTCCGTCGAGCGCCACACCCTCGAAGACGTCTTCCTCGAACTGACGGGCAAGGAACTGCGGTCGTGAGCACTGGCACCTACTCCCCCAAGCCGGGGGCCGCCCCCGTCGGCCGGATGATCGCGGCACAGACGGCCCTGGAGACCAGGATGCTGCTGCGCAACGGCGAGCAGCTGCTGCTGACGGTGATCATCCCGTCGCTGCTCCTGGTGCTGTTCTCCACCGTCGACATCGTCGACACCGGCGCCGGCGAGGCCGTCGACTTCCTCGCCCCCGGCGTCCTCGCGCTCGCCGTGCTCTCCACCGCCTTCACCGGCCAGGCCATCGCGACCGGCTTCGAGCGGCGGTACGGGGTGCTCAAGCGGCTCGGCGCCTCACCGCTCCCCCGCTGGGCGCTGATGGCCTCCAAGACGCTCGCCGTCCTCGTCACCGAGGTGCTCCAGGTCGCGCTCCTGACGGCGATCGCCCTGGGCCTCGGCTGGTCGCCGCACGGCAACCCGCTCTTCGTCGCGCTGCTCCTCGTCCTGGGCACGGCCGCCTTCTCGGGCCTCGGCCTGCTGATGGCGGGCACGCTCAAGGCGGAGGCCACCCTGGCCGCCGCCAACCTGGTCTTCCTGCTGCTCCTGGTGGGCGGCGGGGTCATCGTGCCGCTGGAGAAGTTCCCGGAGCCGGCCCGCTCGGTCCTGGAACTGCTCCCCGTCTCCGCCCTCTCGGACGGTCTGCGGGACGTCCTCCAGCACGGCGCGGCGATGCCCTGGGGCAATGCGCTGGTCCTGGCGGTCTGGGCGGTCCTGGGCCTCGGGGCGGCCGCGAAGTTCTTCCGCTGGGAGTAGCCGAAGCGGTTCAGAGGGTGACGTTTCCCGACAAGGCACCCCCTCGTGAAAGCGTGCACAAGCCCCGGCCTACGATGGGCCCCGTGCTGACCCCCCTCGCCTCCCTCGCCAAGCGCTGGACCCCGTCCCCCCGGACGCTCCGGCGCGCCGCGCTCTCCGCCGTCGTGATGAGCGTGCTCATCATCGTCACGGGTGGCGCGGTCCGGCTGACCGGTTCCGGTCTCGGCTGCGACACCTGGCCGAAGTGCACGGACGACAGCCTCATCGTGACGCCCGAGCAGGGCTACCGCGGCGTCATCGAGTTCGGCAACCGGATGCTGACGTACGTCCTGTCGGCGGCCGTCGGCTGGGCGATCGTCGCCGCCCGGTGCACCAAGCCGTGGCGCCGGAACCTGACCCGCTGGGCCTGGGCGCAGTTCTGGATCGTGATGAGCAACGCCGTGATCGGCGGCATCACGGTGTGGATGGGCCTCAACCCGTGGACGGTGGCCGGCCACTTCCTGGCCGCGAACTCCCTCCTGACGGTGGCGGTCATCACCTGGCACCGGGCCGGCGAGGGCGACACCGCCCCCCGGCCGCGCGTGCCGCGCCCGGTCCGCAAGCTGTCCTGGGCGATCACCGTCACCTCCGCTCTGCTGATCGTGCTCGGCACGACGGTGACCGGCGCCGGCAAGCACGCCGGTGACAGCAGCGACGTGCCGCGCATGCCGTGGGACTGGACGGACGCCGCCCACGTCCACGCCGTCGCCGCCTGGGTCGTGTGCGCCCTCGCCCTGGCGATGTGGCTGGTCCTGCGTGTGGTGGACGCGCCGGACGACACCCGGGCCCGGGCCCGGGACCTGCTGATCGTGCTGCTCGCCCAGGGGGCGATCGGCTACGTCCAGTACTTCACCGGTGTCCCCGAGGTCATGGTCGCCGTCCATATGCTCGGCTCCTCGCTGATGTGGATCGCGGTGGTGCGCCTCGCCCTGAGCCTGCGCGAGCGCCCGGTCCCCGCCCCGGAGATCCCGGCCCAGGCCGACTCCGAGCTCGCGGCCGCCTGAGCACGTCACGGGACACGCCGACGCCGTCCGAAGCCGCCCGCACCCCGCCCGAAGGCGGGACGCGGGCGGCTTCTGTCGTACAGGCCCGGCCGGGTCCGAGACCGGATGGAACCGCGTGTACGGCACAGCGGCGCGGATCCCCCCTGATCCGTTTCCGACCTGCTCCCGCACGCTACCGACGGGGACCGGCAGCGGGTCCGAGCCGGTAGACGCGGCGGGCGTTGTCCGCGGCGATCATGCCGGCGACGCGCTGGGCGTCCGTACGGGACCAGGCGCCGTCGGCGACCCATTCGCCGAGCACCCGGGCGAGCGCCGAGCGGAAGGTGCTCGCGGCGACCACGTGGAGTTCGGGCAGCGCGTGGGCGCCGCTGGAGAAGAGCAGCTTGCCGAACGGCGCCCGCTCCAGGACCTCGGCGAGGACGGCCGCCGCGCGGGCTCCCGTGTGGGCGAGGACGGGGCCGAGGTCCGCGTACACGTGCGCGTGGACGCCGGTCAGCCGCGCCGCCTCGCGGTGGTACGGGTACGCGTGCAGCAGGACGAGGTCGGTGCCGAGCCCCGCGGTGGCGGCGGCGAAGCCGGCGGCGACGGCCGGGTCCCGGTCCCCGGTGTGCAGCTGGAGGGGGCGTCCGGCGGTGACCGCGATCCAGAGCAGGTGGCGCAGCAGGACGGGGTCGGTGAGGCGGCCGCCGGCCGGGCGGCCGGCCAGCCAGCGGCCGGCGGCGCCGCGCACCTCGCCGGGTCCCGGTGGTTCGGCGGAGTGCGCGAGCCCTCGGCGGACGCCCGCCGAGGAGGCGAGGGCCACGGCCCCGGCGGCGGCGGCGTGGACGGCCTCGGCGAGGCGGGAGAGGAACGCCTCGACGGTCCCGGAGGTGTCGGCGACCTGTTCGGCGAGGGGTTCGAGGCGGACGATCTCGTGGGCCTCGGCGGCGCCGGCGGCGGCGATCTCGGCGGGTCCGGTGAGGTCGCCGGGGAGCCCGGTGTCGACCAGGTAGGTGGAGATCCCGGAGGCCCGCAGGAGGCGGCGGCCGGCCTCGGCGACGCCGAGTTCGCGGCGGCGGGCGAGGTAGCGGGCCGGCGGGCAGTGCGGTTCGAGGCCGAGCAGCGGCGGGCACCAGCGGCGTACGGCGAACCCGGTCTGGGTGTCGAAGAAGGTGGTGCCGGCGGCGGGCAGCGCGGTGGTCCCGCCGAGGTGGGCTCCGAGCCTGGCCTCGAAGGTGCCGAGGCCGAGCTCGGTGCGGAGCACCCCGTGGCAGTACTGGTCGACCAGACGCGGCGTGTCGATCATCTCGGGGGGCTCCCTGTGTGGACGTGTCTCCACACGTCCTAACGGGTGAGCCCCGTGCGAGGTTGTTGCCTCAGCTGTTGGAGGGGCCGCCGATCTGGATACCGGCCATCCGGGTCCACTCGTACGGGCCGGTGGCGACCTTGGCGGCGAACTCGCCGTCGAACTCCTCGTGGAGGGTCAGGCCGGCCTTCTCGGCCGCCTGGCGCGCGATCGCGTGGGTGGGCGCGACCAGGTCGCCCCAGCCGCCGTCGGTGCCGACGAGCACGATCCGGGTACCGGCCTGGCCGATGTGCGCGAGATGTCCCTCGGAGCCGCCGTGCTCCTTGGAGAAGGCCCGGATCTCCTTGGCGAGCTTGGCCGCCTTGCGCTCTTCCTGCTTCGTTTCTGCCATGAAACCGATGCTACCGAGGGGTAGATCGACTGGCGACGGCCGGGCCACGTGGCCTATCCCACGTGACCCGGCCGTTGGCCCGGACATCTCAAACGAGCGAGGCGCTCAGCGCAGGAACGGGTCCACCGCGACGGCCACGAAGAGCAGCGACACGTAGGTGATGGACCAGTGGAAGAGGCGCATCTCCTTGAGCTTGGCGCCGGTGGCGCCGCTCTTGGCGCGCTGGAGCAGCGCGTGCGCCTCCCAGAGCCACCAGCCGCCGGTGACCACGGCCACGGCGGTGTAGAACCAGCCCGTGTAGCCCAGCGGGGTGAGCAGCAGGGAGACGGCGACCATGACCCAGCTGTAGAGCACGATCTGGCGGGCGACGACCTTGTTGGAGGCGAGCACCGGCAGCATGGGCACGCCCGCGCGTGCGTAGTCGTCCTTCACCTTCATCGACAGCGGCCAGTAGTGCGGCGGCGTCCAGAAGAAGATGACGAGGAAGAGGATGACCGCGGCCCACGACATCGAGTCGGTGACGGCCGACCAGCCGATGAGCACCGGCAGACAGCCGGCGATGCCGCCCCAGACGATGTTCTGGGCGGTGCGCCGCTTGAGGATCATCGTGTAGACGACGACGTAGAAGAGGAGCGCGCCGAGCGAGAGGGCGGCGGACAGCCAGTTGACGAGCAGGCCGAACCAGAGCGTCGAGACGACCGCGAGGGTGAGTCCGAAGACCAGGCCCTCACGCGGCGTGAGCACCCCGGTGACCAGCGGCCGCTGGGACGTGCGGTCCATCAGGGCGTCGATGTCGCGGTCGATGTACATGTTCAGCGCGTTCGCGCCGCCCGCCGACAGATAGCCGCCGAAGCAGGTGGCGAGCACCAGCCAGAGGTCCGGCACGCCCTGCTCGGCGAGGAACATCACCGGAACGGTGGTGATGAGCAGCAGCTCGATGATCCGCGGCTTGGTCAGCGCCACGAATGCCTTGACGCGGGCCCCGAACGGCCGATGGCCCCCCGGGCTGGGAGTCAAGACGACCCCTGCGGGTCGGGACTCGACGGCCGTCACGCACACCCCTGACAGAGAAATTCCCAGCAAGCCCCCCGGATGAAGGCGGGGTGAAGCTTGCGCGTACCACGCCACTGTAGACGTTGCCCAGACGCCGATCTTCGCGGGGGTGGGGTCGTGTTGGAGGGGTACGTCCCAAGGGGTGGACGCCGCTCGGGAGGCGAACTCTCACGGGCGGCGGCAGTCTTGCCGTGTCCGCTCATCTGAGGGGCATGCACACGATAAAGAGGACGTTCCGGCGGGGGTAGGCTCGGCAAACGCCGGTACACCCTCAGTCACCGGCTTCAGACATGTGGAGAGGAGCCCTGACCCAGGGTGAGCACTAAGCCGACCACCACAGACCTCGAGTGGACCGAGTTGGACCAGCGGGCCGTCGACACCGCCCGCATCCTGGCCGCGGACGCCGTACAGAAGGTCGGCAACGGCCATCCCGGTACGGCGATGAGCCTGGCGCCCGCCGCGTACACCCTCTTCCAGAAGGTGATGCGGCACGACCCGGCCGACCCCGAGTGGGTCGGGCGCGACCGGTTCGTCCTCTCCGCCGGCCACTCGTCCCTGACCCTGTACACCCAGCTCTACCTGGGTGGCTTCGGTCTCGAGCTGGACGACCTGAAGTCCTTCCGCACGTGGGGCTCGAAGACCCCGGGTCACCCGGAGTACGGCCACACCGCCGCCGTCGAGACCACCACGGGCCCGCTGGGCCAGGGTGTCGCCAACGCCGTGGGCATGGCGATGGCCGCTCGCTACGAGCGCGGCCTGTTCGACCCGGAGGCCGCCACCGGCACCTCCCCGTTCGACCACCGGATCTACGCGATCGCCGGTGACGGCTGCCTCCAGGAGGGCATCTCCGCGGAGGCGTCCTCGCTCGCCGGCCACCAGAAGCTCGGCAACCTGATCCTGCTGTGGGACGACAACCACATCTCGATCGAGGGCGACACCGAGACGGCCGTGTCCGAGGACACGATGAAGCGGTACGAGGCGTACGGCTG
This sequence comes from Streptomyces sp. NPDC059534, assembly GCF_042743475.1. Classification (NCBI taxonomy): domain Bacteria; kingdom Bacillati; phylum Actinomycetota; class Actinomycetes; order Kitasatosporales; family Streptomycetaceae; genus Streptomyces; species Streptomyces sp. NPDC059534. The sequence goes on from NZ_JBHWAQ010000024.1 coordinate 33,071, forward strand.
GCACGTCCAGCGCGTCGAGCCGCAGGCCAACGGCGACCTGGACCCGGCCGCGCTCTACTCGGCGATCAGGGCCGCCGAGGCCGAGACCGGGCGTCCGTCGTTCATCGCGATGCGCTCGATCATCGCCTGGCCCGCCCCGAACGCGCAGAACACCGAGGCCGCGCACGGCTCGGCGCTCGGCGACGACGAGATCGCGGCCACCAAGCGCGTCCTGGGCTTCGACCCGGAGCAGACGTTCGAGGTCACCGACGAGGTCATCGCGCACACCCGTGCGCTCGGCGACCGCGGCCGCGAGGCCCGCGCCGGGTGGGAGAAGTCGCTCGCCGAGTGGCGTACGGCCAACCCGGAGCGCGCCGCCGAGTTCGACCGCATCCAGGCCAACGAGCTGCCGGCCGGCTGGGCCGAGAAGCTCCCGGTCTTCGAGCCGGGCAAGGGTGTCGCCACCCGTGCCGCCTCGGGCCAGGTCCTCAAGGCGCTCGGCGCGGTCATCCCGGAGCTGTGGGGCGGCTCGGCCGACCTCGCCGGCTCGAACAACACGACGATCGACAAGGACTCGTCGTTCCTGCCCGAGGGCAACCCGCTGCCGGAGGCCGACCGGTACGGCCGCACGATCCACTTCGGCATCCGCGAGCACTCCATGGCCGCGGAGATGAACGGCATCGCGCTGCACGGCAACACCCGCATCTACGGCGGCACCTTCCTGGTGTTCTCCGACTACATGCGCAACGCCGTCCGCCTGTCGGCCCTGATGCACCTCCCCGTGACGTACGTCTGGACCCACGACTCGATCGGTCTGGGCGAGGACGGCCCGACGCACCAGCCGGTGGAGCACCTGGCCTCGCTGCGCGCGATCCCGGGTCTGAACGTGGTCCGCCCGGCCGACGCCAACGAGACGGCGATCGCCTGGCGCGAGATCATGCAGCGTCACACCAAGGTCTTCGGCAAGGGCGCCCCGCACGGCCTCGCCCTCACCCGTCAGGGTGTGCCGACGTACGCGCCGAACGAGGACACCGTCAAGGGCGGCTACGTGCTCTTCGACGCCGAGGGCGGCGAGCCGGAGGTCGTGCTGATCGGCACGGGCTCCGAGGTGCACCTGGCCGTCGAGGCCCGCGAGCAGCTCCAGGCCGCCGGCGTCCCGACCCGGGTGGTCTCCATGCCGTCCGTGGAGTGGTTCGAGGAGCAGGACCGGTCGTACAAGGACTCCGTCCTGCCGCCGTCGGTCAAGGCCCGCGTCGCGGTCGAGGCCGGCATCGGTCTCACCTGGCACAAGTACGTCGGGGACGCCGGCCGGATCGTCTCGCTGGAGCACTTCGGTGCCTCGGCGGACGCGAAGGTCCTCTTCCGCGAGTTCGGGTTCACGCCCGAGGCGATCGTCGCCGCCGCCCGGGAATCGATCGACGCCGCCGCGCGCTGACGCACATACGTACGACTTAATGGAGATGCAACTCTCATGACAGACGCTCTCAAGCGCCTCTCCGACGAAGGCGTCGCGATCTGGCTGGACGATCTCTCGCGCAAGCGGATCACGTCCGGCAACCTGGCCGAGCTCATCGACCAGAGCCACGTGGTCGGTGTGACCACGAACCCGTCGATCTTCCAGAAGGCCATCTCCTCGGGTGACGGTTACGAGCAGCAGCTCGCCGACCTCGCCGCCCGCAAGGTGACCGTCGACGAGGCCATCCGCATGATCACGACGGCGGACGTCCGCGACGCCGCCGACATCCTGCGGCCGGTCTTCGAGGCGACCGACGGCCAGGACGGCCGGGTCTCCATCGAGGTCGACCCCCGTCTCGCCCACGAGACGACCGCCACCGTCGCCGAGGCCAAGCAGCTGGCCTGGCTGGTGGACCGCCCCAACACCCTGATCAAGATCCCGGCCACCAAGGCGGGTCTGCCGGCGATCACCGAGGTCATCGGCCTCGGCATCAGCGTCAACGTGACGCTGATCTTCTCGCTGGAGCGCTACCGCGCGGTCATGGACGCCTACCTGGCGGGCCTGGAGAAGGCCCGCGAGCGCGGCCTCGACCTCTCCAAGATCCACTCGGTGGCGTCCTTCTTCGTGTCCCGCGTGGACTCGGAGATCGACAAGCGCCTGGACGGCATCGGCACCGACGAGGCCAAGGCGCTCAAGGGCAAGGCCGCGCTGGCCAACGCCCGACTGGCCTACGAGGCGTTCGAGGAGGTCTTCTCCTCCGACCGCTGGGCCGCCCTGGACAAGGCCCAGGCCAACAAGCAGCGTCCGCTGTGGGCCTCGACCGGCGTCAAGGACCCGGCGTACAAGGACACCCTGTACGTGGTGGACCTGGTCGCCCCGGGCACCGTCAACACCATGCCGGAAGGCACCCTGGAGGCCACCGCCGACCACGGCGTCGTCTCCGGTGACACCGTGCGCGGGACCTACGACCAGTCCCGCGCCGAGCTGGCCGCCGTCGAGAAGCTGGGCATCAGCTACGACGACGTCGTGCAGCTCCTGGAGGACGAGGGCGTCGACAAGTTCGAGGCGTCCTGGAACGACCTGCTCAAGTCCACCGAGGCGGAGCTTCAGCGCCTCGCACCTTCGGAGGCGTAAGCACTTTGAGCGCAGTCCACGGAGCCAACCCGCTCCGTGACGCCGCAGACCGACGGCTCCCGCGCATCGCGGGGCCGTCGGGTCTGGTGATCTTCGGCGTCACGGGCGATTTGTCCCGTAAGAAGCTGATGCCCGCCGTCTATGACCTGGCCAACCGCGGCCTGCTGCCGCCGGGCTTCTCGCTGATCGGCTTCGCCCGCCGCGAGTGGCAGGACGAGGACTTCGCGCAGGAGGTCCACGACGCCGTCGAGCAGCACGCGCGCACCCCGTTCCGCGAGGAGGTGTGGCAGCAGCTGATCCAGGGCATGCGGTTCGTCCAGGGCGACTTCGACGACGACGACGCCTTCGAGCAGCTCAAGTCCACCATCGAGGAGCTGGACAAGGCACAGGGCACCGGCGGCAACTTCGCCTTCTACCTGTCCGTGCCGCCGAAGTTCTTCCCCAAGGTCGTCCAGCAGCTCAAGAAGCACGGGCTCGCCGACCAGAAGGACGGCTCCTGGCGCCGCGCGGTCATCGAGAAGCCGTTCGGGCACGACCTCGTCTCCGCCAAGGAGCTCAACGAGGTCGTCCACGAGGTCTTCCCGCCCGACGAGGTCTTCCGGATCGACCACTACCTCGGCAAGGAGACCGTCCAGAACATCCTGGCGCTCCGCTTCGCCAACACCCTCTTCGAGCCGATCTGGAACCGGTCCTACGTCGACCACATCCAGATCACCATGGCCGAGGACATCGGCATCGGCGGCCGCGCCGGCTACTACGACGGCATCGGCGCCGCCCGTGACGTCATCCAGAACCACCTGCTCCAGCTGCTCGCGCTGACCGCGATGGAGGAGCCCGCCTCCTTCGACGCCGACGCGCTGGCCGCCGAGAAGACCAAGGTCCTCGGCGCCGTGAAGCTGCCCAAGGACCTGGGCGAGTCCACGGTCCGCGGCCAGTACGCGGCCGGGTGGCAGGGCGGCGAGAAGGCCGTCGGCTACCTCCAGGAAGACGGCATCGACCCCCAGTCGAAGACCGACACCTACGCGGCCGTCAAGCTGGAGATCGACAACCGCCGCTGGGCGGGCGTCCCGTTCTACCTGCGCACCGGCAAGCGCCTGGGCCGTCGCGTCACGGAGATCGCGGTCGTCTTCCAGCGCGCGCCGCACTCCATCTTCGACCACACGGCGACCGAGGAACTCGGCCGCAACGCCATCGTGATCCGGGTCCAGCCGGACGAGGGCGTCACGGTGCGGTTCGGCTCCAAGGTGCCCGGCACCCAGATGGAGATCCGGGACGTGTCGATGGACTTCGCGTACGGCGAGTCCTTCACGGAGTCCAGCCCCGAGGCGTACGAGCGGCTCCTCCTCGACGTCCTGCTCGGCGACTCGAACCTCTTCCCGCGCGTCGAGGAGGTCGAGCTGTCCTGGAAGATCCTCGACCCGATCGAGCAGTTCTGGGACAAGCACGGCAAGCCCGCGCAGTACCAGTCCGGGACCTGGGGTCCGGTCGAGGCGGACGAGATGCTCGCACGAGACGGCAGGAGCTGGCGCCGGCCATGAAGACCGACCTGACGGACACCACGTCCTCCAAGATCAACAAGGCGCTGGTGCTCGGGCGGCGGGCGATCGGCACGCCGGCCGTCGGCATGGTGCTCACCCTCGTGATCGTCACCGACGAGGAGAACGCCTACGACGCCCTGAAGGCGGCCAACGACGCGTCCCGCGAGCACCCCTCGCGGACCCTCGTCGTCATCAAGCGGGTCTCGCGCTCACCGCGGGACCGCTCCAAGGCGCGGCTCGACGCCGAGGTCCGCCTCGGCGCAGACGCCAGCACCGGCGAGACGGTGGTACTGCGGCTGTACGGCGAGGTCGTCGACCACGCCCAGTCGGTGGTCCTGCCGCTGCTCCTCCCGGACGCCCCCGTCGTCGTCTGGTGGCCGGTGAACGCGCCGACCGACCCGGCGAACGACCCGCTGGGCGCCCTCGCCCAGCGGCGGGTGACCGACACGTACGCCGCCGAGCAGCCCATCCAGGAGCTGACCGCGCGCGCGGACACCTACACGCCGGGCGACACGGATCTCTCGTGGACCCGGATCACCCCGTGGCGCTCGATGCTCGCCGCCGCGCTCGACCAGGTCGTGTGCGAGGTCACCTCCGCCGAGGTGGAGGGCGAGGAGTTCAACCCCAGCGTCGAACTGCTCGCCATGTGGCTGTCGGAGCGGCTGAAGGTGCCGGTGCGGCGCGCGAGGTCGGCGGGCCCGGGCCTGACCTCCGTCCGCATGGAGACCAGCTCCGGTCCGATCGTCCTCGACCGGCCGGACGGCTCGCTCGCGACGCTCTCCATCCAGGGCCAGCCGGACCGTGCCGTGGCGCTGAAGCGCCGCGAGACGGCCGAGCTGATCGCGGAGGAGCTGCGCCGGCTCGACCCGGACGAGACGTACGCGACGGCGCTGAAGTTCGGTCTCGAGCGGCTGGACGAGGAAGCGGCGACCATCGCTCCCGAGCCGGTCGCCGAGGCCGAGCCCAAGGCCGCGGAGGCTCCGGCCCCCGCCCCGGCCAAGGCCGCGAAGAAGGCCCCGGCCAAGAAGGCGGCGGCCAAGTGAGCACCCCGCAGCTGGTCGTCCACCGCGACAAGGAGCTGATGGCCGAGGCCGCCGCGGCCCGGCTCATCACGAAGATCGTGGACGCCCAGGCGACCCGCGGCTCCGCCTCGGTCGTGCTGACCGGCGGCCGCAACGGCAACGGCCTGCTCGCGGCGCTCGGTTCGGCGCCCGCGCGGGACGCCGTCGACTGGTCGCGGCTCGACCTCTGGTGGGGGGACGAGCGCTTCCTGCCCGAGGGCGACCCCGAGCGGAACGTCACCCAGGCCCGGGAGGCGCTGCTCGACCGGGTGCCGCTCGACCCGGCGCGGGTGCACGCCATGCCGGCCTCGGACGGCCCGTACGACGACGTCGACAGCGCGGCGGCCGCGTACGCGGAGGAGCTGGCCGCGGCGGCGGGTCCCGAGGACCACGGCGGCGTGCCGGCCTTCGACGTGCTGATGCTGGGCGTCGGCCCGGACACGCACGTGGCCTCGCTCTTCCCGGAGCTTCCGGCGGTCCGCGAGACCGAGCGGACGGTGGTCGGGGTGCACGGCGCGCCCAAGCCCCCGCCGCTGCGGGTCTCGCTGACCCTCCCGGCGATCCGGGCGGCGAAGGAGGTCTGGCTGCTGGCCGCCGGCGAGGACAAGGCCAAGGCGGCGGCGATCGCGCTGTCGGGCGCGGGCGAGGTGCAGGCCCCGGCGGCGGGCGCCTACGGCCGCTCGCGCACGCTGTGGCTGCTCGACGCGGCGGCGGCCTCGGAGCTGCCGCGGAGCCTGTACCCGCCGGCTTCGGCCTGATTCACCCGGACGGAGGCCCGGTTCACCCGTGGGTGGACCGGGCCTCCGGCGTGTGCGCGGGTTCCAGGAAGGGCGCGAGGAGGTCGGGTACGGCCCCGGCGGCGAAGGCCAGGCCCTCGCTCTCGCCGGCGTCGAGGATGGCGTACGCGCCGGCGCCGGCCGCCGTCGTGGCGGTCAGCGTGAGGAGGCCGGCGCGGCGCTGGAAGTACGACTGCCGGACGGTCCAGCCGATGACGCCGGAGCGCTGGAGGGCGACCGTGGCGCGCCGGAGGGTGCCCGAACGCGTCACCAGGTAGCCGCCGCTGACGGTGTGTCCGAGGCCGCGGTAGGCGTCGAGGGCGAACAGCACGGCGATCGGGGGCAGGACGACCGCGCAGCCGCCCGCCACGTACAGCAGGACCGGGGTGAGGAGGAGTCCCAGTCCGGCGAGGACCGCGACCGGGACGAGGACGGCCCACAGGGCCCGGCGCAGCCGCCGGGTGCGGGCGGCCCGGGGATGGGCGGTGAGCGGCGCGCCGGTGGGCGGTTCCGGCTCGCGCAGGACCTGCGCGGCGACCCGGTCGGCGACGGCCCGGTCCACGGCGGGCAGCAGGTTCCTGAGGTCGGCGTGCCGGTCGTCGGAGTCCTGGACGAGGCCGGTGGCGACGGCGTCGAGGCGGGCGGCCCCGCACATCCGCACGCCGAGCGGTGCGACGAGTTCGATCCCGCGCAGCCTGCGCTCCTCCATGGAGACCGAGCGGGCGGTGAGGAGGCCGCGGGAGACGCGCAGGGTGCCGCCCGGCTCGCGCTCCAGGCGGTAGTTCCACCACATCTCGACCCAGAGTCCGAGGGCTCCGACGGCGCCGACGACGGTCGCGACGAGGACCAGGTCGAGGACCACCCACAGCGGGGAGACGTCCTGGAAGCGGTCCTCCATCCAGTCGATGACCTTTCCCTGGGCACCGAACCACTCGCTGACCTGGAGGACGGCGCCGGCCGCCGCTCCGCCGAGGGCGGGGGCGAGGAAGGAGACGGGGGCGTAGCGGATCCAGCGCGGGTCGAGGACGGCCAGGGCGTTGTCGTGGCCCGGCCGCTCGGGCGGCTCGGGGCGGGCCAGGAGTTCCCGGCGGAGCCGTTCGCCCTCGGCCCGGGTGACCAGGTCGAGTTCGAGGGTGGACTCGCCGGCGCCGGAGTTCTCGCCGGTGCCGATGCGGACCTTGACGAGGCCGAGGACGCGCTGGAGGGGGTTGGCGGTGAGGTCGACCGTACGGATGCGCTCGCGGGCGAGGGAGCGGCGCTTGAGCAGCAGCAGGCCGGTGTGGACGTCGACCCGGTCGGGGCCGACGCGGTAGCGGGTGCGGCGCCAGCGGACGTAGTCGCCGGCGGTTCCCGCCAGCACCAGGAGGAGGGCGCCGGCGGCGATCCAGGCGACGGCCTGCCACAGCGGCCGGGAGCCGGCGAGGCCGGCCGCCGCGGGGAGGGCGGCGCCCCCGGCCACGCCGCACAGCACGGCGGCGGTGACCAGGAGCGTCCGCCGGTCGAGGCGCCGCCACTCCTCGCCGGGGTCGTCCTCGCTCACGTGGCGTCCCCGGGGGTGGCCCCGGTGATGAGGGTGAGCCGCTCGGCGAGTGCGGCGGCCACTTCGTGGTCGAGGCCCTCGATGCGGATCGCGCCCTGGGAGGAGGCGGTGGTCACGGTGACCGTGGCGAGCCGGAAGAGCTGCTCCAGCGGGCCCCGGACGGTGTCGACGGTCTGGATCCGGGACATGGGGGCGATCCGCCACTCCTGCCGGAGGGCCCCCGTGCGGACGTAGACGGCGTCGTCGGTGACCTCCCAGCGGTGCACCCGGAACCACCAGCCGGGGAAGAACGCGGCGCAGGCGAGGCCGAGGGCCGCGACGGCCCCGGCCGAGAGCAGCAGCCAGGACCGGGCGGACCCGAGGAACGCGCCGAGGACGGCGAGCACCACCACCGGTACGGCGGTGGTCACCAGGAGCCGGCTGCGCCACCAGGCGACGGCCCGCTCGTCCACGGCGTTCCTGGGCGGCCGCAGCCGCACCGCGTTCTCCCCCGTCATGCGATCAGTCCCGGTCGCGCAGCGACCGGTAGGCGGTGACGAGTCCGGCGGTCGAGCTGTCGAGCCGCTCGCCGCCCGCCCCGTCGGTCAGGACCGGCTCGATCTTCCTGGCGAGGACCTTGCCGAGCTCGACGCCCCACTGGTCGAAGGAGTCGATGTTCCAGACGGCGCCCTGGACGAAGACCTTGTGCTCGTAGAGCGCGATCAGCTGGCCGAGGACGGACGGGGTGAGCGCGTCGGCCAGGATCGTGGTGGTGGGGTGGTTGCCCTGGAAGGTCTTGTGCGGGACGAGCTCCTCGGCGACTCCCTCGGCCCTGACCTCCTCGGGCGTCTTGCCGAAGGCGAGCGCCTGGGTCTGGGCGAAGAAGTTGGCCATGAGCAGGTCGTGCTGGGCGACGAGGCCCGGGAGCAGGTCGGCCACGGGCCGGGCGAAGCCGATGAAGTCGGCCGGGATGACCTTGGTGCCCTGGTGGATCAACTGGTAGTACGCGTGCTGCCCGTTGGTGCCGGGGGTGCCCCAGACGACGGGTCCGGTCTGCCAGTCGACCGGCCGGCCGTCGCGGTCCACGGACTTGCCGTTGGACTCCATGTCGAGCTGCTGGAGGTAGGCGGTGAACTTGGACAGGTAGTGGGAGTACGGCAGGACGGCGTGCGACTGGGCGTCGAAGAAGGCGCCGTACCAGACGCCGAGGAGGCCGAGCAGGAGCGGCGCGTTCTCCTCGGGCGGGGCGGTGCGGAAGTGCTCGTCGACGAGGTGGAAGCCGTCGAGCATCTCCCGGAAGCGCTCCGGGCCGATGGCGATCATCAGGGAGAGGCCGATGGCGGAGTCGTACGAGTAGCGGCCGCCGACCCAGTCCCAGAACTCGAACATGTGGGTGGTGTCGATGCCGAACTCCTCGACCTTCTCGGCGTTGGTCGAGAGGGCGACGAAGTGCTTGGCGACGGCCTCCTGGCCGGCGCCGAGGCCGCCGAGGAGCCAGTCGCGGGCCGAGGTGGCGTTGGTGATCGTCTCGATGGTGGTGAAGGTCTTCGAGGCGACGATGAAGAGCGTCTCGGCGGGGTCGAGGTCGCGGACGGCCTCGTGGAGGTCGGCGCCGTCGACGTTGGAGACGAAACGGAGCGTCAGGTCCCGCTGCGTGAAGGAGCGCAGTACCTCGTAGGCCATGGCGGGGCCGAGGTCGGAGCCGCCGATGCCGATGTTCACGATGTTCCTGACCGGCTTGCCGGTGTGGCCGGTCCAGGCGCCCGTGCGGACCGTGTCGGCGAAGGCGGCCATCTTGTCGAGGACGGCGTGCACGGCCGGGACGACGTTCTCCCCGTCGACCTCGATCACGGCCCCGCGGGGGGCGCGCAGCGCGGTGTGGAGGACCGCCCGGTCCTCGGTGGTGTTGATCTTCTCGCCGCGGAACATGGCGTCGCGCAGCTCGGCGACGCCGGTGGCGGCGGCCAGTTCGCGCAACAGGGCCAGCGTCTCGCCGGTGACGAGGTGCTTGGAGTAGTCCAGGTAGAGGTCGCCGACCCGCAGGGTGAGGTCGGTGCCGCGCGCCGGTTCGGCGGCGAACAGCTCGCGCAGGTGGGTCTCCCCCAGCTGCTCGCGGTGCTTGGCGAGGGCCGCCCACTCGGGCAGCCGGTTGAGCCTGGTACGGCCTTCGCTTGTCATCTCGGACATCGCCCACTTCTTCTCGTACTGCTTGTCTGCCCCGCTGCACCCCCAAACCTAATTGATCAGAGGGGCGGGCGACGCGAAGCCGAACGCGAACGACGAAAGGGCCCCGCCCGCGAATCGAATTCGCGGGCGGGGCCCGTTCGTCACACCGTCACACCACGCTCAGATCTCGCCGCGCAGTTTGGCGAGCGCCTCGGCGAGGATCGCCTCCCCGTCGGCGTCGCTGCGCCGCTCACGCACATAGGCGAGGTGGGTCTTGTACGGCTCCGTGCGCGGCGGGTCCGGCGGGTTGTCCCGGTCCTGACCTGCCGGGAAGCCGCAGCGCGGGCAGTCCCAGGTCTCCGGGATCGCCGCGTCGCTGGCGAAGCTCGGCTGCGTCTCGTGCCCGTTCGAGCACCAGAACGAGATGCGGGCTCGCGGCGCCGATTCGCCTCGCTCGGCCTCGCCCATCGGCCCCGCTCCGACCCGGCTTCCCCGGATCGCGTTGCCACTTGCCACGGTCGTAACTCCCTGCGTGATGGTGCTCGAAGATGCCCCAGTCTACGTAAGGCCCAACGCGCGTCCAGTGATTGGAGTTACCCGTCCAACTTCATCAGCAGACCAAGTACCACAATGCAGGCGAACCAGAGCAGACCGACCACGACGGTAATGCGGTCCAGGTTGCGCTCGGCGACCGAGGAACCACCGACGGAGGACTGCATTCCGCCACCGAACATGTCGGAGAGGCCGCCACCCTTCCCCTTGTGCATCAGCACGAGCAGCATCAGCAGCCCGCTGAAGACGATGAGGGCGATCGAGAACCCCATAACCACGGCTGGACCAACTTCCTCGGACTTATACGGACGGGGGCCGGGCACCTGCCCGACCCCCGCAAGGGTACGACGTAACTCCGCTACCGCATACTCACTGGTCGCGGAAGCGCGCGATCTTGACGAACTCGTCGGCGTCCAGCGCCGCGCCGCCCACCAGGGCGCCGTCGACGTCCGGCTGCGCCATGATCGCGGCGACGTTCCCGGACTTGACCGAGCCGCCGTACTGGATGCGGACCTTGTCGGCCAGCTCCTGCGAGTACAGCTCCGCGAGACGGCCGCGGATCGCCCCGCAGACCTCCTGGGCGTCCTCGGGGGTGGCGACCTCGCCGGTGCCGATGGCCCACACCGGCTCGTACGCGATCACGATGGTCTCGGCCTGCTCGGCCGGGACGTCCTTCAGGCCGCCGTCGAGCTGGGCGAGGGTGTACTCGACCTGCTGTCCGGCCTTGCGGATGTCCAGGCCCTCGCCGACGCAGAGGATCGGGGTGACGCCGTGCTTGAAGGCGGCCTTCACCTTGGCGTTGCAGACCTCGTCGTTCTCGGCGTGGTACTGGCGGCGCTCGGAGTGGCCGACGGCGACGTAGGCGCACTTCAGCTTGGACAGCATCAGGCCCGAGATCTCGCCGGTGTAGGCACCGGAGTCGTGCGCCGAGATGTCCTGGGCGCCGTACTTGATCTTCAGCTTGTCGCCGTCGACCAGGGTCTGGACCGACCGCAGGTCGGTGAAGGGAACCAGGACCGCGACCTCACAGGCGTCGTGGTCCTTGTCGGTCAGGGCGAAGGCGAGCTTCTGGACGTGGGCGATGGCCTCGAGGTGGTTGAGGTTCATCTTCCAGTTGCCCGCCATCAGCGGGGTGCGGGTGGTCATAAGGGGGTCAGTCCTCCAGTGCGACGAGGCCGGGGAGCTTCTTGCCCTCGAGGTATTCGAGGGAGGCGCCGCCGCCGGTCGAGATGTGTCCGAATGCGTTCTCGTCGAAGCCCAGGGTGCGGACGGCCGCGGCGGAGTCGCCACCGCCGACGACGCTGAAGCCCGAGGAGCCGACGAGGGCCTGGGCCACGGCCCGGGTGCCCTCGGCGTAGTCGGGGTGCTCGAAGACGCCCATCGGGCCGTTCCAGAAGACGGTGGCGGCGTCGGCGAGCTTCGACGCGTACAGCTTGTCGGTCTCGGGGCCGTTGTCCAGGCCCATGAAACCGGCGGGCATGGCGTCCGCGGGCACCGTGCGGTGCTCGGTCGGGGCCTTGCTCTTGAGGTCCGGGAACTGCGCGGAGACCACGACGTCGACGGGGAGCACGAACTCCACGCCCTTGTCCTCGGCGCGCTTGAGGTACTCGAGCACCGCCGGGATCTGGTCCTCCTGGAGCAGCGAGCTGCCGACCTCGTGGCCCTGGGCCTTGAGGAAGGTGTACGCCATGCCGCCGCCGATCAGGATGCGGTCGGCGCGCTCCAGGAGGTGGTCGATGACCCCGAGCTTGTCGGAGACCTTGGAGCCGCCGAGCACGACCGCGTACGGCCGCTGGACGTCCTCCGTGAGCTTCCTCAGGACGCCGACCTCGGTGGCGATGAGGTAGCCCGCGGCGTGCGGGAGGCGCGCCGGGAGGTCGAAGACCGAGGCGTGCTTGCGGTGCACGGCGCCGAAGCCGTCGCCGACGTACAGGTCGGCGAGGGCCGCGAGCCGGTCCGCGAAGGCGCCGCGCTCGGCGTCGTCCTTGGAGGTCTCGCCGGCGTTGAACCGGAGGTTCTCGATGACGGCGACCCCGCCGTCGGCGAGGCCCGCGACGGTGGCCGTGGCGGAGTCGCCGACCGTGTCGGTCGCGAAGGCCACGTCGGCGCCGAGCAGCTCGCCGAGGCGGGCCGCGGCGGGCGCGAGCGAGAACGCCGGGTCCGGGGCGCCCTTGGGACGGCCCAGGTGCGAGGCGACGACGACGCGGGCGCCGGCGTCGGCGAGCGCCTTGACCGTCGGGACGACGGCGCGGATCCGGCCGTCGTCGGTGATGGTGGTGCCGTCGAGCGGCACGTTGAGGTCGGCGCGGACGAACACCCGCTTGCCTGAGACGCCTTCGGCGAGAAGCTCGTCGATCGTCTTCATCTGTCACTGACTCCTTGGTACGCGGTGGAGCACACAAACAGGGCTCGCACAGCGCGGCGTTGCGCTGCCCGAGCCCTGCTCACATCGAAAGCCCGCCCTAAGTTTAGAGCTGGCCGCCGACGAAGACGGTGAGGTCGACGAGACGGTTGGAGTAGCCCCACTCGTTGTCGTACCAGCCCAGGATCTTCACCGTGTTGCCTTCCTGGACCATGGTCAGGGAGGCGTCGAAGGTGCAGGAAGCCGGGTCGCTCACGATGTCCGAGGACACGATGGGGTCCTCGGTGTAGTACAGGTAGCCCTTGAGGTCGCCGTCGTCGGCGGCCTTCTTGAACGCGGCGTTGACCTCGTCCTTGGTGACCTCGCGCTCCAGCGTCACGACCAGGTCGGTGGCGGAGCCGGTCGGGACCGGGACGCGCATGGCGATGCCGTCGAGCTTGCCCTTGAGCTGCGGGAGGACCAGCGCGGTGGCCTTCGCGGCACCCGTCGTGGTCGGGATGATGTTCTCCGCGGCGGCGCGGGCGCGGCGCAGGTCCTTGTGCGGGAAGTCCAGGATGCGCTGGTCGTTGGTGTACGCGTGGACCGTCGTCATCAGGCCCTTGACGATGCCGAAGTTCTCGTCGAGGACCTTCGCCATCGGCGCGACACAGTTGGTGGTACAGGACGCGTTCGAGATGACGTTGTGCTGCGCCGGGTCGTACTTGTCCTGGTTCACGCCCATGACGATGGTGATGTCCTCGTCGGTGGCCGGAGCCGAGATGAGGACCTTCTTGGCGCCACCGGCGATGTGCTTCTCGGCGTCGGCCTTCTTGGTGAAGATGCCGGTCGACTCGATGACGATGTCGACGCCCAGCTCGCCCCAGGGGATGTCGGCCGGGTTGCGCTCGGAGAGCACCTTGATGGTGCGGCCGTCGACGGTGATGGTGTCGGCGGTGTGGGTGACCTCGGCCTTGAGGCGTCCCAGGATGGTGTCGTACTTCAGCAGGTGGGCCGTGGTCGCGGTGTCGCCCAGGTCGTTGACAGCCACGATCTCGATGTCAGCACCCTGCTCAAGGAGCGCGCGGAAGTAGTTCCGGCCGATGCGGCCAAAGCCGTTGATGCCTACGCGGATCGTCACGAACCGATCTCCTCGTTAGGTACGCCGGTGTGCTCGACGCCGGCGAGATTTTTGTTTTTGGGATGTCCCCGACCGCTTACGACCCTACCCCCCCGGGCGCCGGCCGGTGACATCCCGCGCAGCCGTACGAGCCCGGAAAGTGAGGGAAAATGGCCGACGGCCCGTACCTACCAACGGGTACGGGCCGCCGTGGGACCTTTGTCCCCACTACGCTCCGTCAGCGGCGGAGCACCGCGAGGGCGCGGCCGATGAGCCGTCCCCGCTCCGCCTCGCCGGGCACGTGCTCCAGGCCGAAGCCGAGGAGGACGGTGTCCCGCGTGGTGACCGCGGCCTGGGAGTGGAAGAGCGCCGCGGAGCGCGTCCAGTCCGAGCCGTTGCCGGGGCTGCCGGCCGGGGCGCCCGGCGTGGACCAGACGCCGAGGGAGGTCTCGAAGCCCTCGGCCTCGGTGGTGGTGCCGGTGGTGAGCCGGGTGTCGTCGACGAAGGCGCCCATCTCTCCCGTACCGGGGTCGGAGACGTACGAGATCGAGAGCTCGACCTGCTTGCCCGCCCAGGCGCTCAGGTCGACGGTGGCCTGGCGCCAGCCGTTGGACGGGCCGGTGAAGGCGTTCCAGGAGCCGGTGGTGCCGCTGGACGCGCAGCCGTCCTCGCCGACGGTGAGGTAGTGGGCGAGGAAGGGGTGGTCGCGGACGTAGTAGCCCTCGCCGCAGTCGGCCGGGGGCTCGCTGGAGGTGCCGCCGCCCAGGTCGGGCAGGGTCGTCCAGTCGTCCTGGCCGACGGTGTGGGCCTCGACGACGAGGTTGTCGTAGCCGGGCTCGGTGTCGTAGCTGACCTGGAAGCCGAGGCGGGGCTGCTGCGCGGCCGCGACACCGCCGAGGTCGACGGTCCTGCTGAGCCGGGCCCAGGTGCCGTCGGTGTGCTTGACGGCCGCGAAGGACGCGCCCTCGGCGGGCTCGAAGGGGGTGCGGACGCCCGGGTAGTCACCGGCGGAGGCGCTGCTCGCGAACTGCGGGAACTCCTTGGGCTTCAGGGTGTCCGAGGTGACCGTGTACGCGCCCGCGTTGTCCAGCGGGTTGTCGGCGGCCGCCCCCAGCGTGGCGCCTGCGCCGGCGAAGGAGCCCGTGCCGGCGAAGGCCGGCGGGGTCTTGAGGCCCGCGCGGTGGTAGGCGCCGAGGTAGTACTGGGCGAAGTCGTTGGACTCGGCCCGGCCGATCTGGGTGAGGCCGCCGGACTTCTCGCCCGCGTTGATCAGCTTGCCGCCCTCGTTGAGGTAGTCGCGGACCGCGAGCTGGGTGGCCCCCGAGGGCCGCTCCGCGCCGGTGTACCAGACGACGGTGCGGAAGTGGGAGAGGACGCCGAGGGCGTCCGGGGTGCCCTGGGTGGCGACGTCCCAGACGGCGGACCCGCGGCCGTTGCCGGCGAGCGCCTTCACGTACGCGGCGGTGTGCCGGGCGGCGGTGGTGCCGCCCTCGTCGGCGAGGACGAGCACGTCGCCGCGGGGACGCTCGGCCACCTTGTACGTGAAGGGGGCGGAGGCGGTGGCGCGGCCCTCCCGGGTGCGGGCGGTGAACCAGACCTCGACGGAGTCGCCGGGACGGGCGCCCTCGACCTCGGCGCGGTACTCGTCGAAGTAGAGGTTGTCGTCGCCGCCGAAGGTCTCGCCGCCCTTCCAGGCGTCGAGCTCCTCGCTGTGGGTGCGGCCGCCGTTGATCCGGTACTTCAGGGTCTTGCCGCGCAGGGACTTGCGCGCGGTGACGGCGACCTCCTGCTCCCCGCCCCGGGCGTAGGAGGTGGCGAAGGACTTCGGGGTGAGGTCGGGGGCGTCGATGCCGACCGGGGAGACGGGCCGGTCCGGGTGGGCGGCGGTCTCGGCGACGGCGAGCGCGAAGGGGATGTTCTTCGCGAACTCGGCCTGGATCAGCTTCTCGTCGTCCGGGAAGGTGAACACGGAGGCGCAGTCGGCCGGGTTCCAGGCGTCGTTCGGGTCGACCCGGGAGGCGGTGGTGCAGGTCGACATCTCCGGGGTGAACATCTGCATCCGGTTGACGTTCGCGGCGTGTCCGTCCGCCTCGCCGTTGGTGATGTACAGCTCCGAGGAGACCTGCGGCCGGTAGCCGGGCACGGCCGAGTTCTGCGGGGTGCCCGCGAGGGCCTTGAGGGCCACGTCGTCGGGGGTGTCGGTGGCGACCTGCCAGCCGACGCCGTACAGCAGCAGCTGGGCGGCCGAGTGGTAGTTGATGCCGTACGCGAAGCCGATGCGCTTCTGGAAGGCGTCGAGGGCCCTGGTCTCGGGCTCCGACATGGGGCCCTTGCCGCGGAAGGTCTCGTCGGCCGGGTCGGGGGACGAACCCTCGTTGTCGTAGCCCCACTTGTAGGCGAAGTTGCGGTTGAGGTCGACGCCGTCGCCCGCGCCGAACCGCCCGTCGCCGTCGTTGTCGCGGAGGTTCTTGCGCCACTGCCGGTTGGCGGGGTCGGCGTGCGTGTAGTCGTAGCCGTCCGGGTTGGCGGAGAGCACGAACCACAGCTCGGTCGAGTCGACGATCCGGGTGATCCGCTCGTCCTTGCCGTAGCCGTCCAGGTAGTAGTGGAGCAGCCGCCGGGTCATCTCGGGGGTGATCCACTCGCGCGCGTGCTGGTTCGACATGTACAGCGTGGCGGGCTTGGAGCCGTCCTTGGCGCGCTGCGCGCCCTTGCTGACCTTGAGGGCGAGGATGTCCTGGCCCTTGAGGGTCTTGCCGATGGAGACGACCTTGGTGATGCCGGGGTTGGCCCGGGCGGTGTCCAGGATCTCCTGCTTGAGGCCGTTCGGCCCGCCGTACGGCCGGAAGACGCCGTCCCCCGCGGCGGCGACCCGCTTCTCGGCCTGCGCGGTCAGGTTGTGCTCGGCGAGCTCGACGCCCTGGCCGCGCAGCTGCCCGGCCTGCCGGCCGGTGAGGAAGAGCTCGACCGTCGCGGAGCCCTTCGCGGGCACCTGCTCGGTCAGCTCGTGGGCGTCGGCACCGGCGTCCAGGAGCAGCGGTACCTGCTCCTTGGTCACCACGGCACGCCATACGGAGAGGGCGTCACCGCCGTCCCGGTCGTTCGGCTGCGCTCCGGCGACGGGTGCCGCCGCCACTCCCGCGATCAGCAGTGAAGCCGCGGCGAGGATCGATCTCGCTCTGCGTCTCATGAGCCCCCCTTGCTGTTGTCTGCCACGAACGTGAACAGACGCCAGGCTCATGGGCGCCCATGGGCCTGTCAAGGGTGCCTCGCGGGTGGATCGAAAAAGCTGCCGGCGCCTCAGAAAGGCACCGGCAGCGTGGAGTTCGGGGTTCCGTCCGGGCGACGGATCCGGTCAGCCGACGAGGCTGTCGTCGAGCTCCTCCGTCAGGTTGGACTCGGTCCCGGGAATGCCCAGGTCCTGCGCCCGCTTGTCGGCCATGGCCAGCAGCCGGCGGATCCGGCCGGCCACCGCGTCCTTGGTCAGCGGCGGGTCGGCGAGCGCGCCCAGCTCCTCCAGCGAAGCCTGCTTGTGCTCCATGCGGAGCCGGCCCGCCGCGGCCAGGTGCTCGGGCACCTCCTCGGCGAGGATCTCCAGCGCGCGCTGCACCCGGGCCCCGGCGGCGACCGCCGCACGGGCCGAACGGCGCAGGTTGGCGTCGTCGAAGTTGGCCAGGCGGTTGGCGGTGGCGCGGACCTCGCGCCGCATCCGCCGCTCCTCCCAGGCGAGCACCGACTCGTGCGCGCCGAGCCGGGTCAGCAGGGCGCCGATCGCGTCGCCGTCACGGACGACGACCCGGTCCACCCCCCGCACCTCGCGGGCCTTGGCCGCGATGGACAGCCGACGGGCCGCCCCCACCAGGGCGAGAGCCGCCTCCGGCCCCGGGCAGGTGACCTCCAGGGAGGAGGACCGGCCGGGCTCCGTCAGCGAACCGTGCGCCAGGAAGGCGCCCCGCCAGGCCGCCTCCGCGTCACAGGTGGCGCCGGAGACCACCTGCGGAGGCAGGCCCCGGATGGGGCGCCCCCGGCCGTCCACGAGACCCGTCTGGCGGGCCAGCTGGTCGCCTCCGGCCACCACCCGCACCACGAAGCGCGAACCGCGCCGCAGTCCGCCGGGGGCCATCACGATCAGCTCGGAGCTGTGCCCGAAGATCTCCAGGATGTCCCGCTTGAGGCGGCGCGCCGCCATCGCCGTGTCCAGCTCCGCCTCGATCACGATGCGGCCGCTCACCAGGTGCAGCCCGCCCGCGAACCGCAGGATCGACGAGACCTCTGCCTTCCTGCAGCAGGTCCGGGTGACGGGAAGCCGGGAGATCTCGTCCTTCACCGCTGCCGTCATCGCCATGGGCCGATCCTTCCATGCATCCGAAAAATACGGTCGTACGCGGCGGCCAACAGCTCCGGATCATGCTTCGCGGAGCCGTCGGGCCCGGCCACCGGCGCCAGCTCGACCGCGGCGCCGAGCCGCTTGGCGGCATCGGCGAGGGACTCGCGGTCGGGCACGGCAGCCTCGTCGGCGAGCACCACGTCCAGGGCGAGTTTAGGGGCGTGTCGTCCCAAAACCTCCAAATGACGCTGCGGGGAGAAGCCCTCTGTTTCTCCGGGCTGCGGCGCGAGGTTCAGCGAGAGGACCTTCCGGGCCTTCGTCTCGGCCAGTGCGTCGAGGAGTTCCGGCACGAGAAGGTGCGGGATCACGGAGGAGAACCAGGAGCCCGGACCCAGGACGACCCAGTCCGCGTCGAGGACCGCCGCGACCGCCTCCGGCACCGCGGGCGGGTCGTGCGGCACGAGGTGCACGGACTGCACCTCGCCCGGGGTCAGCGCCACCGTCGCCTGTCCGGCCACCGTGTCCACGTCCTCCGGCCGCTCCGGATCGTGCCCCTTGACCAGCGCCTGGAGCTCCAGGGGCACGGCGGACATGGGCAGCACCCGGCCCTGGGCGCCGAGCAGCCGGCCCACCAGGTCGAGGGCCTGCACAGGGTCGCCGAGCTGCTCCCACAGGGCGACGATCAGCAGGTTGCCGACGGCGTGGCCGTTGATCTCGCCCTTGGACTGGAAGCGGTGCTGGATCACCCGGGCCCAGGTCTGGCCCCAGTCGTCGTCCCCGCAGAGCGCGGCGAGCGCCTTGCGGAGATCGCCCGGCGGCAGCACGCCCAGCTCCTCCCGGAGCCGGCCGCTGGAACCCCCGTCGTCGGCGACGGTGACGACGGCGGTGAGGTCGCCGGTGATCCGGCGGAGGGCGGCGAGGGAGGCCGAGAGGCCCATGCCGCCGCCCAGGGCGACCACCTTCGGCTGGGCGCCCCGCCTGCGGAGCGTACGTCGCACCGAGAGGGTGGAGGCACGGCGGCGGTACGGCTTCACTCGCGCCCCATGTCCCGGTGGACGACGACGGTCTCGACGCCTTCGGCGGCGATGCGGGCGGCGAGCCGCTCGGCGGTGGCCACCGAGCGGTGCTTGCCGCCCGTGCAGCCCACGGCGACGGTGACGTACCGCTTGCCCTCGCGGCGGTAGCCCGCGGCGATCAGCTGGAGCAGCTCCGTGTAGCGGTCGAGGAACTCCTTGGCGCCGGGCTGGTTGTAGACGTAGTTCGACACCTCCTCGTTGAGGCCGGTGAAGGGGCGCAGCTCGGGGACCCAGTGGGGGTTCGGCAGGAAGCGCATGTCGACGACGAGGTCGGCGTCGACCGGCAGGCCGTACTTGAAGCCGAAGGACATCACGGTGGCCCGCAGCTCGGGCTCCTCGTCGCCGGCGAACTGGGCGTCCATCTTGGCCCGCAGCTCGTGGACGTTGAGGCTGGAGGTGTCGATCACCAGGTCGGCATCCCCGCGCAGCTCGCGCAGCAGGTCGCGCTCGGCGGCGATGCCGTCGGTGATCCGGCCGTCGCCCTGGAGCGGGTGGGGCCTGCGGACCGACTCGAAGCGCCGGACCAGGGCGTCGTCGGACGACTCGAGGAAGACGATCCGGCGGGTGACCTGCTTGGCGTCCAGGTCGGCGAGGGACTCCCGGAGGTTGTCGAAGAACTGCCGGCCGCGGACGTCCACGACGACGGCGATCCGGGCGACATTGCCCTGGGAGCGTGCGCCGAGCTCCACCATGGTGGGGATCAGCGCGGGCGGCAGATTGTCCACGACGAACCAGCCGAGGTCCTCCAGGCACTTCGCCGCGGTGGACCGGCCGGCTCCGGACATGCCGGAGATGATCACCAGCTCGGGAATGGCCGCCTCGGCGCCGTTGTCGCCGGGGGTCTCCTTCGTGCCCGTACTCACGTGTCCTGCTCCGTCTTCTCGGTCGTGCTGGTCTTGCTCTTCGTTCCGGTCCTGCTCGTGTGCGGTCATGCCGTGCCGCCCCCGTCGTCTTCCATGATCTCTCCAGTCGCCGTGTTCACGGCGGGTGCGGCCGGAGCCGCTGCTGCGAGGGCCACGACGACCGCCTCCGCGGTCTTCCGGCCCATGCCGGGGACCTCGCAGATCTGCTCGATTGTCGCCTGCCGGAGCCGCTTCACCGAGCCGAAATGCTTGATCAACGCCTGTTTCCTGGTGTCGCCGAGCCCGGCGACCGCGTCGAGGGGGCTGGTACGGATGCGTTTCGTCCGCTTGGACCGCTGGTAGCGGATGGCGAAGTCGTGAGCCGTGTCACGTACCCGCTGGAGGAGGTAGAGGCCCTCACTGGAGCGGGGCAGCACCACCGGGTCGTCCTCACCCGGCAGCCACACCTCCTCCAGGCGCTTGGCGAGCCCGCACACCGCGATGTCGTCGATGCCCAGCTCGTCGAGGGCGCGGCGGGCCGCGGCGACCTGCGGCTGCCCGCCGTCGACCACGACGAGCTGCGGCGGGTACGCGAAACGCCTGGGCCGCCCGTCGTCCTGCGGGTCCTCCGCCGGGACCTCACCGTCGGTGACACCCCACTCCCCCGTCCGGTCCTTCTCCGCCAGGTAGCGCTTGAAGCGGCGGCCGATCACCTCGTGCATGGACCGGACGTCGTCCTGCCCCTCGAAGCCCTTGATCTGGAAGCGGCGGTACTCGCTCTTGCGGGGCAGCCCGTCCTCGAAGACCACCATCGACGCCACGACGTCCTCGCCCTGGAGGTGCGAGATGTCGAAGCACTCGATCCGCAGCGGCGCCGAGTCCAGGTCCAGCGCCTCGGCGATCTCCTCCAGCGCCCGGGAGCGGGTCGTCAGGTCACTCGCCCGCTTCGTCTTGTGCAGGACCAGCGCCTGCTGGGCGTTGCGCGCGACGGTCTCCATCAGGTCCTTCTTGTCGCCGCGCTGCGGCACGCGCAGCGAGACGTTGGACCCGCGCCGGCCGGACAGCCAGGCCGTGACGGCCGCCGTGTCCTCGGGGAGCGCCGGGACCAGGACCTCCTTGGGAACCGTCTCGCCCGTCTCCTCGCCGTACAGCTGCTGGAGCGCGTGCTCGACCAGCCCCGCCGTGTCCACGGCCTCGACCTTGTCGGTGACCCAGCCGCGCTGCCCGCGCACCCGTCCACCGCGCACGTGGAAGATCTGGACGGCGGCCTCCAGCTCGTCCTCGGCGAGGGCGAACAGGTCCGCGTCGGTCGCGTCGGCCAGGACGACGGCGCTCTTCTCCATGGCCCGGCGCAGCGCCTCTATGTCGTCCCGCAGCCGGGCCGCCCTCTCGTACTCCATGTCCTCGGCCGCGATCACCATCTGCTTCTCCAGCCGGCGCAGATACGTGCCGGTGCGGCCCGCCATGAAGTCGCAGAACTCCTCCGCCAGTTCGCGGTGCTCCTCCGGCGAGACCCGGCCCACGCAGGGCGCCGAGCACTTGCCGATGTAGCCCAGGAGGCAGGGGCGGCCCGCCGACGCCGCGTTCCGGAAGACGCCCGCCGAGCAGGTGCGGACCGGGAAGACCCGCAGCATCAGGTCGACGGTCTCGCGGATCGCCCACGCGTGCGCGTACGGCCCGAAGTAGCGCACACCCTTCTTCTTGTGGCCGCGCATGACCTGGACCCGCGGGAACTCCTCGTCCAGCGTCACCGCGAGATACGGATAGCTCTTGTCGTCCCGGTACTTGACGTTGAACCTGGGGTCGAACTCCTTGATCCAGGTGTACTCCAGCTGCAGCGCCTCGACCTCGGTCGACACCACCGTCCACTCCACGGACGCGGCCGTCGTCACCATGGTGGCCGTGCGCGGGTGCAGGCTCGTCAGCGGCTGGAAGTAGTTCGCCAGCCGCTGACGCAGCGACTTCGCCTTGCCGACGTAGATCACCCGGCGGTGCTCGTCGCGGAACTTGTAGACCCCCGGGGAGTCGGGGATCTGACCCGGCTTGGGGCGGTAGCTCGAGGGGTCTGCCATGCTCCCCACCCTACTGGCGGGGACCGACACTCCGGCCTCGCGCACTCGTTGGCGAAGCATGGCGAATCATGGTGCGAAACAAGGTCACGGACGGCTGGCGGACCGCGTGTGCGTGGTCACCGGAGCGGCGAGCGGCATCGGACGGGCGACAGTGGAACGGTTCCTCCGCGAAGGCGCGCACGTCGTCGCCGCCGACCGCGACGAGGAGCGCCTCGCGACCCTGGACGGGGTCGTCCCGGTCGTCGGCGACGTCTCCCGGGACGACGATGCCCGCCGCATGATCACCACCGCGGTCGACCGCTTCGGCAGGCTCGACGTCCTCATCGCCAACGCGGGCGTCATCCCCCTGCTCTCCATCACCGAGGCCGAGGCATCGGACTTCGACGAGGTCATGGCCGTCGACGGCCGCGGCATGTTCCTGACCTGCAAGTACGCGATCGAGGCCATGCTCGACTCGGGCGGCGGCGCCATCGTCTGCACCTCCTCCGTCTCCGGCGTGGCCGGCCAGGCCCGGCAGGCCGTCTACGGCCCCGCGAAGTTCGTCGCCACCGGGCTCACGAAGCACCTCGCGGTCGAATGGGCCGAGCACGGGATCCGCGTGAACGCGGTCGCCCCCGGCACCATCGAGACCGAGCGCGTCGCCGCCGCGCGGGTCGAACCCGGCGGACCCGCGTATCTCGCCGGCGTCCTCCGCGCCCATCCCATGGCCCGCTTCGGCACGCCCGACGAGGTCGCCGCCGCCATCCTCTTCCTCGCCTCCGACGACGCCTCCTTCATCACCGGCGCCCTCCTCCCCGTAGACGGCGGCTACCTGGCCCAATAACCCCACCCGCCCTGGGCCCCGCCCGCTGGCCCACCGGGACTGGGCCCCACCCGACCTGGGCCCCACCCACGGCCCACCGGGACTGGGCCCCACCCGGGCTGGGCCCCCGCCCACCGGCCCACCGGGCTGGGCCCCACCCTCCGGACCCACCCCGCTGCGGTCCCACCCCCGCCGGGTCGGTGCGGGCCCACCCCCGTTGTGGGCAATCGTTCCGCCGGGGCGGAACGGGTGGGCACAACGGAACGGCGCCCCTTGCCGGGCCTAGGCTTCCGCGCCCGAACCCGCACCGACAGCACGGCGCACAACCTGGTGCGGGCCCAGGCACAAGGGGCGGAGGCGCCGCCAAGGGCGCCGTCCCGTGTGCCCACCCGTCCCGCCCCAGCGGGACGATTGCCCACACGGGGGTGGGGGCGGGGCCAGCGGCGGCGTGCCGTCCCGTACCCGCGGGGGAGGTACGGCAGGAGAGGGGCACGGGCCCACACTGGCGCGGCGAGGACGCGGGGGCGAGCAAGGCGCGGGCGCGCACAGGGGCGGGCGGGGCACGGGCCGCGCAGGGGCGACGGGACACAGGCCCGCACAGGGCGAGCAAAGCGCGGGCCCACACAGGGGCGAGCAGGGCTCGGGCCCACACAGGGGCGACGGGACACGGGCCCGCACAGGGGGAGGGCAGGGCTCGGGCCCACGCAGGGGCGACGGAGCAGCCCGCACAGGGCGAGCAAGGCGCGGGCCCACACGGGGGCGAGCAAGGCGCGGGCCCACGCAGGGGCGGGCGGAGCACAGGTCCATGGGGGGCAGGTGGGGCTCGGGCCCATGCGGGGGCGGCGGGGGCCGCGCTGGCGGGCGCCGGGGGCAGGAGGTGGGCCGGCGCCGGGGATGTGGGCCGGCCCACCCCCTGGTGGGGGGTGGGCCGGGTTTACGTGGGCGCGCGCAGGGTGAGGCGGGCCCGGGTCGGGCGGGGTGGAGCGGGCGGTGGGGGTGGGACGGACCGCTCCGGGTGGGTCAGGTCTCGCTGGAGGCTCGGCGGCGGCGTACCGCCGCCGTGGCCGCCAGGGCGAGGAGCAGTGCGGCCGCACCCGCGGTGACGGTCCCCGTGGTGAGGCCCGGCTCCGCGACGTCGGAGGCCGAGGCAAGGGGCACGGAGCCGGGGGCGGACCCGGTGTCGGGGGCGGACGCCGGCGCAGGCGCGGGGGCGGACCCGGGCACGGACCCGCGCGCGGACCCGGACCCGGGCGCAGGCGCGGACCCGGGCGCGGGCGCCGGGGCGGGGTTGGGCGTGTAGCCGCCGGCGGTGCCCTTGTGGGCGTAGGGGGAGCCGGGGAGCTTGTCGCCGTAGGCGCGGACGACACGTGCGCGGTAGGCGTCGAGGCTGGTGCCGTCGTGGCCGACGGCGCGCACCGCGTCCTCGTCGAGCGGGAGCACCTTCGCGCCCTTCTGGACGTACCAGGCGTCGATCTGCGGTTCGCGGAAGACGAGGCCGCCGGGCAGGAGGCGGCCGCCCTGTTCGGCGTAGCGGATCTCGTCGTCGCCGGTGGCGATGTTGACCACCTGCCAGCCGCCGGGCTGCGGGGCCGTCCACAGGGAGGCTTTCCGGCCGTCGGCGGCCACGGCCCGGCTGGCGCGGAACTCGACGCGGGCGACGGGTGCGCCGGGCTTCCCGGCGACGAAGTCCGGGGAGAGGATGCGGACGGGTACGGACGGGCCGTCGACGCGCGGGGCGGCGGCCGAGCGGGCGAGGGCGCCGTCGCGGGCGAAGAAGCGGGCGAGGGTGTTCAGGGTCTGCGGCGCGGAGGCGGCCTGTTCGGCGGTGGGCGCGGGCGGCAGGCCCTCGGCGGCGGTGGCCGGGAGCGTCCCGAGGGCGACGAGGGCGGCGGTGAGGAGGCCGGCGGCCGTGGCTCGTGCGTTCATCGTCGTCACGCCCCGATCCGGTAGAGCGAGTGGGTCCAGGAGAACGAGTCGTTGTTGACGTACCAGGCGTGCGAGGCCCAGTTGTACCGGTCGCTGGAGGGCCAGGGGTCGCCCCAGTAGACCCAGCTGTCGGCGTCGTCGTAGCCGTAGATGACGTGCATGTGGCCGCCGCCGCTGGACCACTGGATCCGGGTCTCGACGGGCCGGTTGGCGTTGATCTCGGTCTGGACGGTGGAGTAGCGCAGCCAGCCGTCGACGTACGAGCCGGAGCTGATGCCGGCCCAGCGCAGTCCGGTCTGGACGTTGCCGAGCGTGGCCTGCGAGTTGGGGCAGTCGTAGCCCTGCTGGCGGTTGAAGGCGGCGTTGCAGAACTGGTTCTGGCTGTAGTTCCGGCCGAACCAGGTGGCGATGGTGTTGCCGCTCGCCGCCCAGCACCAGTTGGTCTTCTGCTGCGCCTGCATGGTGATGTTCAGGCGCTTGGAGGCGAGGGCGGAGGCGTCCTCGGCGGCGGGGGTGGCGGAGGCCGAGGTGGTGGGGACGAGGAAGAGGGCGGCTGCGGCGAGTGCCGCGAGGGACAGTCTTCTACTGCGCATCGCGTTCCTCCCATGGCGGGGGGTGTGGGGATGTGGGGGGGGTGGAGGAGCGCGTCCGGACGCTGGTCAGGAGCATGTTCCGTTGTCGGGAGCGGGTCAACACGCTTCAATGCGGGGTGACATCGGACTGTGAACGGTGTGACCCGGGTGTGAACGGACGCCCTCGGCCCACCTGCCCGCCCACCCCACGCGGCGCGACGGTCCGCTCCCCCGTCGTGAACGTTCACTGAGGAGTCCTCGTGAGCCACACCGAGGCCGATCTGGTGCAGCTGCTGCACACCGGCCCCTTCCATCTGGCGCTGCGCACCGCGTTCGCGGTGCGCGGGCTGCCGCTCCAGCGGGTTCAGCACCATCTCGCGCACCGGGGCGTCAAGGTCGGGGTGACGAGTCTGAGCTACTGGCAGCAGGGGGCCCGGCGCCCGCAGCGGCCGGAGTCGCTGAAGGCCGTCCGCGTCTTGGAGGAGGTCCTTCAGCTGCCGGGGAACTCGCTTCTGCGGCTCCTGTCGGAGGACACGGCCGCCCGGTCCGAGGTGGAGCGTCCGGCGGCCCGCTCGTACCGCTCACTGGTGGAGGCGTCGGGCTCGGTCGAGGAGCTGCTGGCGGAGCTGGAGTGTCCGGCGGACGGCGGTCTGCACACGGTGGGGCATCACGAGCGGGTGCGGATCGGTGCGGGGCGCGAGCTGGTGGGGCGCGAGTCGGAGCACGTGGTGCGGGCTCATCGGAACGGCGTCGACCGCTATCTCGCCATCCATCACGGGGATCCGGGCTGCGACCCGTCGCGGGTGAGGGTGCGGGCGGTGGAGAACTGCCGTACGGGACGGGTGCGGTGGCACTCCGGGACCGGTGTGCTGGTCGTGGAGCTGCTCTTCGACGTGCGGCTGCGGGCCGGGGACACGTACCTGTTCTCGTACGGTTTCGAGGACGGTACGGCGGGGCCGAGCGGGGAGTACGTGCGCGGGTTCAGTTTCGCGGGCGGGCAGTACGTGCTCCAGGTCCGCTTCGACGAGGCGGCGCTGCCGGTGCGCTGCCGGAGGTTCGCGCAGGCGTCGGCGGGCGCGCCGCGCGGCGGCCGTGCGGAGCTGACCCTGAGCGGCCGGCATCGCACGGTGCACCTCGTGGAGCAGGGCGTGCGCCCGGGAATCCTGGGGATCGACTGGGACTGGGAGTGAGGCCGCGGGACCGTCGGGCCCCCGGTCCTCAGGCCGCCGGTGTGGTGGCGGCGGTCTCGGGGCCGGCGACCAGGGTGCCGTTCTCGACGCGGATCGGGACCTCGGGGAGCGGGACGGTGGCCGGGCCGCGGAGCGCCTTGCCGGTGGTGACGTCGAAGCGGCTGCCGTGGCAGGGGCAGTTGCCCTCGTTGTCCTCGACCTTGTCGAGGACGCAGCCGGCGTGGGTGCACTGGGCGCTGAACGCCTTGTACTGGCCCTTGGCCGGGCAGCTCACGACGAGCCGCTGCTCGCGGTAGAGCCGGGAGCCGCCGACCGGGACCTCGTCCGGGGCGCCGAGGGCGACCGGGGCGGTCGGGGTCGGGACCTGGGCGTGGCCGAGGTTGGACTCGGTGGAGCAGGCGGCGACTCCCAGCCCTGCGGCACCGGCGAGCGCGGCGCCCTTCAGTACGGTGCGGCGGCTGGACTGGCCGGACATGAGCGCTCCACGGTGAGATCGGGGACAAGACGCCCCAGGGGGGACCGAACCGACGATACCGGCGGGGTCCCGCGGGCCGTCCGCCGGGCCCGGCGTGCGGCAGGGCCCCCGGGCGGGGGCCCTGCCGTGACGTCATGCCTTGCGGGCCCCGGACGTCGCCTTCTTGGCGGTGGCCTTGGTGGCCGCCGCCTTCGTCGCCGCCGTCTTGGTCGCCGGGGCGGCGGTCTTCTTGGCGGGGGCCTTCTTCGCCGCCGCCTTCTTCGTCCCGCGCGCGGCCGGGACGGTCACGCCGCCGTCGCTGATCCGGTCGGCGCCGAGGATCTCGCGGAGGAACTTGCCGGTGTGGCTCGCCGGGACCGAGGCGACCTCCTCCGGCGTGCCCTCGGCGATCACCAGGCCACCGCCGCTGCCGCCCTCCGGGCCCATGTCGATGACCCAGTCCGCGGTCTTGATGACATCGAGGTTGTGCTCGATGACGATCACCGAGTTGCCCTTGTCGACGAGGCCGGAGAGGACCTTGATCAGCTTCGAGATGTCCTCGAAGTGCAGACCGGTGGTCGGCTCGTCCAGGACGTAGACCGTGCGGCCGGTCGAGCGCTTCTGGAGCTCGGAGGCGAGCTTGACGCGCTGCGCCTCGCCGCCGGAGAGCGTCGGCGCCGACTGGCCGAGGCGGACGTAGCCGAGTCCGACCTCGTTGAGGGTGCGCAGGTGGCGGGCGATGGTCGGGACGGCCTCGAAGAAGTCCAGGGCCTCCTCGATCGGCATGTCCAGGACCTCGGCGATGGACTTGCCCTTGTAGTGGACCTCCAGGGTCTCCCGGTTGTACCGGTCGCCGTGGCAGACCTCGCACGGGACGTAGACGTCCGGGAGGAAGTTCATCTCGATCTTGATCGTGCCGTCGCCGGAGCAGTTCTCGCAGCGGCCGCCCTTGACGTTGAAGGAGAACCGGCCGGGCAGGTAGCCCCGGACCTTGGCCTCCATCGTCTCGGCGAAGAGCTTGCGGACGTGGTCGAAGACGCCGGTGTAGGTCGCCGGGTTCGACCGCGGGGTGCGGCCGATCGGGGACTGGTCGACGTGCACGACCTTGTCGACGAGGTCGTCGCCGTCCACGCGCGTGTGCCGTCCGGGTACCGACCTGGCGCCGTTGAGCTCGCGTGCCAGGTGGGTGTAGAGGATGTCGTTGACCAGGGTCGACTTGCCGGAGCCGGAGACTCCTGTGACGGCGGTGAGGACGCCGAGGGGGAAGGAGACGTCGATGTCCCGCAGGTTGTTCTCACGGGCGCCGTGCACGGTGAGCCGGCGGCCGGGGTCCACCGGGCGGCGGATGTCCGGCATGGCGATCGCCCGGCGGCCGGACAGGTACTGCCCGGTCATCGACTCCTCGTTGGCGAGGAGCTCCTTCAGGGAGCCGGAGTGGACGACCTTGCCGCCGTGCTCGCCGGCGCCGGGGCCGATGTCGACGACCCAGTCCGCGACCTTGATAGTGTCCTCGTCGTGCTCGACGACGATGAGCGTGTTGCCCATGTCGCGGAGCCGGACCAGGGTCTCGATGAGCCGGTGGTTGTCGCGCTGGTGGAGTCCGATGGACGGCTCGTCGAGCACGTACAGGACGCCGACCAGGCCGGAGCCGATCTGGGTGGCGAGCCGGATGCGCTGGGCCTCGCCGCCGGAGAGGGTGCCGGCGGCGCGGTTGAGCGAGAGGTAGTCGAGGCCGACGTCGACGAGGAAGCGCAGCCGCTCGTTGACCTCCTTGAGGACCCGCTCGGCGATCTTCTTGTCGCGGTCGTTGAGCGTCAGCCTGGCGAGGAACTCGGCGCAGTCGCTGATGGACATCGCGGAGACCTCGGCGATGGACCGGTCCATGACCGTGACCGCGAGGACGATCGGCTTGAGGCGGGTGCCCTCGCAGGTGGGGCAGGGCACCTCGCGCATGTAGCCCTCGAAGCGCTCGCGGCTGGAGTCGCTCTCGGCCTCGCTGTGGCGCCGCTTGACGAAGGAGACGGCGCCCTCGAAGGCCGGGGTGGTGTAGGCCCGCTCGCGTCCGTACCGGTTGCGGTAGCGGACCTCGACCTGGGTCTTGTGGCCGTACATCAGGGCCTTCTTGGCGCGCTGCGGCAGTCCCGCGTACGGGATGTCCGTGCGGAAGCCGAGGGCCTGGGAGAGGCCGCCGATGAGCCTGCCGAAGTACTCCTTGGTGTGGCCGTGCGACCAGGGGTGGATGGCGCCCTCGTCGAGGGACTTGTCCTCGTCGGGGACGACCAGCTCGGCGTCGACCTCCATGCGCGTGCCGATGCCGGTGCAGTCGGGGCAGGCGCCGAAGGGCGAGTTGAAGGAGAAGGAGCGCGGCTCCAGCTCCTCGAAGGACAGGTCGTCGTACGGGCAGTAGAGGTGCTCCGAGTACATCCGCTCGCGCTCGGGGTCGTCCTCGGGGAGGTCGACGAAGTCGAGCACGACCATGCCGCCGGAGAGTCCGAGCGCGGTCTCGACGGAGTCGGTGAGCCGGCGCTTGGCGCTGTCCTTCACGGTGAGGCGGTCGACGACCACCTCGATCGTGTGCTTCTCCTGCTTCTTCAGCGTCGGCGGCTCGCTCAGCTGTACGGTCTGGCCGTCGACCCGGGCGCGGCTGTAGCCCTTGGTCTGGAGGTCGGCGAAGAGGTCGACGAACTCGCCCTTCCGCTCGCGCACGAGCGGCGACAGGACCTGGAAGCGGCTGCCCTCGGGCAGCTCCAGGACCTTGTCGACGATGGCCTGCGGCGACTGGCGCGAGATCGGGCGGCGGCACTCGGGACAGTGCGGCTTGCCGATGCGGGCGAAGAGCAGCCGGAGGTAGTCGTAGACCTCCGTGATGGTGCCGACCGTCGAGCGCGGGTTGCGCGAGGTCGACTTCTGGTCGATGGAGACGGCGGGCGACAGACCTTCGATGAAGTCGACGTCCGGCTTGTCCATCTGGCCGAGGAACTGCCGGGCGTACGAGGAGAGCGACTCGACGTACCGGCGCTGCCCCTCGGCGAAGATCGTGTCGAACGCGAGGGAGGACTTGCCCGATCCCGAGAGCCCGGTGAAGACGATGAGGGAGTCGCGCGGGAGGTCGAGCGAGACGTTCTTGAGGTTGTGCTCGCGAGCGCCACGGACGATGAGACGGTCGGCCACGCCGGTCCGCACCTTTCTTCAGAGAGCGGATGTGCCTGACACACCCAACAACCAAGGATGCCGGATGCTTCCGTCGAGCCTATAGCACGCACATTCGATTTCCGGCCGCTTGGAGACCGCTTCACCCGAATGAGTGGCGGCGCTAAGGTCGGCCTCATGATCGACCACGAACGCGACCTTGCTTCCGTCCGCGAGGCGACCGACCGGCTCCTGGCCGCGGCCGCCTCATGGGACAACGCGGCGACGGCCGAGCCGTCACGGCTTCCCGGCTGGACCCGCGGCCACGTGCTCGCCCACGTCGCCCGCAACGCCGACGCCCTGGTGAACGTCCTCCAGGGCCTGCCCATGTACGCGGACGCCTCGACCCGCGACGCCGACATCGAGCGCGACTCCGGACGCCCGCTCGACGTCCAGCTCGCCGACCTGCGCGAAACCGCCGACCGGTTCCAGGCCGCGGGCGCCGAGCCCGCCGACTGGAGCCGTACGGTCGAGCTCCGCAACGGCGTCACGGACAGCGCCTCCCGCATCCCGTTCCGGCGCTGGGTGGAGGTGGCCCTGCACCACGTCGACCTGGGCGTCGGCTACGAGCTGGAGGACCTGCCGGAGGAGTTCGTACAGCGCGAGATCGACTTCCTGACCGAGCGCTTCAAGGGCCTGGAGAGCGTCCCCGCGACCGTCCTGTGGGCCGCCGACGGGCGGGGCTGGACCACCGGCGGTACGTCCGAAGGCGTCGCCGTCATGGGCCCGGCCACCGAGATGCTCGGCTGGCTCGCCGGGCGCCGCGACGGCTCGGCCCTCACCACCAAGGGCGGCCCCCTGCCCACGCTCCCCCCGCTGTAGCCGCCACCGTCACTCCCCGGGGCTAGTCTGAGGCCATGACGTACAGCGGAGTGGTGAAGGTCGGCGGACCTGCGGACGTGCACGAGCTGACGGACCTGATGATCTCGAAGGTCGCGGTCGGCCCGATGGACAACAACGCGTATCTGCTGCGCTGCCGGGCGACCGGCGAGCAGCTGCTGATCGACGCGGCGAACGACGCCGACACGCTCCTCACGCTGATCGGTGACGACGGCATCGCCGCCGTCGTCACCACCCACCGGCACGGCGACCACTGGCAGGCGCTCGCCGACGTGGTCGCGGCGACCGGCGCCC
The DNA here is from genome assembly GCF_042743475.1 of Streptomyces sp. NPDC059534. Classification (NCBI taxonomy): domain Bacteria; kingdom Bacillati; phylum Actinomycetota; class Actinomycetes; order Kitasatosporales; family Streptomycetaceae; genus Streptomyces; species Streptomyces sp. NPDC059534. The sequence goes on from NZ_JBHWAQ010000024.1 coordinate 64,294, forward strand.
GGACGTACGCGGGCGCGCACGACGCGGAGGGCATCCCGGTCGCGACCGACGTGCCCGTCGAGGACGGCGACACGATCCGGGTGGGCCGGGTCGAGCTGACCGCCCGGCACCTGGTCGGACACACCCCGGGCTCGATCGCCCTGGTCTACGACGACCCGCACGGCCATCCCCACGTCTTCACGGGCGACTGCCTCTTCCCCGGCGGGGTGGGCAACACCTGGAAGGACCCGGGAGCCTTCGCGAGCCTGATCCACGACGTGGAGACCAAGCTCTTCGGGGTCCTGCCGGACGAGTCCTGGATCTATCCGGGCCATGGCAAGGACACCACGCTCGGTGACGAGCGCCCGCACCTCGCGGAGTGGCGCGAGCGCGGCTGGTGACGCCCGGCGCGCGGCCCCGGAGCTGCGCACCTCCGTACGCCCCCGTAACCCGGACGGCGGCGGGGTAGTTGGCGCGACATGCGCCAAAGTCACCCTCCGTCGCCGCCCGGGACCCCGTCGATGGGACGGCTCGCCGCCGCCTCGCTCGTCGGCACCGCCATCGAGTTCTTCGACTTCTTCGTCTACGGGACCGCTGCCGCCCTCGTCCTCGGGCCCCTCTTCTTCCCGACCTTCTCCCCGTTCGCGGGGACCCTGGCCGCCTTCGGCACCTTCGCCGTCGGCTTCCTGGCCCGGCCCCTGGGCTCGGTCCTCTTCGGCCACGTCGGCGACCGGTACGGGCGGCGGCCGGTCCTCTTCGCCTCCCTGCTCCTGACGGGCTGCGCCACGGTCGCGGTCGGCTGCGTCCCGACGTACGCGACGCTCGGCATCGCCGCCCCCGTGCTGCTGCTGGTGCTCCGCTTCCTCCAGGGCCTGGGCCTCGGCGGCGAGTGGGGCGGGGCCGTCCTGCTGACCGCCGAGCACGCCCCGGAGCACCGGCGCGCGCTGTGGGCGAGCTTCCCGCAGATCGGTCCGGCGATCGGCTTCCTCCTGGCGAACGGGGTGATGCTGGCGCTCTCGGCCGGGCTGAGCGACGCGGAGTTCCGCTCGTGGGGCTGGCGGGTGCCGTTCTGGGCCGCCGGGGTGCTCGCGGCGGCCGGACTGCTGCTGCGCGGCTCGCTGGCGGAGACCCCGCAGTTCGAGGAGCTGTCCGCGTCCGGGCGGCGCGCGGGCGCGCCGCTGGCCGAGGTGGCACGTGACCACTGGCGTCTGGTGCTACTGACGGCCGGTGCGCTCGCGGTCGGGTACGCCGTCTTCTACACCGTCTCCACCTGGGCGCTGGCCTACGGCACCGAGCGGCTCGGGGTGAGCAGCACGGTGATGCTGACCTGCGTGATGGCGGCGGTGGCGATCAAGGGCGCGGCCACCCCGTTCGTGGCGCTGCTCGCCGACCGCTGGGGACGCCGGCCGCTGTGTCTGGCGGGGTGCGCGGGCTCGGCGCTCTGGATGTTCCCGATGGTGGCGCTGCTGCACACCGCCCAGCCGCTGCTGATGTTCCTCGGCTTCCTCGGCTCCCTGCTGGCCTTCATCACGATGTTCGCCGTGGTCGCCGCGTACCTCCCCGAGCTGTACGAGCCCCGGGTCCGCTGCACGGGTGCCGCCGTCGGCTACAACCTCGCCGGCGTCCTCGGCGGCGCCCTGACCCCCATCGTCGCCACGGCCCTGTCCGACGGCGGTTCCGGCCCGCCCTGGGGCGTCGCCGCCTATCTGACGCTGGTGGCTCTGGTGAGCCTGGGCTGCTTCGCCCTGCTGCCGGAGACCCTGCCGGAGCGGGCGCGGACGGAGCCGAAGGAGGCGGCGCCAGTCTGACGTGCGACGGCGACGGCCGGCCGCGGGACGGGTGTCCCGGGGCCGGCCGTCGCCGTGCGTGCCGCGTCAGGCGCCGATGCTGTCCTTCTCGGTGCCGTCGGCGTCGGCCACGCTTTCGGCGGCCTCCCGCTCCGACTGCCGCTTGGAGGCGATGAGGCTGGTGATCGTGGTGATGACCAGGACACCGCAGATGAACGCGAGCGAGAACGGGATGGAGATCTCGGGGACGTCGAACCCGGACTCGTGCAGGGCGTGCAGCACGAGCTTCACGCCGATGAAGCCGAGGATCACCGACAGGCCGTAGCTGAGGTGGACCAGCTTCTTGAGCAGGCCGCCGATCAGGAAGTACAGCTGCCGCAGACCCATGAGGGCGAAGGCGTTGGCGGTGAAGACGATGTACGGGTCCTGGGTGAGGCCGAAGATCGCCGGGATGGAGTCGAGGGCGAAGAGGATGTCGGTGGTGCCGATGGCGAGCATGACGACCATCAGCGGGGTCATCACCCGCTTGCCGTTGACCCGGATGAACAGCTTGGTGCCGTGGTACCGGTCGGCGACGCCGAACCGCTTCTCGGCCATCTTGAGGAGTCGGTTCTCCTCGTAGTCGTCCTCCTCCTCGTCGGCGCGCGCCTCCTGGATGAGCTTCCAGGCGGTGTAGATCAGGAAGGCGCCGAAGAAGTAGAAGATCCAGGAGAAGTTCGCGATGACCGCGGCGCCCGCGACGATGAAGATCGTGCGGAGCACCAGGGCGATCACGACGCCCACGAGCAGCACGCGCTGCTGGAGGTGGGAGGGGACCGCGAACTTCGCCATGATCAGGACGAACACGAACAGGTTGTCGACACTGAGCGACTTCTCGGTGATGTAGCCGGCGAAGAACTCGCCTGCAGGCTGGCCCCCGCCGAAGAGCCACAGGCCGAGCCCGAAGAGTCCGGCGAGGACGATCCAGACGGCCGTCCAGATTCCGGCTTCCTTCACCGACACGTCATGGGGCTTGCGCCCGATGAAGAAGTCGGCGCCGATCAGGGCACACAGACCGAGAATGGTCAGCACCCACATGGTCATTGAAACGTCCACTGCGCCTCCGGCGTCGTACGGCTACTGATCAGCGTCGTCGCTGCCGGAGGTCTCTTCCACCCGGTCCGCGGACACCTCCGCCGCCGGGCCGACGCCCCGGGATCGGATCCATGGATGATCCGTCCGTATTGACGGGTACGCCGCGCATGGGGAGTACTCCCCTCCGCAGAAAAGACCTTACCCGAAAGACCAAGAGAAGGTAAAGGGCAGGGTAAAGGACACTCAAAAGCCCAGGTCAGAGCTGCTTTCCATGGCGAGCCGCCGCCACCTGGGCCAGGACCTGCCGAAGGACTCCGCTGCCCGGAGGAAGGATCGGGGGCTCGTACGACCATGCGTGTCCGACCCACGGGTCGGCGAGGTGGTCGTCGGGGACGGGCGTGAGCCTCAGCAGCGAGCGCCACAGCGGATCGAGGAGCGGCCCGTACGCCGCGGCGTCCGCCCGGTCCGCGACCATCAGCAGATGCACGCCGACCGACGGGCCCTCGTCGGCGAGGTAGCGGAGCCGGGTGACCGCCCGGTCGTCGAAACCGTGCGGGAAGTCGTGCACGATCAGCAGCTGCCGGGCCGCGTCCAGACCGGGCGGCAGGGCGTCGGCGGCGCCGCCCCGCACCGCCATCTGCAGCAGGTCGACCCGCTCGGTGAGCTGCTCCAGGACCGCCGAGACCCCGGTCGCGCCCCGCGCCGGGGGTGCGGCCAGCACACCCGTCTCCACGAGCGGCGCGAGCGCGGCGGTACCCGCTCCGGCGGCGTCGAGGACATGGACCGCGAACTCGCCGGCCGGGTGCGCGGCGAGCAGCCGGGCGGCGTGCGCCACCGCGCTGTCCAGGGCGAGCCGCCGCAGCTCGATCTCGTCGAGCAGACCGGCGGCCTCGGAACGCCCCCGGCCGCTGTCCACCCAGAGCCCCCGCTCCAGCGGCAGCCGCACGAGCATGGGGATCCGCAGGTCGGTGCGCTCGGGGAGGTGGAGGTCGCCGAGGCGGACGGCCATCGGCTCCTCGGCCGGCACGCGGTAGGCGTGCCAGACGGGGCTGTCCCAGCGGGCGTACGCGGGCGGCAGAGCCGGTTCGACGACCTCGGACTCGGCCGCGAGCTGCGCGAGGTCCCGGTCCAGGACCACCTGGGCCCGCTCGACGAGCTCGTCGTGCCGGGCGCGGGCGGTCGCCCGTGCCGCGTCGTTGGCGCCGCCGACGCGGGAGCGGTAGTCGGAGAGCGACTGGTCCAGCTCCCGGTCGAGCCGGGACTCCGCGAAGTCGCAGGCGCTGCGGTAGGCGGCGGCGGTACGGGCCAGGTCCTCGAACATCCCCCAGACCTGGTTGTACAGGCGCTCGTCCATCGACCAGCCCGAGGCGTCCCCGGCGACGGGCACCGGCGGCGCCTGCCGGGGCTCCGGGGCGGCGGCCGGCCGGCGCCCGGGGTGGGCGTAGCTGATGGGGCCGGCGGTCCCCATGGCGGGGGTCGGCGTGCCCGTCACGGGGGTCGGCGTGCCCGTCACGGGGGTCGGCGGGGGCGTCGCGGGGGTGGGCGGGGGCGTCGCCGGGAGCGGCGGGGGCGTCACCGGCGGGAGCGGGGTCGGGGTCGGGTCCTGTGCGGCCGGCGGCGTGGACCGGTGGACGCGCTCCGGCTCTGGAACGCGCGGCGCCGGGTCGGCGGCCGGACGGGCCGGCTCGGCGGCGGCCGGCTCCGGGGCGGCGGCCGCCAGGATCGACGCGGCCAGGTCGGCGGGGCGGTCCAGGCCCTGGTCGCCGAGGAGGGCGGCGAGACCGCCCTCGTACCCCTGGCCCATGGCGCGGACCTTCCAGGCGCCCTGGCGGCGGTACAGCTCCAGCGCCACGACGGCGGACTCGCTGCCGAGTCCGGTGATCGTGTAGCTGGCGACGTCCGTGCCGTCGTGCCCGGTGACGGCGACGAAGGGGGCCGCGAGGGCTCCGAAGCGGGTGGCGCCGGCGCCCGCCGGAAGCGCGAGGAGCACGGAGACGCGGTGGACGGTGTCGGCGACCGCCGAGAGGTCGACGGTGAGGCGGTGGTCGGCCGCGCACCGGCCCGGGACGTCGACGCCGGGGAGCGAGGGCGTGCCGGGGTGGGCGATCCACTCCGCACCGGGGACCCGGCCGCGCTCGTCGCAGAGGGTGGCTCCGGCGACGACGGGGTGACCGGCCGACACCCGGATCTCCAGTCGGGTGTCGGGCAGGGGGTGGTTCTGTCCCCGGACCAGCTCGGCCGTCATCGACTCTGTCCCCTCAGCGTTTCCCGGTGCGGACCACGCGGATTGTTCGGTTCATGCGGGACAGCTCCCGGCGGCCTGATGCCTCCGGGAGCTGTGGGTGCGTGCGCGCCGTCTCTACAGGTGCGGCAGGATCGCCGGCATCAGGTCCTGGAACGTGCGGCCGTTGGCCGGGTTGCCGAGGGCCGTCATCTGCCAGCCGGAGCCGACCCGGTGGACCTTCGCCATGATCTGCGCGGTGTAGTTGCCGCCGCCGTCGAGGGTGTAGCGCGCGAGCTCCTGCCCGTTCGTCTCGTCGACGATCCGGCAGAACGCGTTCTGCACCTCCTGGAACGTCTGGCCGGTGAAGGAGTTCACCGTGAAGACGATCTGGTCGATGTGGACCGGGACCCGCTCCAGGTCGACGAGGATCGCCTCGTCGTCGCCGCCCTGGCCGGCGCCGCCGACGAGGTTGTCGCCGGTGTGCTTGACCGAGCCGTCGTCGCTGACCAGGTGACGGAAGAAGACCACGTCGACCGGCTGCTTGTCGGCGAAGAGGACGGCCGAGGCGTCCAGGTCGATCTCGCGGGTGCGCGATCCGAAGAGACCGCGGCGCGGCGCGGCCTGCCAGCCGAGTCCCATCCGCACCTGGGTGAGGCTGCCCCCGCCCTTCTTCTCCAGGCTGATGGCCTGACCCTTGGTCATGTTGACCGACACGCGTCTGCCCCTCTCGTTAGCGTTCCCCGCGACCGCTGTTCCGGTGCGTGCGGTTGTCCAGCACCCTACGCAGCGCCACGGACACCGCGGAGGTGCGGTCCGGTTTTGTGTCGGTCTTGCAACACATCGGACCGCGTCCCGGTCAGGCCATTCCGGCCTCCTTCATCTGGCGCAACTCCTTCTTCAGCTCTCCCACTTCGTCGCGAAGCCGGGCGGCCACCTCGAACTGCAGTTCCGCGGCGGCGGCGCGCATCCGGTCGGTCATCTCCTCGATGATCGCGGCCAGTTCGGTGGCGGGCCGGTCGCCGAGCTCGACGGTGGAACCCGCCCTGCCCCGGCCCTTGGGGCCGTGCGCGGCGAGCGAGGGGACGGGGGCCTTGGCGCCCTTGCCCTCCTTCCCCTGGCGGTACCCGCTGCCGAGCAGCTCCTCGGTGTCGATCTCCTCGCGCGCGATGGTCGCGACGATGTCGTTGATCTTCTTGCGGAGCGGCTGCGGGTCGATGCCGCGCTCCGTGTTGTACGCGATCTGCTTCTCACGGCGCCGGTTGGTCTCGTCGATGGCCTGCTCCATCGCCGGGGTGATCCGGTCCGCGTACATGTGGACCTGGCCCGAGACGTTTCGGGCGGCGCGGCCGATCGTCTGGATCAGGGAGGTCCCGGAGCGCAGGAAGCCCTGCTTGTCGGCGTCGAGGATGGCGACGAGGGACACCTCGGGCAGGTCGAGGCCCTCCCGGAGGAGGTTGATGCCGACGAGGACGTCGTACTCGCCGGCCCGCAGTTCGCGCAGCAGCTCGATGCGGCGCAGGGTGTCGACGTCGCTGTGCAGATAGCGCACCTGGATGCCGAGCTCCAGGAAGTAGTCGGTGAGGTCCTCGGCCATCTTCTTGGTGAGGGTGGTGACGAGGACCCGCTCGTCCTTCTCGGTGCGCAGCCGGATCTCGTGGACCAGGTCGTCGATCTGGCCCTCGGTGGGCTTGACGACGACCTCGGGGTCGACGAGGCCGGTGGGGCGGATGATCTGCTCGACGAAGCCGTCGCCGCGGGACAGCTCGTACTTCCCCGGGGTCGCGGAGAGGTAGACGGTCTGGCCGATCCGCTCCTGGAACTCCTCCCACTTCAGCGGGCGGTTGTCGAGGGCGGACGGCAGCCGGAAGCCGTGGTCGACGAGGGTCCGCTTGCGGGAGGCGTCGCCCTCGTACATGGCGCCGATCTGCGGCACGGTGACGTGCGACTCGTCGATGACGAGGAGGAAGTCCTCGGGGAAGTAGTCGATGAGGGTGTTGGGCGCGGAGCCGGGGTCGCGGCCGTCGAAGTGCATCGAGTAGTTCTCGATGCCGGAGCAGGAGCCGATCTGCCGCATCATCTCGATGTCGTACGTGGTGCGCATGCGCAGGCGCTGGGACTCCAGGTGCTTGCCCTGCTTGTCGAGCTCGGCGAGACGGACCTCCAGCTCGCGCTCGATGTCGTTGACCGCGCGCTCCATGCGCTCGGGGCCCGCGACGTAGTGGCTGGCGGGGAAGACGTACAGCTCGCGGTCCTCGCTGATGACCTCGCCGGTGAGCGGGTGGAGAGTGGAGAGGGCCTCGATCTCGTCGCCGAACATCTCGATGCGGACGGCGAGCTCCTCGTACACCGGGAAGATCTCGATGGTGTCGCCGCGGACGCGGAAGGTGCCGCGGGTGAACGCCACGTCGTTCCGGGTGTACTGGATGTCGACGAAGCGGCGCAGCAGCTGGTCCCGGTCGAACTCCTCGCCGACCTTGAGGGGGACCATGCGGTCCACGTACTCCTGGGGCGTGCCGAGGCCGTAGATGCAGGAGACGGAGGCGACCACGATGACGTCCCTGCGGGTGAGCAGGGAGTTCGTCGCGGAGTGGCGCAGCCGCTCCACCTCCTCGTTGATGGAGGAGTCCTTCTCGATGTAGGTGTCCGACTGCGGGACGTACGCCTCGGGCTGGTAGTAGTCGTAGTACGAGACGAAGTACTCCACCGCGTTGTTCGGCAGGAGTTCGCGGAACTCGTTCGCCAGCTGGGCGGCCAGGGTCTTGTTCGGCGCCATCACCAGGGTGGGGCGCTGGAGTTTCTCGATCATCCAGGCGGTGGTCGCCGACTTGCCGGTGCCAGTCGCGCCGAGGAGCACGACGTCCTTCTCGCCCGCGCGGATGCGCCGCTCGAGGTCGGCGATGGCCGCGGGCTGGTCGCCGCTTGGCTGGTAGGAACTGACGACCTCGAAGGGCGCCACCGAACGTTCGATCTTGGAAACGGGCCGCATGGAACCACCGTACGACCCGGCACTGACACTCGGGCGGTGATCGGCTCACCGCCCGGCCGGCGGGTGTCCCGTCACCAGTCCTGGGAGCGGTGGCCGCCGCGGGGGGCGCTCCTGCGGGCGGAGCGTCCGGAGGGGCGCGCGGTCCAGTTGGCGGGCTCGCCGTAGGACGGCACGTGGCGGGGCGCGGGCACCCCGGGGCGGTTCACGCTCCGGGCGTCGGGCCGCTGCCAGTCCGGGTCGCCCATCACGAGCAGCGGGTCGAACATGACGACGACGGCGGCGAGGATGAGGAAGACCGCCGGGCCGATCAGCATCGGCAGCAGGAGCGAGGTCGCGGTGTCGCCGGTCCCGCTGCGGAGCTCGGCCCCGTGCAGGTGGACGCTGACGGCGGCCATGGCGGTGTAGTGCATACCACTGACGGCGACGCCCATCACGATGCTGGCACCGAGGCTGGCCAGAAACCCGTGCACGGAGACGGCCGCCCAGAGGGCCGCGGTGGCGGCCACGACGGCGATGACCACGGAGAAGGCGACGGTGAGGGTGTCGTACTCGATGCGGCCCTGGAGCCGCATGCCGGCCATGCCGAGGTAGTGCATGGTGGCCACGCCGAGGCCGGTGATGGTGCCGCCGGTGACCAGGGTGAGGGCGGTCGCGCCGCGGTAGCCGACGATGAAGATGCCGATGCCGACCATGAGGACGGCGACGCCGAGGCTGGCGAAGGTGATGGGGCGGTCGTAGTTGACGGGCGCCTGCTGCACCGAGAAGCCCATCATGGCGATGAAGTGCATCGTCCAGATGCCGGTGCCGATCGAGGTGGCGCCGAGGGCGAGCCAGCCGGCCTTGAAGCTGTCGCGGTGGCGGAGCGATCTGGTGGTGCACCGCAGCCCGAGGGCGCCGCCGAGGCACGCCATGAGAAAGGCGGCCACCGGCGTGACGAGCCCGTAGCTGAATCCGTCGACCGTGCCCTGCATGAGCGTCTGTCCTCCACCCCTGGTGCCACGTCGTCCGAAAACAGTCGGTACCGCTGGGTAGTACTACCGGGGCGAGATTATGGCGCGCCGGGGCCCCGGCGACCACGTGACCGGGGAATTGCCGTTGGTGAGACCGGAGCGAGACCGGTCCGTGATCTTGGACCCCGTTGTCGGTGCCCGGTCGTACCGTGGGCGGCATGGACATCGAAGCGGAGGCGACGGGCGGGACGCGGGCCGTCCCGGCGGAGTGGACGGTCGTGGAGAGCGGCATCGGACCGCTCTTCCTCGCCGCGACCGAGCGGGGGCTCGTGCGGGTCGAGTTCCACGCCGACGCGGCACGGCGGGCGCGGATGCTCGACCGGCTGGCCGGGCAGCTCGGCGCGGAGCCGGTGGAGTGCGCCTCGGGACTGCTCGCCGAGGCGATACGTCGGCTCGACCGCTACTTCGCCGGCGAGCCGGACGATCTCGCCCTGCCCCTGGACTGGAGCCTGACGACCGGGTTCAACCGGCAGGTGCTGCGCGAGCTGGCGGCGACCGTCCCGTACGGAACGGTCGTCGGGTACGGCGAGCTGGCCAGGCGCTTGGGGCAGCCCGGCGCCGCCCAGGCGGTCGGAGCGGCGATGGGCGCCAATCCGCTGCCCGTCGTGGTGCCGTGCCACCGTGTGGTGGAGAGCGACGGCGGGCTGGGCGGTTTCGGCGGCGGCCTGGAGACCAAGCGGCAACTGCTGGCCCTGGAGGGGGTGCTGCCCGCGCCGCTGTTCTGAGCGGGAGGCCGCTCCGGAAGCCGGGGAGGCGTTCCCATCAGGTGGGATGGCTGGCACACTCACGTCAGTGACCCACGCCTCCGGTGCCCCTGACTCCACCCTGCCCGACCACATACCCGCCCCCGTCGCGGCCGCCGAGCTCCCGGCTCTGCGCCGCCGGATCCAGGCCGTGCTGATCGGCACCCAGATCCTCGGAGGTCTCGGCATCGCCACCGGCGTCGCGCTCGCCGCCGTCCTGGCCAGGGACGTCAGCGGCTCCGAGGCCCTGTCCGGTCTCGCGTCGACGGCGACCGTCGCCGGACCCGCCCTGCTCGCGATGCCGCTGGCCTCCCTGATGGCCTCGCGCGGGCGCCGGGCCGGACTCGTCCTCGCCTACCTCATCGGAGCCGTCGGCGCCGGGGTCGCGGTGCTCGGGGCGGTCGTCGACAGCTTCCCCCTGCTGCTCGTCGGCCTCGTCGGCTTCGGGGCCGGCTCCTCGGCCAACCTGGCGGCCCGCTTCGCCGCCGCCGACCTGGCCGAACCGGACCACCGGGCCCGGGCCATCTCCACCGTGGTGTGGGCGACCACCATCGGAGCCGTGCTCGGCCCGAACATCGCCGCGCCGGCCGGGAAGAGCGTCGCCGGCCTGGGCATCCCCGCCACCGCGGGCCCCTTCGTCTGGGCCGCCGGGGTCTTCGTCGTCGCGGCGGTCCTGGTGGCCCTGCTGCTGCGGCCCGACCCGCTCCTCACCGCCCGCGCGCTGAGCGACTCCGACCCGGGCACGGCCGCGGAAGGGCGGTCGCTGCGCGCCGGCCTGCGGGCGGTTCGGGAGTCGTCGAAGGCCCGCCTCGCCCTGGTCACCGTCGCCGTCACGCACACCGCGATGGTGTCCATCATGTCGATGACCCCGGTGGCGCTCACCCACCACGGCGCGGACATCCAGCTGATCGGGCTCGTCATCAGCGGGCACATCGCGGGCATGTACGCGTTCTCGCCGGTGATGGGCTGGCTGTCCGACCGGCTCGGCCGGCTGTCGGTCATCGGGCTCGCGGTCGGGCTCCTCGGTGTCGCGGCGCTCGTCGCGGGCACGGCCGGACCGAGCCACGCCCAGACCGCCGTCGGCCTCTTCGTCCTCGGACTCGGCTGGTCGGCGGGGCTGGTGTCCGGCTCGGCGCTGCTCACGGACTCGGTGCCGCAGGCCGCGCGGGCGGCGGTCCAGGGGCTCTCCGACTTCGTCATGAACACCGCCGCCGGGGTCGGCGGGCTCGCGGCGGGCCTGATCGTCTCTCAGGCGGGCTACGGCCCGCTGAACGCGATCGCCGCCTGCCTGCTGCTGCCGATGGCGGCACTCGCGGTGCGGGGCGCGTTGCGCAGGGCCTGAACCGGCTCGCCGTACCGAGCGGCGGCCCCGCCCCGGCGCCCCGGTCAGTGCGGCGCCGCCGGGGACGAGGCGCCGCTCAGCAGGGAGCGCGCGGTGCCCGTGCCGTCGGCCGGCACCGACCAGACCGCTCCCCCGTACCCGTACGCGAGGGTGTCCCGGTCCGTCCACAGCGCCTGGTCGTCGATGCCCCGCCGCTCGGCGACGGGGTGCTCGCGCCCGGTGCGCAGGTCGTGGACGTACAGCCGCCACGGCTCGCGCGGGCCGTCCGAGACGCGCTTCTTGAAGGCGATCCGGGTGCCGTCCGGGGAGAGTGAGGGGCATTCGGTGTTCTCGCGGAGGGCCCGCGCCGACCAGGACCGCATGTCGCCCTCGACGAGGTGGGTGCGACCGCCCGTCGACACGGTGGCGTAGAAGCGGTTGTCGTCGGAGGCGAAGGTGACGCCCCAGTAGTTGACGTCCGGGGCGTGGTGGCGGCGGCCGCCGAGGGTGAGCGGGATCTGTTCGATGTTCTTCACCAGATAGCCGGTGCTCAGGTCGAGAATCGAGGTGCGGGTCGAGAAGGACGAGCGCGCGTACGAGTCGCCGGTCGCGAACATCGTCCAGGAGAGCATCCGGCCCGAGGCGGAGACCCGGGCCCGGCTGGGGATGCCCGGCAGCCCGATGCGGCGGAGCTCGCGCAGGTTCCGGTCGAGGACGAGGACGTACGAACGGGCCGGCACGCCGGGTCGTCGCTGGAGGCAGAGGGCCGTGGGCCCGGCCGCGTGGAAACGGTCGCAGGAGGGGCCGCCGACCACCCGGCCGCCGGGCGCGGACGGGTCCACGCGCGCGATGCGCCCGCTCGCGGTGTCCCGTGCGTAGAGCGCGCCGCCGTCGAGGGTGAAGCCGGGGTCGGCGGTACCGGTGGCCCCGGCCTGTCGCCCGGAGGCCGCCCGCAGGGTGTAGGCGGTGGCGCCGCCGCCGAGCAGCAGGAGGGCGAGGACGAGGATGCCCACGCGCGCGCGTGCGGAGAGGCGGGCGACGGTCGGGGCGTTCATGGGGTCAGTCCTCTCGGAGGGCGGTGGGGGCTGTGGGGGCCATGGGGGTCCTGGGGGTCCTGGGCGCCTCGGGGGCTTTCGGCAGCAGGCGGGCGGCGCAGCACACGGCCATAGCGAGGGCGACGAGCGCGGCCACGAGGGCGGTCCCGGGACCGCTCGCCGTCCAGACGGCCCCGAAGGCGACCGCCGCACCGAGCCGTGCGAGCGCCTGGGCGGTCTGGACGAGGGCCAGCCCGCCCGCCTGCCGTCCCTCGGGGAGGAACGGGCCGGCCAGGGCCATCAGGACGCCGTCGGTGGCGGCGTAGAAGACCCCGAGCAGCGCCAGGACGCCGACGAGGACCGCCGTGTCGGGCCCGGGGGCCAGGAGCAGCCCGTAGGCGAGGAGCAGCGCCCCGTGGCCGTACAGGAGCGGCGTGCGGCGCCCGGTGCGGTCGGCGAGGCGTCCGGCGGGTACGGCGAGCAGCAGGTAGACGGCGGCCGCGCCGAGCGGCAGGAACGGGAACCAGGTCGCGTCGAGGTCGAGCCGCCGCTGGAGCAGCAGGTAGAGGAAGGAGTCGCCGACGGTGGCGGCCCCGAGGAGGCCGGCGCAGAGCACGATCCGCCGGTACGCGGGTGAGCGCAGCGCGGCGAAGAGCCCGCCACGCGCGCGGGGCGCGGCGGTGCGCCCGCCCGCCCGGTCCATCGTGTCGTGCGACGGCGGCGCGGTCCGCCGTCCGGGAACCAGGAGCAGCCACAGCACGACGCCGAACGCGCCGACGCAGAAGCTGACGGCGAAGACGGCCTCGTACGCCTCGGCCGTCGCCGAGAGGAGGGCGAACGCGGCCAGCGGGCCGAGGAGCGCTCCGGTGGTGTCCATGGCGCGGTGCGTGCCGAAGGCGCGGCCCAGGTCCTCCGGCGGGCTGTGCAGGGTGATGAGGGCGTCGCGCGGGGCGGTGCGCACCCCTTTGCCGAGCCGGTCGGCGGCGAGCGAGGTCGCGATCCAGCCGGTCGCGCCGCCCGCGAGGAGGAGGCCGAGCCGGGAGCAGGCGGAGAGGGCGTAGCCGAGCCCGGCGACCTGCTTGTGCCGTCCGCCGCGGTCCGCGGTGGCGCCGCCGAGGAGCCGCACGAGCGCGGTGGCGCCGGTGGAGAGGCCGTCGAGGAGTCCGAACTGGAGAGGGGAGAGGCCGAGTCCGAGGACCAGGTAGAGCGGCAGGACGGCGGTCACCATCTCCGAGGAGACGTCGGTGACCAGGCTGACCGCGCCGAGGGCGAGGACGGTGCCCGGGACGCGCCGCCGGACCCCCGAGGGGGTGGGCGGCGCGTCGCGGCGACCGGTGGTCGCGAGGTACATCAGTGGCAGGTGTAGGTCGGGCCGGAGTCCTTGACCTGGTCGTCGGTGCCGACGTACTGCCAGGTGTAGGTGGTGTCGGTGAGGTCCAGCTTCAGGACGCCGTACGTGCCGCTGATCCGCTTCTGGCTGTTCGGCTGGACCGTCTCGATGTCGTAGGGCTCGGCGCCGCCCATGCCGCCGACGATCTCGACCATGCCGTCGGCGGTGGCCCGCCCGCTCGGGTCCTGCGGGGCGAAGCGCTCGTAGTGGTGGTCGTGTCCGTTGAGGACGAGGTCGGCCTTGGCGCCGTACAGGATCTGCCAGACGGGCTTGGAGACCGGGTCGTTGCCGTGGCCGCCGGAGGAGTACAGCGGGTGGTGGAAGTAGGCGGCGACGCAGCCCTTGGTGTTCCGCGCGAGGTCGTCCTTGAGCCACTGGATCTGCGCGGCGTCGTCGAAGGAGTTGGAGTCGAGGGCGACGAAGTGCCAGTTGCCCTGGTCGTAGCTGTAGTAGGGCTTGCCCTGCGGGTAGGCGATCGCGCCGAAGTACGACTTGTATCCGGCGAGCGGTCCCGCCGGGTCGTACGTCTCGTGGTTGCCGGGGACGGGCCGGGTCTTCGCCTTGAAGGCGCCCCAGGTCTTGTCGTAGTAGGCGCGGAAGTCGGAGAGCAGGGCGTCGTCGTACTGGTTGTCGCCCATCGTCAGGTAGAAGGACGGCGCGATCCGCTGGGCCAGTGCGGCGGTCTTGGGATGGGCGCACGAGCTGCTGGAGGCCGTGCACTGGGCGGCGATGTCGCCGGCGGCGACGACGGTGAACGCGCCGCCGGGCGTGGGGGTGGTGGAGGTGGTGCCGTAGACCTCGACCGTGTAGAGGGAGTAGCCGTACGAGGTGCCGCGGGCGGTCCCGTACACGCGCAGGTAGCGGCCGGTTCCGGTGAGGCCGGTCCAGTCGTCGGTGGCTCCGTTCCCGGCGGTCTCGGTGGCGAGGCGGGTCCAGGTGGTGCCGTCGGCGGAGATCTCGACGCGGTAGGACTTGGCGTAGGCGGCCTCCCAGACGAGCTTGACGCGGGAGACGGTCGCCGAGGGGCCGAGGTCGACGCGGATCCACTGCGGGTCGACGCCCTCGGCGCTGGCCCAGCGGGTGGTGGAGACGCCGTCGAAGGCTTTCTCCGGGCCGAAGGTGGAGTCCTCGACGGAGGAGGAGGTGGCCGGCCGGCCCTGGGAGATGAGGACGTCGGCGGCTGCTCCGGCCCGGTCCGGGAGGGCGAGCAGGAGCCCGCCGACGAGCAGCAGGACGGCGGTGAGGACGAGGGGCAGACGGTGGGTGGTGGTGCCGTGGGGTGGGGCGGAGGCGTTCAGGCGCATACCTGGGCTCCCTGACCTGAGGGGTGGCGAGAGCTGGACACCGGTGCGGCGCACCACGGTCCGGCCGCGCGGGCCGGGCGCGCGGGCCGGGCGTCCGCGCCGCGGAGAACGCGACGCGGGCGACCGGCCGGTGGCGATTCGGGCGCCACGCGGTGGGGTGGTGCTCGGCGGCCGGGTCAGAGCTCTCGCTGAGCGCGTCACGCCCCGGGATCGGGCGCCGCGCCAAGCCGCCGCCGGGGATGCTAGCGGATAGGAAGGTTTCCTACCAGACCCTCAACCCGGCGGCGTGCCCCGGGAGTTCAGAGGCTGATGTGGTACGCCTTGCGGAGGGTCTCGTGCACGGTCCAGGTCGTCCGGTCGCCCTCGCGCAGCACACAGGCGTCACCGGGGCCGATCTCCAGCGTCTCGCCGCCCTCGACGGCGACGGTCGCCCGCCCGGAGACCACGACGAAGAGCTCGTTGGCCTCGGTGTCGGTGACGACGCCGGGGGTGATCTGCCAGATGCCGCGCAGCTGCTTGCCGTCGACCGACTCCCACAGCACCTTGCCCGTCACCTCAGGCGTGCCGGAGACGATCTGGCCGGGGTCGAGCGGCTCCGCTTCGAGCTCGGCGTCGGGGATGTGCACGGCGAAGGAGGGCGCGTCATGTGTCGTCATGGGCGGTGACTGTAGCGGGGCCCCACGGCCGCCAACCGGCCGGGACCACCTGGAATATCCTGCTCCGCTTCGCCTCCCACCAGGCACGACGCCCGGATCAGGCGACGACGACGAAATCCGTACCACCCCTCCGACGCGGCCCCCGAAGGGCGCCGCGGGTCTCCCCGGCGACCGGTCGCGGCACCCCGTGACGGATTCCGCAGGCACCGCCCGCGCTGTGGCAGGTGGTCGCCAACGAGGTTTGCGGGGCCGCTGGACGCGCCAAGGAATGGGACATGTCCACACAGGTGTCCGAAGAGGTACGGGAGGCGCTCCACGAGGGCCGGCCCGTCGTCGCGCTCGAATCGACGATCATCGCCCACGGTCTGCCGCGCCCGCGCAACCTCGCCGTGGCGGTGGAGCTGGAGGAGCTCGTACGGGCCGGGGGCGCCGTCCCGGCCACCGTCGCGGTGGTCGACGGCACGGCCAGAGTGGGCCTGGACCGGGCCGCCCTGACCCGGATCGCCGAGGACCCGGCGGTCCGCAAGCTGGGGCACCGCGACCTGGCCCCCGCCCTCGCGACCGGCGTCACGGGGGCGACGACGGTCTCGGCGACGGCCTGGCTGGCGCACTCCGCCGGGATACGCGTGTTCGCGACCGGCGGTCTCGGCGGCGTGCACCGCGAGTGGAGCGAGACGCAGGACGAGTCCGCCGACCTCCGCCTGCTCGCCCGGGTCGGGATCACCGTCGTCTGCGCCGGGGTCAAGTCGATCCTCGACGTGCCCGCGACGCTCCAGCGCCTGGAGACCCTGGGCGTGACGGTCGTGGGCTACGGCACGGAGCACTTCCCCGGCTTCTACCTCTCCTCCTCCGGCGAACCCGTCGACTGGACCCTGCGCACCCCGGACGAGGTGGCGGGGGTCATACGCGCCCAGGACGCGCTCGGCGGCCCCGCGGCGGCGCTCGTCGTCGCCAACCCGGTCCCGGAGGACCGGCAGCTGGACCCCGCCCTGCACGACCGGGTACTGGAGCAGGCCCTGGCGGCGGCGAGCGAGAAGGGCATCACGGGCCAGGCGGTGACACCCTTCCTGCTCGAATACCTGACCGTCCACACGGAGGGCGCGTCCCTGGAGGCGAACCTCGCGGCGGTACGGGGCAACGTGCGGCTGGCGGCGAGCATCGCGGGCGCGTACGCGGGCGGCGGCACGGGGAGCGGCGGCGGGGTGCCCGGCGGCGCGGGGACGGGTGACGCGGGGACAGGTGACGGTGCGGGGGCGGGCGGCCCCGCCGGTCGGTGAAGGGCTCCGGAGGCGCACGGTCCGGGCGGCCCGGCGGGCCTTCCGGGGGCGCGCTGCTGGTCGTCGGGGACGTGGTCACGGATGTCGTCGCCCGGCACCGGACGCCCCTCGCGCCCGCCACGGACACGGCGGCGGAGATCCGGACCCTGCCGGGCGGCGCCGGGGCCAACGCGGCCTGCTGGGCGGCGCGTTCCGGCCGCGACGACGTACGGCTGCTCGGCCGGGTGGGGACGGACGCGGCCGGCTGGCACGAGCGGGCACTGCGGCGGGCGGGCGTACGCCCCCTGCTGGTCCCGGACGCGGACACCGCCACGGCCACGGTGATCGCGCTCGTGGACGCCTCCGCGGAACGCACCTTCCTCACCGACAGCGGCGCCGCGCTCCGCCTCTCCCCCGCCGACTGGTCCGCCGGACTGCTCGACGGCGTGGCCCGGCTGCACCTCTCCGGCTATCTGTTCTTCTCCGGCCCGAGCCGCGAGACGGCCCGGCGCGCGCTGCGCGACGCCCGGACGGCGGGGGTCCCGGTCAGCGTCGACCCGGCCTCGGCGGGGTTCCTGGACCGGCTGGGCGCGGACCGGTTCCTCGCCGCGGCGGAGGGCACGGAGCTCCTGCTGCCCAACGCCGACGAGGCCCGCTCCCTCACCGGCGGCTCCGAACCCGAGGCGGCCGCCGCGGAGTTGAGCCGGCGCTTCCCGCTGGTCGTGGTCACCCTGGGCGCGGCGGGCGCCCTGCTCGCCGAGGGCGGCTCGGTCACCGCCCGGGTGGCGGCGCCGCCGGTGGCACCCACGCGGCGGATCGACTCGACGGGGGCGGGCGATGCCTTCACCGGGGCCTTCCTGGCGGCCCTGCTCGCGGGCGCGGACCCCGCACGGGCCGCCGAGGCCGGCTGCCGCGCGGGCGCCGAGGCGGTGACGGTCGTGGGCGGCAGACCCCCGGAGCCCCGGACTGTCCCGCCTTCACCCGACCGCCCCGAGCTCCTTCGACCGCCCGAGCTCCCCTGATCACCGGAGCTTCCCCGACCGCCCCGACTCCTCAGACCGCCCGCACTCCTCCGACCGCCCGCACTCCCCCAACCGCCCGAACTCCTCCGACTCCCCGCACTCCTCCCCCGGCGCCGCCGACCCGGATCAGCCGGACGGCCCGGCCTAGAGGTTGTCGTCCCCACGACCACCGAGACCCGTCCAGGCCGGATGGCGTGGATCGTCGGCGCGTACGACGGCGTCGGCGGTCCCGGCGGGGTCGACCTCGGTGGCGTAGCGGGCGAAGGCGGGGAGGGTCCACTGCTCCTCGGTGCGCCGGGCGAGGGCGGCGGGCGACAGCCGCAGGTGCACGGTGAGGTCGAACGGGAACCAGTGGCCGAGGAGGAACGGCCCGTGCACGACGAGCACTCCGCCGGGCGGCAGGGTGACGTACGGACTGCGGGTCGCACGGTCCTTGACCGGGTCCCACAGATCGGGCAGGACGCGCCCGGTGCCGCCGGCTTCCAGCGGGCCGAAGACCTCCCGCCACAGGGCCCCGGTGTCGACCCAGCCGTCGTAGTACGCGTCGGGGTCCTGCTTCCCGTACTCGTACCGGAGGGACGCGGGCCGCAGGAATCCCCCGGTCCCGACCACGTGGACGGAGCGGCCGCGCGCCCGCAGCGCCTCGACGAGGAGCCGCGCGAGCTCACCGCCCGGCGCGGCGGGCGGCCCGTCGATGCCGACCTTGAGCCACGCGCTGCCGTCGCCGGGAGTGGCCGGGTCGACGTGCCCGGCGAGGGTCTCGGCCAGCCGGTCCCAGGTGATCGCCTCGTATCTCATCCCGCTCATCCTGCCCGCCGCTCCCGCGTCACCGCTTGACCTTGCCACTGGCGTCACTGTTCGACCCTCGCACGCATGGACACCACCACACCCACCAGGGTCGTCGTCGTCACCGGCGCGGGCACCGGCATCGGCCGGGCCACCGCGCGGGCGTTCGCCGGACAGGGCGCGACCGTCGTCGCCGTCGGCCGCCGGGAGGAACCGCTGCGGGAGGCCGCCGAGGGACACTCCGGGATCCACCCGTTCGTCGCCGACATCACGGCGGAGGGGGCCGCCGAGGAGATCGTGCGGGCCGCCGTCACCGGCCACGGCCGCCTCGACGTTCTCGTCAACAACGCCGGCATCTCCGCCGGCGGCCCGCTCGGGACCCTCGGCCGCTCCGTCATCACCCCGCTCCTGGAGACGAACCTCGTCGCCCCCGTACTGCTCACCCAGGCCGCCGTCCCCGCGCTCCGGGCGTCCCGGGGCGTGGTGGTGAACGTGTCGACGACCATCGGACAGCGCGGCTGGCCCGCCAACTCCCTCTATCCGGCGACCAAGAGCGCCCTGGAGACCCTGACCCGCTGCTGGGCGGTGGAGCTCGCGCCGGACGGAGTCCGGGTGGTGGCGGTCGCCCCCGGCGCGATCGAGACCCCGATCGCGGACCACATGGGGCTCACCCCCGAGCAGCAAAGGGCCCTGCGGGCCTGGCAGCTCGCGCACACCCCGCTGGGCCGGCTCGGCAGGCCCGAGGAGGTCGCCTGGGCGATCACCGCGCTCGCCGCCCCCGACGCCGCCTTCCTGACCGGCACCGTGCTGCCCGTCGACGGGGGCGCGCTGGTCTCGTGATACGACTGCGCGAGGAGGTGCCGTCCTTGCGCATCGGTGAACTGGCCCGGCGGACCGGGGTGTCGGCCCGCGCGCTGCGCCACTATGAGGCGGCGGGGCTGATCGCGTCGGCCCGCGCGGCCAACGGCTACCGGGTGTACGCGGAGGGCGCCGTCGCGCGCGTGGCGAACATCCGGTACCTGCTGGGCGCGGGGCTCACCCTGGACGACGTGTCCGCGTTCCGCTCCTGCCTCGACGGGGACGTCTCCTCCGCCCCGCCGTCCGCCCGCGCGCTGGAGATCGCCCGCGACCGGCTGGCCGTCCTCGACGCCCGGATCGCGGCCCAGACCACGGCGAGGAACCGCCTCGCGGCCGCCCTGGCGGCGATCCCATCGCCGGAGAACCTCCGGGCCTGACCGCGGCCCCGCCGACAGTCACCGCTCGACCGGCTGCCCGCGCCGGTACCGGATGCAGGTGTCGATGCCGGATGCCAGTACCGGTGCCGGTGCCGGTGCCGATGCCGGACGCCAGTACCGGCCGCCCCTCAGACGGCGGCCGGCGCGGTCCGTTCGAGGGTGGCGCGCCCCGACTCGACCGCCCCGGCGAGGGTGAGTTCGCCGCCGGCGAGGGCCCGGCAGGTCGACGTATCGGTCCTCAGCCGGACGTCGGGCTGTTCGCCGACGCCGTCGCCGTACGCGCCGTCGCCGTACGCGGCACTGCCGTCGGATCCGATCCGTACGTGGAACTCCCCTTCGTCCAGCGTCACCTGGACCACGCCCTCGCCCAGTTCGGCGAGCGCCCCGAGCAGCGGGACGGCGTACCAGTGGGCGCGGACGGCGTCGGTGGGCCGCGGGTCGCCGAGCTCGGGCGCGCCCCAGGCGGCGAGCGCGCGCAGCACGGGCAGCAGGTCCCGTCCGCGCGGGGTGAGTTCGTAGACGGACGCCGAGGCGGGCGGGGGCAGTCGGCGCCGGGTGACCAGGTCGGCGCCCTCCATGTCCTTGAGGCGACCGGCGAGCATGTCGGTGCTGACGCCGGGCAGGTCGGCGTGGAGGTCGGTGTAGCGGCGCGGTCCGGCGAGGAGTTCGCGGACGACGAGCAGGGTCCAGCGGTCGCCGACGAGGTCGAGGGCGCGCGCGGCGGCGCAGTGCTGGTCGTAGCTGCGGCGGCGTGGCTGACGTGGCATGCGACGCAGTCTAGACATGTTGTTGGACTTTCCAAGCTCGGACTTGGTAAAACCAAGCAACACTGATTCCGGGGACCTGGGGAGGTCGGACATGGAGTTCCGGCAGTCGAGCAAGCTGAACGAGGTCTGCTACGAGATCCGCGGCCCGGTGATCGAGCACGCCAACGCGCTGGAGGAGGCGGGCCACAGCGTCCTGCGCCTCAACACCGGAAACCCGGCGCTCTTCGGCTTCGAGGCCCCCGAGGAGATCGTCCAGGACATGATCCGGATGCTCCCCCGGGCCCACGGCTACACCGACTCGCGCGGCATCCTCTCCGCCCGCCGCGCGGTCGCCCAGCGCTACCAGTCCATGGGCCTGCCGGACGTGGACGTCGACGACATCTTCCTCGGCAACGGCGTGTCCGAGCTGATCTCGATGGCCGTCCAGGCCCTCCTGGAGGACGGCGACGAGGTCCTCGTACCCGCCCCGGACTACCCGCTGTGGACGGCGGTGATCACGCTCGCGGGCGGCAAGCCCGTGCACTACCTGTGCGACGAGTCGGCCGACTGGTACCCGGACCTCGACGACATGGCGTCGAAGATCACCGACCGCACCAAGGCCATCGTCGTCATCAACCCGAACAATCCCACGGGCGCGGTCTACCCGAAGGAGGTCCTGGAGGGCATCTTCGAACTCGCCCGCCGCCACGGCCTCATGGTGTTCGCCGACGAGATCTACGACCAGATCGTGTACGACGACGCCGTCCACCACCCGGCCGCCACACTCGCCCCCGACCTGGTCGTCCTCACCTTCGGCGGGCTCTCCAAGACGTACCGGGTGGCGGGCTTCCGCTCCGGCTGGCTGGTCGTCAGCGGCCCGAAGCAGCACGCCAGGAGCTATCTGGAGGGCCTCACCATGCTGGCCTCCATGCGGCTCTGCCCCAACGCCCCCGCCCAGTACGCCATCCAGGCCGCGCTCGGCGGCCGGCAGTCGATCCACGAGCTGACCGCCCCGGGCGGCCGGCTGCGCGAACAGCGCGACCGGGCCTGGGAGAAGCTCAACGAGATCCCGGGCGTCTCCTGCGTGAAGCCGAAGGGGGCGCTGTACGCCTTCCCGCGCCTCGACCCCGCCGTGCACAAGATCCACGACGACGAGAAGTTCGTCCTCGACCTGCTCCTGCGGGAGAAGATCCAGGTCGTCCAGGGAACCGGCTTCAACTGGCCCCGCCCGGACCACTTCCGCATCCTCACCCTGCCGTACGCAGACGACCTGGACGCCGCGATCAGCCGCATCGGCCGCTTCCTGAGCAGCTACCGGCAGTGACGCCCCGCCCCCTCGGCTGTCATGATCTACGGGTCTGCAGGACGAGGGAATCGGGAGGGCGACCGGTCATGGATGCGGCGCTGATAGCCGTGGCGGGAACCCTGTTGGGTGCCGTCTTCACCCACTGGTTCCAGGGGCGGGCCACCGAGCGCACGGCCGCGCTCGCCCGCACCGAACAGCTCCGGCAGGAACGGATCGCGACCTACAGCGCCTTCGCGGGCGCGGTCGTCGACTACCGGCACAGCCAGAACGACCGCTGGTTCCGGGCGCTCCAGCGGCCCGGCTCGGAGGAGGCGGAGGAGTCGCGTCACGCCTCCTACCGGCAGCGCACCGCCGCCCGGCAGGCGCTCTTCCGCGTCCAGTTGGTGTGCGACGACCCGGAGGTGCGACGGCTGGCCGAGGCGGCCTTCGTGGATTCCCACTGCATGCACGAGGCCGTCGACGAGGCGGACCGCGCCCGCCGTTCCGAGCAGGCCAAGAAGGCGCTCGCCGTGTTCATCGCCGCCGCCGCGCCCGGCGTCCGCTGACGAACGACCGGAGGGAGGAGCGGACGTGGACCTCGTCGCACCCGTCGTCGTCGAGCCGCTCAAACGACGCCGCTGCTCGGAGTGCCACCAGGGGCCGCTGGAGCGGATGATCGTCGAGTTCAACGCGCCGGTCTGCCTGGACTGCGCCGACCTCGGGCACCTGGTCTTCCTCCGCCGCGGCGACACGGCGCTCACCCGGCGCGCCCGGGAGAACAGCGCCCTCTGGGCCGTGGTCGTCCGGCACAACCGCCGCCGCACGCGGTACGAGCGCCAGGGCCTGCTCGTCGAGGAGGCGGCGCTCGCCCGGGCGGAGCTCGCCTGTCTGGCGGACGCCGAGGCGCGGGCCAGGCGGCGGGCCCGGGACGCGGTGCGGCGCGCGGCGGTCGACGCCGCCGTCACCGCGCTCCTCCGGGCGGAGATCCAGCGGCTCTTCCCGTCCTGCCCGGAGGACCGGGTCACGGAGATCGCCGTCCACGCGTCGACGAAGGGCAGCGGGCGGGTGGGGCGCACGGCGGCCGGACGCTCGCTCGACCGCGGCGCCGTCACCGCCGCGGTACGCGCCTCCGTCCGGCACGTCGACACCCCGTACGACACCCTGCTGATGCAGGGGGTTCCTCGGCACCAGGCCCGGACGAGGGTCGCTCCCGCCATCGAGGCGGTGCTCCGGGCCTGGCGGCTCGGCGGCGGGGACACGCGCGGCCGGGGCCGCGGCTGACCGCTCGGGTGTCAGCGCGCGGCGGCCGGTCCGCGAGGGGCGAACCCTCAGGCCCCGTCTCCGGCGCGGCGCGCGCGACGGTACAGCAGGGCGCCGCCGAGCAGCAGCGCGGCGCTCGCGGGGGCGGCGTAGCCGATGGTGTCCGAACCCGTGGCGGCCAGCGCGACCGAGCTCGTCTCACCCTGCGGGGCCGGGGCGGGCGCCTCGGTCTCGGCCTGCGGCACCGGCACGTTCCGGACGGGGGTCTGCGGGCGCGGCGTGGGGATCTCGATCGGCTGCTGGGGCTTGCCGGGGCCGTTGACCGCGGTGTTGCCGAAGGCCGGGTTGCCGACGCCGACCACGTTGACCGAGTTCCCGGTGAGGTTCACGGGGAGGTCGACGGGCAGCTGGAGGCCGTTCCCGGAGAGCACGCCGGGGGAACCCACGGCGCTGCTCTCGGCGGTGGAACCACCGCCGTTGGAGGAGCCGCCTCCACCGCTGTGGGAGCCACCGGCGTGCTCCCCGCCGCGCGGGGTGCCGGGCTCGTCCTTGTGGGAGCGGTCGCCGCCGGCCGCGTCCGTACCGTAGCCGCCGGGCGCGGAGGAGCGGTTGGCACAGCTGTTGCCGAAGGCGGGGTTGAGCAGCCCGATGACGTTGACCGTGTTCCCGCAGGCGTTGACCGGCACGTGCACCGGCAGCTGAACCGTGTTGCCGGAGCCGACTCCCGGCGAGCCGACCGCAGCGCCCTGGGCGCCGGAGTCGGCGTGCGCGGCGCCCGCCGAGAGCGCGAGCGCCCCACCCGTGACCAACAGTGTGGCCAGACCACTTCGGCGAATCTGCCTCATGGCTTCCTGCCTTCCGGAGGTGTGCACGGGCAAGTGCCCGTACCGGAATCAACGCGACAAACGGGCGTGCCGGATCCGCCCGTTGACGGGTTTCACCCCATCGAGTGGGATTCCGTTCACTTGTCGGGTCATCGCCCCAGGAGGTCGGTGAGGGCTCCGACCGGGTCCGGATCGGGCCCGCCGCGCGGCCACCAGTCCTCGCGGCCGGCGTCCGATTCGTAGCCGTACCAGAGGCCGTCCCGGCCGAGGCGGAGCTGTAGGGATTCGGTGGAGAGCCGGTTGCGCCAGGGGCGGAAGGCGGGGAAGTCGGCGGCGAGGAGCGCCGGTCTGGCCCGGTCGAACGGGCCGGCCGGCGGGTCCCACGGCTCCTCCAGGACCGCGAGGCCGGCGGCGCCGCCCTGCCGCCAGGCGGCGACGGCGCGGGCGAGGTCGGTCGGGCTGCGGTCCAGCGCGTACGCCAGGTCGCGGTAGAGCGCGCGGGTCGATGCGGTGAGCCCGGACCCGGGGTGCGCCGCGGCCAGCCGGACCGCGTCCTGCCAGGGGGTGAGGGCGGCGACCGGGTCGCGCCCGGTGGCGAGGAAGCCGTGGGCGCGGGCGGCGGCCTCGCCGGCGAGGAGTTCGAGGGCGAGCGGATCGGGGGCGTCGGGGTCCGGCGGGAAGACGGCCGGCCGGCCGGGCCGGTCCGGGACCGGCAGCTCGGGGGGCAGCGGCGGGAGCCAGGCCCCGGCGGCCGGAGGAATCGCGATACGGGCGAGGACCGTCGGCATCGGGGGCGCGGCGGCGGTGGTCTCGGCGGCCGACATGGCCGCGTTGCGCCGGGTGAGCTCGGCGAGGAGCTCCTGCTCGCCCCGGCCGCGCATCAGGAAGAGGACGAAGGGGTCCTCGTCGAGGATCCGGGCGGCCTGATAGCAGAGGGCGGCGGCGTGCTTGCAGGGGTAGCCGTCGTCGGGGCAGGAGCAGTCGGGGACCAGGTCACCCGGCGCGGGCAGCAGTCCGGTGACCGCCTCCAGGGCGTGCGGCACGTCCTTGTCGAGGAGGGCGGCGATGTGGTCGGGGCGTGCGGCGGCCTCGTCGAGGAACCGCTCCCAGCCGTCGTCGCCGAGCGTCCGCATCCGGATCTCGGTGCGGTACGGGCGGGGCCGGCTGCCGTGGACGTAGGCGACGACCCGGCCGGGGGTGACCGTGATCGCGTCGACGTGCCCGCGCCCGGCGTACGCCTTGCCGCGGGCGAGGCGGGCCGCGTCGAGCGCGGCGTCCTCCAGGGCCTCGACCCAGGCGTTTCCCCACCAGGTGGCGGCAAACCGGCCGTCGGGCGCCCCGCGGGGGGCGACCTGCGGGAAGCTGCGGCGGCGGTCGTCGTGGCGGGGGGCGGCTCCGCGCGCGCCCCTGGCGTGGTTCACGCGGGCCTCCTCAGGGACACCAGGTCGGCCAGTTCGCGGTCGGTCAGTTCGGTGAGGGCGACCTCGCCGGAGCCGAGGACGGCGTCCGCCAGGGCCCGCTTGGCCCGGAGCATCTCGGCGATGCGGTCCTCGACCGTGCCCTCGGCGACGAGCCGGTGCACCTGCACCGGCTGGGTCTGCCCGATGCGGTAGGCCCGGTCGGTCGCCTGTTCCTCGACGGCCGGGTTCCACCAGCGGTCGTAGTGGACGACGTGGCCGGCCCGGGTGAGGTTGAGGCCGGTGCCCGCGGCCTTCAGGGAGAGCAGGAAGACGGGAACCTCACCGGCCTGGAAGCGGTCGACCATCCGCTCCCGCTCGGCCACCGGGGTGCCGCCGTGGAGCAGTTGGGCCGGGACGCCGCGCGCGGCCAGATGGTCGGCGAGGAGCCGCGCCATGGACACGTACTGGGTGAAGACGAGCACGGAGCCGTCCTCGGCGAGGATCGTGTCGAGGAGTTCGTCGAGCAGGGCGAGCTTCCCCGAGCGCCCCGCGAGCCGGGCGGTGCCGGTGCCGCGCGGAGCCTGTTCCTTGAGGTACTGGGCGGGGTGGTTGCAGATCTGCTTGAGGGAGGTCAGCAGCTTCATGACGAGGCCGCGGCGGGCCATGCCCTCGGCGGCCTCGATCTGCGCCATGGTCTCGCGGACGATCGCCTCGTACAGCGATGCCTGTTCCCGGGTGAGGGAGACGGGGTGGTCGGACTCCGTCTTGGGCGGCAGCTCGGGCACGATGCCGGGGTCGGACTTGCGCCGGCGCAGCAGGAAGGGCCGCACGAGCCGGGCGAGCCGCTCGACGGCCTGCTCGTGCTCGATCTCCTCGTGGTTCTCCACGGCCCTGGCGTGGCGGGCGCGGAACGCCTTGAGCGGGCCGAGCAGGCCGGGGGTGGTCCAGTCGAGGAGCGCCCAGAGTTCGGAGAGGTTGTTCTCCACGGGGGTGCCGGTCAGGGCGACCCGGGCGGGGGCGGGGATCTCGCGCAGCGCCCTGGCCGTCGCGGAGAACGGGTTCTTGACGTGCTGCGCCTCGTCGGCGACGACCATCCCCCACTCCCGTCCGGCCAGTTCGGCGGCGCTGGTCCGCAGGGTGCCGTAGGTGGTGAGGACGAAGCCGCCCTCGGTCCCGGTCAGGTCGCGGTCGGCACCGTGGAACCTCCGGACGGGTACGTCCGGGGCGAACTTCCGTACCTCCCGCTGCCAGTTGCCGAGCAGGGACGCCGGGCAGACCACGAGGGTGGGGGCGCGGCGGGCGCGGCGCAGATGGAGGGCGATGAGGGTGACGGTCTTGCCGAGGCCCATGTCGTCGGCGAGGCAGCCGCCGAGGCCGAGCGAGGTCATCAGGTCCAGCCAGGCCAGGCCGCGGAGCTGGTAGTCGCGCAGGGTGGCGGTGAGGCCGGGCGGGGCCTGCACGTCCTCGGGGCCGGCCAGGAGCCGGTCGCGGAGCGCGGCGAGCGCCCCGACGGGGACGGCGGGGACGGTCTCGCCGTCCACTTCGGCGGTGCCGGTGAGGGCGACGGAGAGGGCGTCGACCGGTTCGAGCAGGCCGAGTTCCCGCTTGCGCGCCTTGCGGACGAGCGCGGGGTCGACGACGACCCACTGGTCGCGCAGCCGCACGATGGGCCGGTGGGACTCGGCCAGGAGGTCCATCTCGCGCTCGGTGAGCGGATCGCCGTCGAGGGCGAGCTGCCAGTTGAACCGCAGCAGCTCCTCGCTGTCGAAGAAGGAGGTGCCGTCGGTCGCGGAGCCGGGCGCGGCCTGGGCGGGCCTGACGACGGCGGAGGCGCTGAGGGAGCGGGCGAGTTCGCGCGGCCAGTGGAGGGCGACTCCGGCGTCGGCGAGCCGGGCGGCGGCGGGGCCGAGCAGCTCGTACAGCTCGTTCTCGGTGACCGCGAGGACGTCGGGCACGTCCCGCTCCAGGAGCCGGGCGAGCGGTGGCCAGACGCGGGCGGCGCGGCGCAGGGCGAGGACGGCGTCGATGCGGGCGCGGGGCCCGAAGTGCTCGCCGTCGCCCGCCCACAGGTCCGTGGCGTCGATGACGAGGGTGGGGTCGGCGAGGCTGTGGATCTGCAGCAGCGCGGCGGCGGCGTGCCGCTCGTCGCCGTCCTCGTCCTGGGCGATGTCGAAGAGTTCGAACCCCGAGAAGTCGAGGCGGAGCGAGACCCGCACCCCCGCGTCCATCCCGGCCGCCGCCTCGGCGGCCCAGGCACGCGCGCGGGGCAGATGCTGGGGCGCGCGGGCCGCGAACGGCGCGCCGACCGCGTGGGCGGCGGCCGGGGTGCGGGGCAGGGTGTCGGCGACGGCGTCGAGGAAGGCACGCACGAGGGCCTCCGGTTCGGGCAGCCGCAGCGCGCCGCGCCCCGGCACGGGCACCGCGTACGCCTCGTACGGCAGGGCGGCGGCGACGGCCCGCAGATGGGCGATGTCGTCGGCGTCCAGGGGCCCGGCCCGCCAGGCGTCCAGGTCGTCCGCGGTGAGGCCCGGCAGCAGCCGTCCGCGGGCGGCCAGGTGCAGGGCGTGCAGCGCGGCCGCTCCCCAGCCGGCGGTGGCGGGGTGGGCCGCGGGATGGTGGCGGGCCACGACCAGGTGGGGCAGGGCGGCCTCGACCGGCAGGGCGAGCGCCGGCACGGCAAGGCCCCGGGCTCCGCCGCCGTGCCGGCGGGCGACGGTCAGCTCGACCCGCTCCGCGCCGCTCTCCCCGGCCTCCGGCAGTGTCCCGCCGTCGGGCGCCCAGAAGGCGACCCGGCCCTCCCGGGGAAGGGCCGCGGGCAGGAAGACGGCGGCGCTGGTCGTCCAGGTGTGTGTCACGGCTCTGCCCTCCTCCCGCTGTACGACGTGAACCCGACTGGACTCCGACCTTACGGGTGAGGTCTGACAACGGCCGTCAGGCGGTTCCCCCGGGCGGCCCATCAGCGGATGACAAGGGTTCCCCCGGGCGGCATGGTGGCCTGGACCGGGGTGACTCCGAGGTGCCCGCGTCCGCGTGGGTCCGAGGCGCCTCCGTCCCTCCCGGTACGGCGCGACACGACCTGACACGACCCGACCTGACTCGACACGACACGACACGACAGAAGAGGAACCGCCATGTCCGTACGCCGGCGTCTCACGACCGCCACCGGGGCCGTGCTGCTCACTCTCGCCGTCGCCGGCTGCTCGGGCCTCGGCCGCAGCGCCGTGGGCACCCTGACGTACGAGACGGAACGCGATCTGCTGGTGACCGTGACGAGCCCCTCGGTGAACGGCTGCCACCGGCTGGCGCCGTCCGGAGTGACCAAGATCGAGAACAACACCCTGCTCGACATCGTGCTCTACCGGACCCGCGACTGCCAGGGAGAGATGTCCACCTACCTGCCCACCAACACCGGCGACCAGATCGCACCCGGCACCCTGCCCTGGCGCAGCTTCACCGTCGTCCACTAGGGCCTGTCGTCACCTTCCCGTCGTCGCCCGGCAGACGGGAAGGTGACGACAGACCCCAGGGTCCGCCGTCCCCGTTCACATTCCCCCGCCACGGGTACATGCTGGTGGTACCCCTCGGGGACCCGGACCGGGGATGTGACCGTCATGCGGAGCGGCAACGAGCCGACGACCGCGCGCAGCGCGCTGCGGCTGCGGTTCTGGCTGAGTGTGTGGGGACTGCTCTGGGCGGCCTTCGGCACGACCGTGTTCTCGCTGGTGGGCCGCCCGGGCTGGGCCGCGGCCTGCGGGGTGCTGTTCCTCGTGGTCGTGGTCGACCTGACGATGGTGACGCGCCACCTCCACCAGGGCCCGCACTGGCAGCCGGGCCGGGACATCCCACCGTACGAACCCGATCACGGCGCGCCGAAGCGCTGAGCCGCCCCCGTGCCGACGGTTTCCCGGTCAGTTCCTGGTGTCGAAACCCGCGGCCTGGAGGTACTCGGGCTTCGGGTCGAGCGCGGCGGCGAGGCGGAAGTGCCGGGTGGCCTGGGCGGTCTGCCCGGAGCGCTCGAAGGTGCGGGCCAGCGCGAAGTGGGCGAACGCGTTGTCCGGCTCGCGCTCCAGGACCAGCTCGAACTCCAGCTGTGCCGGTCGCAGCTGGGCGGCCGCGAAGAACGCGCGGGCGCGCAGCAGGCGCGCGGCCGTGTTCTCGGGATGGGCGGCGATCACCGAGTCCAGCAGCTTCACGGCGCCACGGGGGTCCCGCGCGGCCAGCAGGTGCTCGGCGGCGCGGAAGTCGATCACGTGCGTTTCCGGGTTCCTGTCGGCCACGATGACATCCTTCCCCTCGATCCGGTGGTTGAACACCGGACCCGGCGACCGCATTCCGCCCGGCGGTACGGCTAGTCGCCCTGGGCGGGGGCCGCGGCGCGGCGCTCCAGTTCGTCCCAGACCTTCCGGACCTGCGGTTCGAGGGCGTCCAGGGGTCCGTCGTTGTCGATCACCAGGTCGGCGACGGCCAGCCGGCGCTCGCGCGTGGCCTGGGCGGCCATGCGGGCCCTGGCCTCGGGCTCGACCATGCCCCGGAGCCGTACCAGCCGGTCGAGCTGGGTCTCCGGAGCCGCGTCGACGACCACGACCAGGTCGTACAGCGGCGCGAGGCCGTTCTCGGTGAGCAGGGGCACGTCGTGGACGACGACGTCCCCGGCGACGGCCCGGCTCTCCAGCTCCGCCGACCGGGCCCCGACCAGGGGGTGGACGATCGCGTTGAGGGTGGCCAGCCGCTCGGGGTCGGCGAACACGATGGAGCCGAGTCTCGGCCGGTCGAGCGCCCCCTCCTCGGTGAGGACTCCCTCCCCGAACGCCTCGACGACGGCGGCGAGCCCCGGTGTCCCGGGTTCGACGACCTCGCGGGCGATCCGGTCCGCGTCGATCAGCACGGCTCCGTACGAGACGAGCAGCCGCGACACTTCGCTCTTGCCGGCGCCGATCCCGCCGGTCAGGCCCACCTTCAGCATGAGCGGCAGCTTAGGGCCTGCGCCCGGAGGGCTACGCGTCGCCCTCCCGCTCGGCGAGGAAGCGCTCGAACTCGCGGCCCAGCTCGTCCGCCGACGGCAGCTCGACCGGCTCGGCGACGAGGCTGCCCCGCGTCTCGGCGCCGGCCGCCGCGTCGTACTGGTGCTCAAGGCCCTGTACGAGCGCGACCAGCTCCTCGTCGCCCTCGCCGATCTGGCGGTCGATCTCGGTCTGGGTACGACGGGCCTCGGTCCGCAGGGAGTGGGCGACGGCGGGGAGGACGAGGCCCGTGGCGGCAGTGACGGCCTCCAGGACGGTCAGGGCCGCGTCCGGGTACGAGGAGCGGGCCACGTAGTGCGGGACGTGCGCGGCGACGCCGAGGGTGTCGTGTCCGGCCTCGGTGAGGCGGTACTCGACGAGGGATTCGGCGCTGCCGGGGACCTGGGCCTCGTCGAAGGGGCTGCGGTGCCCGGGCATGAGGTCGGTGCGGTTGCCGTGCGGGGTGAGGCCGACGGGGCGGGTGTGCGGCACGCCCATGGGGATGCCGTGGAAGTTGACGGAGAGACGGACGCCGAGGCGCTCGACCACCTGCCCGACGGCGGCGGCGAACCGCTCCCACTCCACGTCGGGCTCGGGGCCCGACAGGACGAGGAAGGGGGCGCCGGTGGCGTCCTGGACGAGGCGGACCTCGATGGTCGGCGTCTCGTACGCGGTCCAGCGGTCGCGCCGGAACGT
Organism: Streptomyces sp. NPDC059534; assembly: GCF_042743475.1. Lineage (NCBI taxonomy): Bacteria > Bacillati > Actinomycetota > Actinomycetes > Kitasatosporales > Streptomycetaceae > Streptomyces > Streptomyces sp. NPDC059534. The sequence continues at coordinate 95,312 of NZ_JBHWAQ010000024.1, forward strand.
GAGCAGCGGGCGGCGCGCGCGGTAGTCCACGAGCCGGTCGTGGTCGAAGCGGGCCACCAGCTGGTGCGGAAGGGTGTCGAGCAGGCCGTCGACGATCTGCTCGCCGGTCTCACCCGCGTCGATGTAGCCGTCGAAGTGGTACAGCATGACCAGCCCGGCCGACTCCTGCGCCAGGGCCAAGTCGACGACCGCCAGGCCCTTCGCGTCCCATTCGTACAAATCCTGGGGATCAAGCACGATTACCGCTCCTCCTCGTGTTCTCTCTGGAAACGCCGTGTGCGGCACGGCCATTCCCGCACCGGGCGATCTTCCGGCGGAGTTCCGGGCCAGGAGCCACCCGTCGACCACTGGTCCAGACCTTGACATGACCACGACCTCTCCCTACCGTCTCGGGACAGCATCGCGTTCAGCATCCCGACCATCGTGCACATACAGGAACTCCCCCTCGTTCCCGTCCGGAAGGCATCCCCATGCGCACCCGAACGCTGCTCCTCCCCCTGCTCCCGGCTCTGCTCGCCGTCCCCCTCGTCACCACGCCCGCCGCGGCGGCCACGGTCGAGGTGTCGACCGCCGCGCAGCTCAAGACGGCCCTCGCGGCCGCCCGCCCCGGCGACACGATCCACCTCGCGGACGGCACGTACACCGGGAACTTCAAGGCCACCGTCCCGGGCACCGCGACGGCCCGGATCACGCTGACCGGCTCCTCGCGGGCGGTCCTGACGGCCGGCGGCGGCTACGGGCTGCACCTCAACGGCGCCTCGTACTGGACGGTCGCGGGGATCACCGTGACCGGCGGCCAGAAGGGGATCATGGCGGACTCCGCGAACGACGTGGTGATCGACGGCGTGACCGTGCACGACCTGGACATGGAGGGCGTGCACTTCCGCAACTCCAGCAGGAACGGCGTCCTGAGGAACTCGCGGATCTACGACACCGGGAACGACGGGCGGGGCATGGGCGAGGGGGTGTACGTCGGCACCGCCAACACCCTCACAGACCGGAGCGACAACGCGCAGATCCTGAACAACGTCATCGGGCCGGACGTCGGCGGCGAGAGCGTCGACATCAAGGAGGGCACCACCGGGGCGCGGATCGTCGGCAACACCTTCGACGGGCGCGGGCTGACCGGCGCCAACTACGACGACTCCTGGGTCGACGTGAAGGGCAACGGCGTCCTCGTGGAGGACAACACCGGCGTGAACACGACGAACAACGGCTTCGAGACCCACAGCCAGCAGAGCGGCTGGGGCTGCGGCACGGTCTTCCGGGGCAACCGCTCGAACCTCACGGGCGCGACCGGCCCCCAGCGGCTCGCGATCAACGTCGCCCACCAGAGCGGCACCTGTACGACCACGGTGTACGCCTCGAACACGGTGACCGGCGGGAACGGCCTGACGAACATCGCCGTCACCCCCTGACCCGGCACGGCGCCGGAAAACGACCGAGGCCCGCTCCCCCGAAGGGGAACGGGCCTCGATTCGCTAGCGGCTAGCGCTCAGCGGAGAGCCTGTTCAGCTCTGGCCGCCGGCCAGCTTCTCGCGCAGGGCGGCAAGCGCCTCGTCCGACGCCAGGGCGCCGGAGTTGTCGTCCGACTCCGAGGAGTACGAACCACCCGAGATGCCCGCACCGGCGTTGCCGGCGGCCGGGGCGGCAGCACCCTCGGCAGCGGCGGCCTCGTCGGCCTCGCGGGACTTGATGACCTGAGCCTGGTGCTGCTCGAAGCGAGCCTGCGCCTCGGCGTACTGGGTCTCCCACGCCTCGCGCTGGGTCTCGAAGCCCTCGAGCCAGTCGTTGGTCTCGGGGTCGAAGCCCTCGGGGTAGATGTAGTTGCCCTGGTCGTCGTAGGACGCGGCCATGCCGTACAGGGTCGGGTCGAACTCGACCGAGGCCGGGTCGGCACCGAAGGACTCGTTGGCCTGCTTCAGCGAGAGGCTGATGCGACGACGCTCGAGGTCGATGTCGATGACCTTGACGAAGATCTCGTCGTTGACCTGGACGACCTGCTCCGGGATCTCCACGTGGCGCTCGGCCAGCTCGGAGATGTGGACCAGACCCTCGATGCCCTCGTCCACGCGGACGAACGCACCGAACGGAACCAGCTTGGTGACCTTACCCGGGACGACCTGACCGATCTGGTGGGTCCGGGCGAACTGCTGCCACGGGTCCTCCTGCGTCGCCTTCAGCGACAGGGAGACACGCTCGCGGTCCATGTCGACGTCGAGAACCTCGACGGTGACCTCCTGGCCGACCTCGACAACCTCGGAGGGGTGGTCGATGTGCTTCCAGGACAGCTCGGAGACGTGCACGAGGCCGTCGACGCCACCCAGGTCCACGAAGGCACCGAAGTTGACGATCGAGGACACGACGCCGGAGCGGACCTGACCCTTCTGGAGGGTCGTGAGGAAGGTCTGGCGAACCTCGGACTGGGTCTGCTCGAGCCAGGCACGGCGGGACAGGACCACGTTGTTGCGGTTCTTGTCCAGCTCGATGATCTTCGCCTCGAGCTCCTTGCCCACGTAGGGCTGGAGGTCGCGGACGCGACGCATCTCGACGAGGGAAGCCGGCAGGAAGCCACGGAGGCCGATGTCGAGGATGAGACCACCCTTGACAACCTCGATGACGGTGCCGGTGACGATGCCGTCCTCTTCCTTGATCTTCTCGATGGTGCCCCAGGCGCGCTCGTACTGGGCACGCTTCTTCGAGAGGATCAGGCGGCCTTCCTTGTCCTCCTTCTGGAGGACCAGGGCCTCGATCTCGTCGCCGACCTTGACGACCTCGTTCGGGTCGACGTCGTGCTTGATCGAGAGCTCGCGGCTCGGGATGACGCCTTCGGTCTTGTAACCGATGTCGAGCAGGACCTCGTCCCGGTCGACCTTCACGATGACGCCGTCGACGATGTCGCCGTCGTTGAAGTACTTGATCGTCTCGTCGATCGCGGCGAGGAAGGCTTCCTCGTTACCGATGTCGTTGACCGCAACCTGCGGGGTGGTGCTGGTGGCGGTGGTCTCGGTGCTGCTCGTCATGTGGGAAAGGGCTCCGGTTACGGACAGAAAGTCGTAGGTACTGCTACGCCGAGAGCCCGTATCGCACCAAGAAGCCGGACAGCCAATGAGGCACCCGCCCGCGAACGGGGGAAGCCTCGAAAACCGAGGGGACATAAACCAGGTACGAGCGCGGCCTGCTCCGTCTGAGGCGCGCAGGCCCGCAGCGCAACCTTTAGCATACGGGGGCAGCCGGACAGGGTCAATGCGCGAAGCGCGCACCCGGGGCAGAACGCCGCAATTCCGGCGCAACTCATGCCTCCCACGCCGCATCGGCGGGGTCGGCCGCACCGCGGCACTGAGCGCAAACTACATCGGCGGGCGAGATGAACCAAGAGTACGAACACGAAGACGCGACCGAGGACGAGGCCGAGGCGACCCGGCGTGACGCGGGGGACGCGGAGAGCAGCCGGGCCAGTCGTGGCTGGTGGGACCGGAATGCCGACGAGTACCAGAGCGACCACGGTTCCTTCCTCGGTGACGACCGGTTCGTGTGGGGTCCCGAGGGGCTCGACGAGGCCGAGGCCGGGTTCCTGGGTCCGGCCTCGTCGCTGAAGGGCCTCACCGTCCTGGAGATCGGCGCGGGCGCGGCGCAGTGTTCGCGGTGGCTGGCGGAGCAGGGGGCGCGGCCGGTCGCGCTCGACCTCTCGCACCGCCAGCTCCAGCACGCGCTGCGGATCGGGGGCGACGTGCCGCTGGTGGAGGCCGACGCGGGGGCGCTGCCCTTCCGGGACGGCTCCTTCGACCTGGCCTGCTCGGCGTACGGCGCGGTGCCGTTCGTCGCCGATCCGGTACGGGTCTTCCGCGAGGTGCGCCGGGTGCTGCGGCCCGGTGGCCGCTGGGTGTTCTCGGTGACGCACCCGATCCGCTGGGCGTTCCCGGACGAGCCGGGGCCGGAGGGCCTCTCGGTGGCGGCCTCCTACTTCGACCGCACGCCCTACGTCGAGCAGGACGAGCAGGGCCGGGCCGTGTACGTGGAGCACCACCGGACGATCGGGGACCGGGTGCGGGACGTGGTGGCCGGCGGCTTCCGCCTGCTGGACCTGGTCGAGCCGGAGTGGCCGGCGTGGAACGACCAGGAGTGGGGCGGCTGGTCCCCGCTGCGGGGGAACCTGATCCCGGGCACGGCGATCTTCGTGTGCGAGCGCGCGGAGTAGCGGAGCGGTCTCGCGGTCGCGGGCAGGTGGGTCGCGGTCGCGGGCAGGCGGGCGTTCCCACGGGCAGGCGGGTCGCGCTCGCGGGGATGCGGGCGTTCCCGCGGAGCGAATAGTCGTATCAGTCGTATGACCGGGTGGGCCCTGTGGACAACGGGGCCCACCTCTCGTTCTCCACGTACGAGACTGAACGCGTGATCCGACACGACGCACTCGACCGTCTCCCCGTCCGCCATGCCGTCCCCGAGCTGCTCGCCGCGCTCGCGGAGCGCGGCTCGGCGGTGCTGTCCGCTCCGCCCGGCACCGGCAAGACGACGCTGGTGCCGCCGGCGCTGGCCGGGCTCATAGGGGACGGACCGGAGCGGCGGGTGCTGGTGGCCGAGCCGCGCCGGATGGCGGTGCGGGCGGCGGCCCGGCGGATGGCGTGGCTGCTCGGCGAGGAGGTGGGCGGCGCGGTCGGCTTCTCCGTGCGCGGCGAGCGGCGGACCGGGCCCTCGACCCGGATCGAGGTGGTCACCACGGGCATCCTCCTCCAGCGGCTCCAGCGCGACCCGGAGCTGGCGGGCGTGGACGTGGTCCTGCTCGACGAGTGCCACGAACGGCACCTGGACGCCGACACCGCCATGGCCTTCCTCGTCGACGTACGGGCGACGCTGCGGCCGGAACTGAAACTGATCGCGGCCTCGGCGACCGGCGACGCGGAGGCGTGGGCCCAGCTGCTCACCGCGGTGGAGGGCGGCGGGCCCGCGCCGATCGTGTGGAGCAAGGGCGAGGGGCACGGATACGCGGTCCGGTTCGCCGCGCCTCCCGCCGGGGTCAGGCCCGCACACGGCACCTGGGTGGACCCGGCGCTGCTGCGTCACGTGGCGGCCACCGTGCGGCTGGCCATGGAGCGGCACGAGGGCGACGTCCTCTGTTTCCTGCCGGGCACGGGGGAGATCGCGCGGACGGCGGGGCTGCTGGCCGGCCTGGACGCCGAGGTGCTCCAGCTGCACGGCCGGGCGCCGACGGCGGTGCAGGACGCGGTACTGCGGGGCACCGGGCCGGGCGGGCCGCGACGGGTGGTGCTCTCGACGTCCGTGGCGGAGTCCAGCCTGACGGTGCCGGGCGTGCGGATCGTCGTGGACTCAGGGCTCGCGCGGGAGCCGCGGATGGACCACGCGCGGGGGCTCGGCTCGCTGGCGACGGTGCCGGTGTCGACGGCCGCGGCGACCCAGCGGGCGGGGCGCTCCGGCCGCGAGGCGCCCGGCGTGGTGTACCGCTGCTGGTCCGAGGCGGAGGACGGCGGCCGGGCCCGGTACCCGTCACCCGAGATCAGGATCGCCGACCTGGCGGACTTCGCGCTGCGGGCCGCGTGCTGGGGCGACCCGGCGGCGGCGGGCCTCGCGCTGCTCGACGCGCCGCCCGCCGGGGCGATGGCGGCGGCCCGCGCGGTCCTGGAGTCGATCGGGGCGGTGGACGGGGCCGGGCGGGCCACCGAGCGGGGTGTCCGGCTCTCCCGGCTGGGGCTGCACCCCCGGCTGGGCCGTGCCCTGCTGGACGGTGCGGCGGAGGTCGGGGTCCGCCGGGCGGCGGAGGTGGTGGCGCTGCTCAGCGAGGAGCCGCCGCGCGACTACGGGGACGACCTGGCGGCGGCCTGGCGTGCGGCCCGCCGGGGTTCCGACGGGTACGGGGCGCGATGGAAGGCCGAGGCGCGGCGCCTGGAGCGGTCGGCCGGCGAGGCGGGAGCCGGGAGCGGGGGCTCCGGGCGGCAGCCGTTCAGGGAGTCCCCGGGGGACTCCCTCGGGGAGGGCGAGGATGTCGTCGCCGGGCTGGTGACGGCCCTGGCGTTCCCGGAGCGGGTCGCCAGGGCCCGGGAGCAGGGCGGCTATCTGATGGTCTCGGGGAGCGGGGCGCGGATCGCCGAGGGCTCGGCGCTGCGGGCCACGCCGTGGCTGGCCGTGGCGGTGGCGGACCGTACGGCGCGGGACGCGACGGCGCGGGTCCGGCTCGCGGCCGTGGTGGACGAGTCCGTGGCCCGGCGGGCGGCCGGGCATCTGCGGTCCACCGGCGAGGAGGTCCACTGGGAGGACGGGGACGTGGTGGCGCGCTCGGTGGACCGGCTGGGCGCGGTCGAGCTGACCGTCCGGCCGCTCGGGGCCGGCGCCGCGCCGGAGCTCGTGCGGGAGGCGCTGCTCGACGGTCTGCGGGGAGAGGGCCTCGGACTGCTGCGGTGGGGCCGGGAGGCCGGGGAGCTGCGGGAGCGGCTCGCCTTCCTCCACCGGGAGCTGGGGGAACCCTGGCCGGACGTGGCGGACGGGCCGCTGGTCGACCGGGCCGCGGAGTGGCTGGAGCCGGAGCTGTCGCGGGCGGCGCGCCGCGCGGATCTGGGGCGGATCGACGCGGGCGAGGCGCTGCGGCGGCTGCTGCCATGGGCCTCGGGCGAGGCGGGCCGGCTGGACGAGCTGGCGCCGGAGCGGATCGAGGTGCCGAGCGGTTCGCGCATCCGGGTCGACTACGGCGACGGGCGGCCGGTGCTCGCGGTGAAGCTCCAGGAGATGTTCGGTCTCGCCGAGACGCCCCGGGTGGCGGGCGTCCCGGTGCTGGTCCATCTGCTCTCCCCCGCCGGCCGGCCCGCGGCCGTGACCGCGGACCTGGCGTCGTTCTGGCGGGAGGGCTACCGCGCGGTGCGGGCGGAGCTGCGGGGGCGGTATCCGAAGCACCCGTGGCCGGAGGACCCGTCGGCGGCGGAGCCGACCCGGCACACGAGCGCCCGGCTCAGACGGGAGCGGTGACCGGGGCGGCGGCGGGCTCCGGTGCCGGGCGGCGGGACCGGGCCTCCAGCCAGAGGGCGAGGGCGAGGAGGGCCAGGGCCAGGGCGGTGAGGCTCCAGGGGATGTAGGAGACGAGCAGCAGCACGGTGAGGCGGTTGGAGGAGACCAGCTCGCCGATGCTCTCGATGTAGTCCTCGCGCATCTTCACGTGCCCCTCGAAGACGGTGAGGGTGTCCCGGCCCATCAGTGCCTTGGCGTTGCGGAGCTCCTCCTTGTGGATCTCCTCGCCGTTGACGGGAGCCCCGGTGACCGGCTCGATCCAGAACATGCGCTTGGTCGTGTACCAGCGGGTGAGGCCCGAGTCGGCGAGGATCTTCGGCGTGATGCCCTTGACCGGCATGGCCTTGGGCATGGGCACCTTGGTCCAGGGGATGGTCTGCTCGAAGTAGTAGACCTCCATGCCCCGGAAGGTGCGGGTGCCCTTGTAGTGGATGGGGGCCGCGGTGCGGGTCTGGGCGTCGAAGTACTGGTAGTCCCGCTTCTCGGTGAGGAAGGGCCACTTGAACTCGATGCCCTCGCGCCGGACCGGGTCGCCGTCGACCGTCTCGCCGGTGGCGTGCACGGGGGCCTGGGTGTGGGCGTCGAAGATGTACCGCTCGGGGATCCGGGACACCATCTTGCCGTCGGGGCCCATGACGTAGGAGAGGGAGTCCCAGACGACGACGTCGCGTCCGGCGTCGCGTTCGATCCGCCGCGACTCCTCCACGTTGCCCTTGAGGGTCTGGACGATCGTGATCTTGTCGACCTTCTCGGCCTGGAGCGTGGAGTAGTTGAGGAGGGTCGCGGGCCGGGCCTCCAGGACGGTCTCCTGGTACTGGTTCGGCGGGATCTTCGCCAGGCGGGGGAAGGCGTACCAGCGCAGGACCGGAGCCATCGCGGCGCAGAAGACGGCAAGGGCGAGCAGGACGAGGCTGGCTCGGCGGCGCACGGTCGCCCCCTCTACTTCTTGGGGCCGGGATCGGCGGTGAGCAGCGGCTTGGGCGAGGTGGGGCCGTCGGGCGGCAGATCGACCAGGGAGACGAGCAGGACGAAGAGGAGGACTGGGGCGAGTCCGATGGCGGCGGCGACGAGGGCACGCATGGTCGGCCTCCCGGGGTGCGATCTGATACGTCGTCAGGGCGGGGGCACCGTAGCAACGCGACCGCGAGATGAGAACACGTTGCACCCGGGTAACGCGGAGCGCCGCCCCGCCGTCCGGTGGGGACGGCGGGGCGGCGCGGAAGGCGGTTCGCCCGGGGGTCAGGCCGTGGGAGAGGAGGTGGCGGAGGGGGTGGCCTCGGGCGATCCCGTGCCGGAGGGCGTCGGCTCCGGCGTGGGTTCCGGCGTCGGAGGCGCCGTGACCGTGAGGTCGACGAAGACGCTGCCGCCGCCGGGTGTGGTCAGCCGCAGGTAGAACGGGCCCGCCTTGTCGCCGGCGAGCAGCGTGCCCGGGGCGAGGGTGAGCAGTCCGTCGACACCGGTCGTGAGGGTGACGGTGCGGACGACCTCGTCGCCCTGCTTGAAGTACGGGCCCTCGGTGCTCTCGGTGGGCTCCGTCTTCGAGGTGACGATCACCGCGGTGACGCGTACGCCGGGGGCGAGGGCGCCCTTGTCGGTGGCCTTCACCTGGACCTGCTGGGCGAAGGCGGTGCCGGTGGCGGCCGACAGGGAGTCCTCGCCGACCCGGGTGAGGGTGTCCGCCTGGCGTTCCGTGACGGTCGCGGCGAAGTCGGCCGCGGCCAGGGTGCGTCCCACGACGGTGGCGCGCACGGTGAACGACCCCGTCTGCTCTCCGGCCCGGAGGGCGGGAGCGGTGGCGAGGCCGGCCGAGCCGGTGGTGACGGTGACGGACCTCGCGCCGCCGGCGAAGCGGGAGTCGGTGGTCCCGGCGATCTCGAAGCGGACGGCGACCCCGGCGACCGGCTTGCCCGAGGCGTCGAGCGCCGCGACCCGGGGGGATCCCGTGAAGTCGCTGCCGGTGGTGGTGGTCAGCCTCCCGTTGGCCACGATCGTGAGCCGCGTGACCTTGCCGGCCGGTGTGACGGCGGGCGGGGTGACCGGGGGCTTGGTCGGGACGGTCGGGGGCGTGACCGTGCCGGGGTGGGTCTGCGACGGCTTCGGCGTCGGGGTGCCCGGCGTCGGCGCCGGAGTCGTCGGGGCGGGCGAGAGCGGCGCGGTGGGACGGTTGCCCCGGCCCGGGTCGTCGCTGCGGTCGACCGGGATCACGCCCGTGCCGTCCGGGATCTGGTGGGTGCCGCGCTGGTAGTACGTGACCCAGGACATGACCAGGTTCAGGTACTCCGTCGAGCGGTTGTAGCTGAGGATCGCCCGGTCGAGGTCGGCCTTGAGCGCGAGGTTGCGGTCGTTCGCGCAGAGGTAGAGGCCGGCGGCCTGCGCGGCGTCGTAGATGTTGTTCGGGTCCTTCTTGCCGTCGCTGTTGGCGTCCTGACCCCAGGTCGCCCAGGTCGACGGGATGAACTGCATCGGGCCGACGGCGCGGTCGTGGATCTTGTCGCCGTCGTAGGCACCGTCGTCGGTGTCGGAGATGTTCGCGAAACCGACGCCGTTGAGAACGGGGCCGAGGATCGGCGAGAGGGTCGTGCCGTTGGCGTCGACCCGGCCGCCGCGCGCCTGTCCGGACTCGACCTTGCCGATGCCGGCGAGCAGCTGCCAGGGCAGGTTGCAGCCGGGGGCGGTCGAGCGGATCGACTGCTCGGCCCGCTTGTACGCGGCGAGGACGGACGCGGGTATGCCGGCCTCGGCGGGCCCGGTGATCACCGGCAGGTCGGTGCCCGCGCCGGGCTTGTTCGGCGTGTGCAGCGGCGGCAGTTCGGTGAAGTAGGGGGAATCGCCGGTCGCGGAGCCGTCACCCGACGGCGGCGCGGTGTCGCCGGCTCCGATGGCGTGGTCCCCGTTGGCGTTGTCCGCGGGCGGCGCGGCCTCCGGCGCCTGCGAGGCGGCGAGCGCGGCGACCGCCGCGGCCACCACCACGCCGCTCGTGGCCCCCTTGCGCAGCCGATGACCGATGTGCGCTGCCATACCCGTGGTCCCCTCCCCGTCGACTCCGGCCCCACGCTCCCCGCGCGTGACCCCAGGCGACCCTATGCCAACTCGAGACCGCCGGGCACCGGCGTCTGACCGTGTTTCACGGTTTCGTCACCTCTGGTCCTTGTTCCGCTCGCCGTCGTCCGGTGCGGTGGGTGAGGGAACCGCCGGGAGGTCCGGGGCCCTCTTGCACTGCGGCCGCTCCCGCACTCCGGCCGTCGCCACCGCAAGCGAGGGGACCTCCCGTTGCCGTTCACGCTGAGTCATGCCGCTGCCGTGCTGCCCGGGCTGCGCCGGAACGGGACCGCGCGCGGTCCGCTGGTCGCCTCCGCGCTGGTCGCGGGCTCCTTCGCCCCCGACATGACCTACTTCGCCGCCACCGCGGCCCCGGGGGCGATGGTCCTCGGGGACGTCACCCACTCCCCCGTCGGGATCGTCACGGCCGACGTGCTGATCACCGCCGTGCTCGTCGGCCTGTGGCTGACCGTCCGTGAGCCGCTCGTGGCGCTGCTGCCCGCCCGGTGGCGCGGGCGGGTGTACGGGCTGGTCCGGGGCCGCCCTTGGCGCGACCGGCACACGGCGGCGCTCGTCGGCTGGTTCTTCCTCTCCGCGGTGCTCGGCTCCACGACCCACGTGGTGTGGGACTCCTTCACCCACCTGGACCGCTGGGGCACCCGGGCCGTCCCGTTCCTCGGCGACGTCGTGGCCGGCTTCCCGGTCTACCTGTACGCGCAGTACGGGGGTTCGGCGCTGGCCCTCGGCCTGCTGGTCCGGTTCGCGGCGCGGGCGCTGCGGTCCGCCGGCCCCGGGGTGGAGCTGCCGGCCCGGGTGCCGGTGCCGGGCCGGCGCGGGCGGCTCGTCGCGGTCGGCCTGATCGGTGGCTGCGTCGTCGCCGGTGTCGTCCACCGGGTGCTGCGCCGGGCCTCGTACTGGGGCTGGGACCGGATCGAGACGCCCCTCGACGTCATTCCGACGGCCTGCTTCGGGGCCGGCGCGGGGCTCGCCGTCGGGCTCGTGCTGTACGGGGTGGGGGCGAGGCTGCGGGAAGGGGCGTCCGGTCCCCCGCCTGGTCCCGCGACGGCGGCCCCGGAGCGTCGTGCGGAACGCTCCCGTCCGGGATCCCGCTGATCTTCTCGGGCGGGGTGAAGCCGCGGGCCGCCGGGCCGCCGCCCAGTCTGCGGTGCACGGCGAGCGCGATCCCCTCCAGGGTGCGGACGCCGTACCGCATGGTGCGGTTGTCGTGGCTCAGCAGGGCGATCCGGTAGTCGATCGCGGGGGTGGGCGGGTCCGCGGCCGGGGCGGCCGGGTCCGAGGCAGTCGCGTCCGGGGCGGGAGCGTCCCGGGCGGGAGCGTCCCGGGCGGGAGCGGCCGGGGCGGGAGCGGCCGGGCGGACGATCCCGATGCTGTGGACGCGCCAGGCGTGGGTGGCGCGGCGCAGCCAGCCGTTCTTGAGGTGGACCTCGACCGTGCGGGGCGCGCCCGCGGTGACGCCCCATGCCTGGTCGCGGACGACCTGGCCCATCAGGGTCAGGGCCTCGGTACGGCGGGAGACCGCGGCGAGCAGGGCCAGTTGGTCCCGGGCGGTGGTCCGGGTGAGGCCCCAGTAGCGGTCGTGGCCGAGGACGGTGTCCTGGGCACCGGCCTCGCGCAGCACCCGCTTCAGCCGGGCGCGCGACAGACCCAGCCAGAGGTCGGTGGCCGCGGTGTTGTCGGAGCGGGTGATCATCGCCTTCATCCTCCGGGCCTCCAGCCGGGTGGGGGCCCGGCCGAGCTCCTCGGCGCGGCCGAGGACGGCCTGGAGGATGAGGACCTTGGCGATGCTGGCGGAGTCGTACGCCAGGGTGTCGCCGAGCCGGCAGCGCAGTCCGTGTCGGACGTCGTCGACGGCGACGGAGACCGTGCCGTCGCGGCCCTTGAGCGCGGCCGCGATGTCCTGGGACAGCCGGGCGGCGAGGGCGGGTTCGCCGGGCGAGGTGCAGAGGGCGGGTGCCGGGTGCGCCTCGGCGGGCCAGGCGGTGCCCGTCCCCGCGAGGATCGCGCCGAGGAGGGCCCAGACGCGGAGGCGGGAGCGGCGGCTCGTGATCATGCCCACCAGTCTCGGGAGCGGGGCCGCGGGGCCGCCCGCCGACTGGTCCACCTGGCGCACACCCGTCGGGCCCGCTCCGATGGGGCGGGCCCGGGCGACGGGCGGCGCCGCCCGTAGTCCTGGGACGGGCCGGGCTTCGCCCGGCAGCGGAGCCCGTGATGACGGCGGTGGGCCGGCCGGCCCACCGCCGTCATGGTGGTGTCAGTGCGCGGCGGAGTCCCAGTCGTGGCCGACGCCCACCGAGACGTCCAGCGGGGCGCGCAGGTCGGCCGCGGCCGACATCTGCTCGCGCACGAGGGACTCGACCTGCTCGCGCTCGCCGGGGGCGAGTTCGAGCACGATTTCGTCGTGGACCTGGAGGAGCATCCGCGAGGAGAGGCCGGCCTCCGCCAGCGCCCGGTCGACGTTCAGCATGGCGACCTTGACGATGTCGGCCGCGGTGCCCTGGATCGGCGCGTTGAGCGCCATCCGCTCCGCCGCCTCGCGGCGCTGCCGGTTGTCGCTGTTGAGGTCGGGCAGGTAGCGGCGGCGGCCGAGCATCGTCTGCGTGTACCCGGTGGCGCGGGCCTCGTCGACGACCCGGTGGAGGTAGTCCCGCACCCCGCCGAAGCGCTCGAAGTAGGTGTCCATCAGGCCGCGGGCCTCGCCCGGGTCGATGCTCAGCTGCTGGGAGAGGCCGAACGCGGACAGGCCGTAGGCCAGGCCGTACGACATGGCCTTGATCTTGCGGCGCATCTCGGCGTCGACGGCGGACCGTTCGACGCCGAAGACCTGGGAGGCGACCGTGGTGTGCAGGTCCTCGCCGGAGGCGAACGCCTCGATGAGCCCCTCGTCCTCGGAGAGGTGGGCCATCACGCGCAGCTCGATCTGGCTGTAGTCCGCGGTCATCAGGGCCTCGAAGCCCTCGCCGACGACGAAGCCGTGCCGGATGGCCCGGCCCTCGTCGGTGCGCACCGGCACGTTCTGCAGGTTGGGGTCGGTGGAGGAGAGGCGGCCGGTGGCGGCGACGGTCTGGCTGAAGGTGGTGTGGATCCGGCCGTCGGCGGCGACGGTCTTGATCAGGCCCTCGACGGTGGAGCGCAGCCGGGCCTGCTCGCGGTGGCGGAGCATGATCACGGGCAGTTCGTGCTCGGTCTGGCCGGCCAGCCAGGCGAGCGCGTCGGCGTCCGTGGTGTACCCGGTCTTGGTCTTCTTGGTCTTCGGCAGGTTGAGCTCGCCGAAGAAGACCTCCTGGAGCTGCTTGGGCGAGCCGAGGTTGAACTCGTGGCCGACGGAGGCGTGCGCCTCCTTCACGGCCTGCTGCACGGCGCCGGCGAACTGCTGCTCCATGGCCTCCAGGTGGTCGCGGTCGGCCGCGATGCCGTGCCGCTCCAGGCGGGCGAGGAGGACGGAGGTGGGCAGCTCGACGTCGTGGAGGAGTTCGCGGGCCCCGACCTCGCCGAGCCGCTCGTCGAAGGCGTCGGCGAGGTCGAGGACGGCCCGCGCCTGGGTCATCAGGGCCTCGGCCTCGGCGGTGTCGTCGGCGCCGAAGGCGAGCTGTCCGTCGGCGGCGGCCGCCGGGGCGAGCTCGCGGCCGAGGTACTCGACGGAGAGCGCGTCGAGGGCGAAGGAGCGGCGGCCGGGCTTCACCAGGTAGGCGGCGAGGGCGGTGTCCATGGTGACGCCCGCGATGCTCCAGCCGTGCTCGGGGAAGACCCGCATGGCGCCCTTGGCGTTGTGCATGACCTTGGGGCGGTCGGGGTCGGAGATCCAGGCGGCCCAGGCCCGCTCGTCGGCCTCGTCCAGGTCGCCGGGCTCGAACCAGGCGGCGGCGCCTCCGGCGGAGGCGAGGGCGATCTCGGAGACGTTCCCCGTGCCGAGGGCCCAGCTGTCGACGGTGGCGATGCCGAGGGGCTCGGTGCCGTGCTCGGCCAGCCAGGGGGCGAGCTCGCCGGCGCCGAGGACGCTGGTGTCGAGCTCGACACCGGCGGCGGGCGCCGGGGCGGCCTCCTCGGCGGCGCCGGGGTCGACGGCGAGGAGCCGCTCGCGCAGCGAGGGGTTGCGGATCTCCAGGGTGTCGAGGACGAGGGCGACGGCCGTGCGGTCGTACGGCTCGCGGGCGAGGTCCGTCACGGTCTTCGGCAGCTCGACGTCCCGGACCATCTCGGTCAGGCGGCGGTTGAGCCGGACCGACTCCAGGTGGTCGCGGAAGTTCTGGCCGGCCTTGCCCTTGACCTCGTCGGCGCGCTCGACGAGCTCGGCGAAGGAGCCGAACTGGTTGATCCACTTGGCGGCGGTCTTCTCGCCGACGCCGGGGATGCCGGGGAGGTTGTCGGACGGGTCGCCGCGCAGGGCCGCGAAGTCGGGGTACTGCGAGGGGGTCAGGCCGTACTTCTCCTGGACCTTCTCCGGGGTGAAGCGGGTGAGCTCGGAGACGCCCTTGGTCGGGTAGAGCACGGTGGTGTGCTCGGTGACCAGCTGGAAGGAGTCCCGGTCGCCGGTGACGATCAGGACCTCGAAGCCCTCGGCCTCGGCCTGGGTGACGAGGGTCGCGATGACGTCGTCGGCCTCGAAGCCGTCGACGGCGAAGCGCGGGGCGTGCATCGCGTCGAGGAGCTCGCCGATCAGCTCGACCTGCCCCTTGAACTCGTCGGGGGTCTTGGAGCGGTTCGCCTTGTACTCCGGGAACTCCTCCGACCGCCAGGTCTTGCGGGACACGTCGAACGCGACGGCGAAGTGCGTGGGCGCCTCGTCGCGCAGGGTGTTCGCCAGCATCGAGGCGAACCCGTAGATGGCGTTCGTCGGCTGCCCGGTCGCGGTGGTGAAGTTCTCCGCGGGCAGCGCGAAGAACGCGCGGTACGCCAGGGAGTGCCCGTCCATGAGGAGGAGTCGCGGGCGGTCCGCTTCGGTCTTCTCGGTCTTCTTCGATGCTGTCTCGGCCACGGGACGATCCTCCCACGGCCCACTGACATTCCCGGTCGCCCGGCTCCCTCCGCGCCGCCCGGCCCGCCGGGCCGTCGGTGGTCCGTGACAGGATCGAAGACGTACGCCACAGGATTACCGCTCAAGGGAGAGCGCGATGGTCAGCAAGCCGCCGGCCGGTGACCCGGTTCAGGACGCACCGCAGGTCACGCCGCCGCAGCACGCCGCAGCCGGCCTGCCCGCCATCGGGCACACCCTGCGCATCGCGCGGGAGCAGATGGGGCTGAGCCGCACCGCCCGGACCCTGCTCAAGGTCAACCAGAAGGACGGCTTCGACTGTCCGGGCTGCGCGTGGCCGGAGGAGGACAAACGGCACGTCGCGGAGTTCTGCGAGAACGGCGCGAAGGCGGTCGCCGAGGAGGCGACGCTGCGCCGGGTGACCCCGGAGTTCTTCGCCGCGCACCCCGTCGCCGACCTGGCGACCCGCAGCGGCTACTGGCTGGGGCAGCAGGGCCGGATCACCGAGCCGATGCTGCTGGCGGAGGGCGGCGAGCGGTACGAGCCGGTGACCTGGGAGCGGGCCTTCGCGATCATCGCCGAGGAGCTCCGGGCCCTGGCCTCCCCCGACGAGGCGCTCTTCTACACCTCGGGGCGGACCAGCAACGAGGCCGCGTTCCTGCTCCAGCTCTTCGCGCGCGAGTTCGGCACCAACAACCTGCCGGACTGCTCCAACATGTGCCACGAGTCCTCGGGCTCGGCGCTGACGGAGACGATCGGCATAGGAAAGGGCAGTGTCTCGCTGGAGGACCTGCACCGGGCCGACCTGATCATCGTGGCCGGGCAGAACCCGGGGACGAACCATCCGCGCATGCTGTCGGCGCTGGAGAAGGCCAAGGCGGCGGGCGCGCGGATCATCTCGGTGAACCCGCTGCCGGAAGCGGGCCTGGAGCGGTTCAAGAACCCGCAGACCCCGCAGGGCATGCTCAGGGGCACGGCGCTCACCGATCTCTTCCTCCAGATCCGCATAGGCGGCGACCAGGCCCTCTTCCGGCTCCTCAACAAGCTGGTCCTGGAGACGTCCGGGGCGGTCGACGAGGAGTTCGTACGGGAGCACACGCACGGTTACGAGGAGTTCGCGGCGGCGGCCCGGGCGGCGGACTGGGACGAGACGCTGGCCGCGACCGGCCTGGACCGCTCCGAGATCGAGCGGGCCCTGGAGATGGTGCTCGCCTCGGAGCGGACGATCGTCTGCTGGGCGATGGGCCTCACCCAGCACAAGCACTCGGTGCCGACCATCCGCGAGGTGGTCAACTTCCTCCTGCTGCGCGGCAACATCGGGCGGCCGGGCGCGGGCGTGTGCCCGGTGCGCGGCCATTCGAACGTGCAGGGCGACCGGACGATGGGGATCTTCGAGCGGCCCGCGCCCGCGTTCCTGGACGCCCTGGACAAGGAGTTCGGGATCGTCTCGCCGCGTCACCACGGCTTCGACGTGGTCCGGTCGATCCAGGCGCTGCGCGACGGCGAGGCCAAGGTGTTCTTCGCGATGGGCGGCAACTTCGTGGGGGCGACGCCCGACACGGAGGTGACGGAGGCGGCGATGCGGAACGCGCGGCTGACCGTCCACGTGTCGACGAAGCTGAACCGCTCACACGCGGTGACGGGCACGCGCGCGCTGATCCTGCCCACGCTCGGCCGCACGGACAAGGACGTGCAGAAGAGCGGCCGGCAGGTCGTGACGGTCGAGGACTCGATGAGTCTGGTGCACGCCTCCCGGGGCAACCTGCCGCCGGCGGGTCCGCATCTGCTGTCCGAGCCGGCGATCGTGGCGCGGATGGCCCGGGCCGTCCTCGGCGACGGTTCGGCCACTCCCTGGGAGCGCTTCGAGGAGGACTACGCCACGATCCGTGACCGCATCGCGCGTGTGGTGCCCGGCTTCGAGGACTTCAACGCCCGGCTCGCGGCGAACCCGGGCGGTTTCACGCTGCCGCACGGCCCGCGTGACGAGCGCCGCTTCCCCACGGCGACGGGCAAGGCCAACTTCACGGCCGCGCCGGTCGAGTACCCGAGGGTGCCGGAGGGCCGGCTGCTGCTCCAGACGCTGCGCTCGCACGACCAGTACAACACCACGATCTACGGTCTGGACGACCGCTACCGGGGTATCAAGGGCGGCCGCCGGGTCGTCCTGGTGCACCCCGAGGACGCGGCGGCGCTCGGGCTCGCCGACGGGGCGTACACGGATCTGGTCAGCGAGTGGACGGACGGCACCGAGCGGCGGGCGGCGGGCTTCCGGGTGGTGCACTACCCGACGTCGCGGGGGTGCGCGGCGGCGTACTACCCGGAGACGAACGTGCTGGTGCCGCTGGAGTCGACGGCCGACGTCAGCAACACCCCCGCGAGCAAGTCCGTCGTCGTCCGTCTGGAACAATCACCTTCCGCCTAAGCGTTTGCTCAGGCAGCGCGTCGCGGGATCACGCGGCGCGACCACGCGATCAGCAGCCGTACGCGGACGAACGGAGCCGGACCATGGGTGAACAGCAGCATGTGAAGTTCCCGCAGGAGGTCATCGACGAGTACGCGGCGCTGGGCGTCGACCTCCCGGCGCTCTTCTCTGCCGGACACCTCGGGAACCGGATGGGCGTCCAGATCGTGGAGGCGTCGGCCGAGCGGGTCGTCGGCACCATGCCGGTGGAGGGCAACACCCAGCCGTACGGGCTGCTGCACGGCGGCGCCTCGGCGGTGCTCGCCGAGACGCTGGGCTCCATCGGCTCGATGCTGCACGGCGGGGTCTCGAAGATCGCGGTGGGCGTCGACCTGAACTGCACCCACCACCGCGGCGCGCGCAGCGGCCTGGTGACCGGTGTGGCGACCCCGGTGCACCGCGGGCGGTCCACCGCCACCTACGAGATCGTGATCACCGACGAGCAGGGCAAGCGGGTCTGCTCGGCGCGGCTGACCTGCATGCTGCGCGAGATCAACCCCCAGGACGCGGGCAACATCCCGGCGGCGGGACGGACGAACGGCGCCTGAGCCAAAGGCGGTCGAAGAGGGGCGGTGCGTGAACGCACCGCCCCTCTTCGGCGTTTTCACGCCAACTGCCTTCCCCTCGCGCCCTCTTGCCCCGAGCGGGCCGAGCCGCTTCACTGGCTGACCTCTCCCGGAGTACGCCCGAGCCGTTCACCCATCGAGGGAACACCCGTGACAGGAAGCCGAGTTCACCTTCCCGGGCCGCCCCTCGCCGCGGCCCTGGCCGGATGCCTGCTGACCCTCACGACCGGCTGCGGCGGCGCGGCGGATCCTGCGCCCCCACCCCGTACGAGTACGCCCGCCCCGCACGTCAGCACCCCCGCGGACATCTGTACGAGCCTGGTGTCGTACTGGGTGAGGGAGGCCCTCGAAGGCAGCATCTGGGCCGGGCTCGACTGGGAGCAGAAGGGGCTCTCCAACGAGCAGTACGCGATCCACGACGAGGTGCTCACGGCGGCCCGGGCCGAGGAGCGGCGCGCGGGCCGCGAGGCGGCGACGGCGTTCGCCGACCGGGAGTCGCGGCGGCGCTGCGAGGCGGCGAAGGGGGCCACCGGGAGTTCGGAGAACTGGCGCCCACCGGAGGAGTGGACGACTCCCCCGCCCTCACCGAGCGGCTGATCTCGGCCACGCCCGGCGTCACACTGCGTAACACTCGCGCAATGTTCGGGCCGGAGAGCCGCGCCGTCGCGGGGTCGGCCCGCCGTCCGCTGGGATCAGAGCCCTTGTCCGATATCCGGAGACCCTCACAGGGCCGCCGTCAGGACCGTGATCCACCCAAGCCCCTTAGCGGAACTGGGGATTCTCACTATGTGAACACCGTCCTAGCGACCGGTATGCCCCAGTTTGCCCACCCGCTGCACACCGTCTCCCCCCGTCGGCATAACAAGACAGTCACATCCTGACCTCGGCGCTCCCCGCCGTTCCCACCTGCGCCTAGAGTCACGGCCAGTCACCGCGCCGCCGGGCGCTTCCACTGCACGGCACTGCTCGACCCAGTACGGCCCGGCATCGAAAACGGCACCTCTAGCTACACAGCTTCACGGCACCGCCTCAGCTTGAGGGGGCCGCGCCAGGGAAAGGATTCTTCGTGCGACACCGTTCTTTGCTCATCCTCACCAGCGTGCTCACCACGGGAGCGCTCACTCTCACCGCATGCGGTTCGCGTGACGACAAGGGCGGCAGCGACAACAACGCGGACGGCGGCGGCATCACCGTCGTCATCGGCGTCGACGCTCCGCTGACCGGTTCCCTCTCGGCGCTCGGCCAGGGCATCAAGAACTCCGTGGACCTGGCGGCCAAGACCGCCAACAAGAACAAGGAAGTCCCCGGAGTCACCTTCAAGGTCGAGGCCCTGGACGACCAGGCCGTCCCGGCCTCCGGCCAGGCCAACGCCACCAAGCTCGTCGGCAACAAGGACGTCCTCGGCGTCGTCGGCCCGCTGAACTCCGGCGTCTCGCAGCAGATGCAGGGTGTCTTCGCGGCCGCCAAGCTGGCCCAGGTCTCCCCGGCCAACACCAACCCGGCGCTGAGCCAGGGCGACAACTGGGGCAAGGGCGAGTTCAAGCGCCCCTTCCCGACCTACTTCCGCACCGCCGCCACCGACGTGGTCCAGGGCAAGTTCGCCGCCCAGTACCTCTTCAAGGACGCCGGCAAGAAGAAGGTCTTCGTCGTCGACGACAAGCAGACCTACGGTGCCGGCCTCGCCGCGATCTTCTCGGACGAGTTCAAGCGCCTCGGCGGCCAGGTCGTCGACACCGACCACGTCACCGTGAAGGAGACCGACTTCTCCTCCACCGCCGACAAGGTCAAGGCGTCGGGCGCCGACTCCGTCTACTTCGGTGGCCAGTACCCCGAGGGCGGCCTGCTCTCCGACCAGATCAAGAAGACCGGCGCCAAGATCCCGGTCATGGGTGGCGACGGCATCTACGACCCCGCCTTCATCAGCGCCTCCGCCGAGGCCAACGACGGTGACCTGGCCACCTCGATCGGCTACCCGGTCGAGAAGCTCGACACCGCCAAGAAGTTCATCGCGGACTACAACGCGGGCGGCTACAAGGACCCGTACGCGGCCTACGGCGGCTACTCCTACGACGCCGGCTGGGCCGTCATCCAGGCCGTCAAGGCCGTCGTCCAGGGCAACGGCGGCAAGCTGCCGGCCGACGCCCGCGCCAAGGTCACCGAGGCCCTGGGCAAGGTCTCCTTCGACGGTGTGACCGGCAAGGTCTCCTTCGACGAGTTCGGCGACACCACGAACAAGCAGCTCACGGTCTACAAGGTCGAGGGCGGCAAGTGGATCGACGTCAAGAGCGACACCTTCAACCAGTAGTCACCGCCCCGGCGCCGCGCCGACAGAGCCGGCGCCGGACCTCCCGCAGTACCTGAACCAAGCCGCGCGAGGGCGCAAACAGCGCCCTCGCGCGGAGTCTTATCCGACAAGCTCATCGGAGGCCTGCGGTGAACGAACTGCCGCAACAGCTGGCCAACGGCCTGGCCCTCGGTGCCCTCTATGGCCTCATCGCCATCGGGTACACCATGGTCTACGGCATCGTCCAGCTCATCAACTTCGCCCACGGCGAGATCTTCATGATCGGGGGCTTCGGTGCCCTCACCACCTACACCGCGCTCCCGAGCGGAACGTCCCTGCTGGTGGCGATACCGCTCATGATCGTCGGTGGCGCGATAGCCTCCGTGGCCGTCGCCACCGCCGCCGAGCGGTTCGCCTACCGCCCCCTGCGCAACGCGCCGCGGCTGGCCCCTCTCATCACGGCGATCGGTCTGTCCATCGCCCTGCAGCAGCTCGTGTGGCAGTTCTACCCGGACGCCAAGAAGGCCGTGACCTTCCCCGAGTTCAAGGGTGACGCCTTCAAGATCACCGAGAGCCTCTCCATCCAGCGCGCCGACGCCTTCATCCTCGTGCTCGCGCCGCTGTGCATGCTCGCCCTCGGCGTCTTCGTCTCCAAGAGCCGCAGCGGCCGGGCCATGCAGGCCACCGCGCAGGACCCGGACACCGCGAAGCTGATGGGCATCAACACCGACCGCATCATCGTCATGGCCTTCGCCATCGGTGCCGCGTTCGCCGCCGTCGCCGCCGTCGCGTACGGCGTCGACAAGGGCCAGATCAACTTCGAGATGGGCTTCATCCTCGGCCTCAAGGCATTCACCGCGGCCGTCCTCGGCGGCATCGGCAACATCTACGGCGCCATGGTCGGCGGCGTCGTCCTCGGTCTCGCCGAGGCCCTCTCGATCGCCTACATCGAGGACATCCCCGGCATGCAGCAGCTCGGCGGCGGTGCCTGGTCCAACGTCTGGGCCTTCGTCCTCCTCATCCTCGTACTCCTCGTGCGGCCACAGGGCCTGCTCGGCGAGCGCGTCGCGGACAGGGCGTGAGCACCATGACGAGCAACGACAAGACCCTCGACAAGAAGAGCGCGGCGCCCCGACCGGCCGCCCTGCTCTGGGCGATCGTCGGCGGCAGCCTCGCCACCGTCGCCAGCGCCTTCCTCGCCTGGACGTGGACCAGCGCCTTCCCCGGCAACCTCACGATCTACGGCAACCCCGCCCCGCTCCAGCTCCTCACGCTCGTCGGCGGCCTCCTCACCGGTCTCCACGCGCTCTCCGCGCTCGGCGTGAAGGGGCTCGGCTGGCTCACCCCGGCCGGCACCCGCAAGGCGCTGTGGATCCTCGCCCTCGGCACCTTCGCGACCACCGCCTTCACCACGATCTCCATCGTCGTGGAGCTCGGTGCCGTGGTGGACCTGGAGCCCGGCGCCGGTGTCGCCGTCCTCGTCTCCGCCGTGTCGGCGGTCGCCGCGTACCTGCTGCCCGACGACACCCGCAAGGCCGCCCCCGCCAAGGCGCTGCCCTCCTGGGCCGAGATCCTGGTCATCGTCGCGGTGTTCGCCGTCGGACTCTTCGTGGTCACGTTCGGCATCGACACCGACGACTCCGAGCCGCAGCTCTTCATCGCGTACCTGATCCTCGTCGGCTTCTCCGCCACCGCGCTGGTCAAGTCCGGGCTCACCCAGCGTCTCTCCGGCATCACCGCGCGCAACCGCCAGGTGACCATCACGGCCGCCATCGTCATGGCGATCGCGTTCCCGTTCATCCAGCAGAGCGGCGACACGTACACGCTGATCGCGGTCAACATCCTGATCTTCGCGACCGTCGCCCTCGGCCTGAACATCGTCGTCGGCCTGGCCGGTCTCCTCGACCTCGGCTACGTCGCCTTCCTCGGCGTCGGCGCGTACACGGCAGCCCTCGTCTCCGGCGCCACGTCGTCCGCGTTCAACGTGCACTTCCCGTTCTGGGCCGCCGCCCTCACCGGCATGGCCGCCTCGCTGGTCTTCGGTGTCGTCATCGGCGCGCCGACCCTGCGCCTGCGCGGCGACTACCTCGCCATCGTGACCCTCGGCTTCGGAGAGATCTTCCGCATCGCCATGGGCAACCTCGACGGCACCTCCGGCCCGAAGATCACCAACGGCCCGAACGGCATCCCGAACATCCCGCAGCTGGAGTTCTTCGGGTACAACTTCGGCGAGTCGCACACCGTGCTCGGCGTGGAACTCGGCGCCTACGCCAACTACTACCTGCTCATGATCCTGATCATGCTGCTGGTCGTGGTCGTCTTCGCCCGCGCCGGCAACAGCCGCATCGGCCGCGCCTGGGTCGCCATCCGCGAGGACGAGACCGCCGCCACCGCCATGGGCATCAACGGCTTCCGGGTCAAGCTCGTCGCCTTCGCCCTCGGCGCGGCCCTCGCCGGTCTCGCGGGCACCGTGCAGGCGCACGTCAACACCACGGTGGTCCCGGAGAACTACGTGTTCGCCGGCCCCGTCCCGCCGAACTCCGCGTTCCTCCTCGCGGCGGTCATCCTCGGCGGCATGGGCACCATCAGCGGCCCGATCGTCGGCTCCGCACTCCTCTTCCTCATCCCGGCCAAGCTGTCCTTCCTCCAGGACTACCAGCTGCTCGGCTTCGGCATCGCGCTGATCCTGCTGATGCGCTTCCGCCCCGAGGGCCTCATCGCCAACAAGCGGGCGCGGCTGGAATTCCACGAGAACGACGACCAGGTCGCCGTACCGGAACAGCGACAGTCCGAGGACGCGGACGCCGGTACGGCGAAGGCAGGGGCGTGAAAGCCATGACGACCACCACCACGGAGACCGCCGCCGGCACCATCACGGCCGCACCGGTCCTGGAAGCGAGCGGCGTCACCATGCGCTTCGGCGGTCTGACCGCCGTCCGCGATGTCGACCTGACCGTCCGCGAGGGCGAGATCGTCGGCCTGATCGGCCCCAACGGCGCCGGCAAGACCACCTTCTTCAACTGCCTGACCGGCCTCTACGTCCCCACCGAGGGACAGGTCAGCTACAAGGGAACGGTCCTGCCGCCGAAGCCGCACCTGGTCACCCAGGCCGGCATCGCCCGCACCTTCCAGAACATCCGCCTCTTCTCCAACATGACGGTCCTGGAGAACGTCCTCGTCGGACGCCACACCCGGACCAAGGAGGGCCTGTGGTCCGCGCTGCTGCGCGGCCCCGGCTTCAAGCGCGCGGAGGCCGCCTCCCGCGACCGGGCCATGGAACTCCTGGAGTTCGTCGGCCTGGGCAGCAAGGCGGAGCACCTGGCGCGCAACCTGCCCTACGGCGAGCAGCGCAAGCTGGAGATCGCCCGCGCGCTCGCCAGCGACCCCGGTCTGCTGCTGCTCGACGAGCCGACGGCCGGCATGAACCAGAGCGAGACCCGCACCACCGAGGAGCTGGTCTTCGCGATCCGCGACCGCGGCATCGCGGTCCTGGTCATCGAGCACGACATGAAGTTCATCTTCAAGCTCTGCGACCGGGTCGCCGTCCTCGTCCAGGGCGAGAAGCTCGTCGAGGGCACGTCCGCGGTCGTCCAGGGCGACGAGCGCGTCGTCGCCGCCTACCTCGGCACCCCGTACGAGGGTGCGCCGGGCGCGGAGGAGGCGGCCGAGGTCGAGGCCGCCGAGGTCGCCGCCGAGGCCGAGGCGGTGGCGGAGTCCGCCGCCGAGACGGCCGACGAGGCCCCTGAGGCGGACGAGGCCCCTGAGGCCCCCGAAGCCGACGCGGCCCCTGAGGTCGACGAGGCCCCCGAGGCCGACGACACCCCCGCCGACGAGGCTCCGGCCGCCGACGCGGACAGCACCACCGAAGGAGACTCCAAGTGACCGCACTTCTGGAGGTCGAGGACCTCAGGGTCGCCTACGGCAAGATCGAGGCCGTCAAGGGCATCTCCTTCTCCGTCGAAGCGGGCCAGGTCGTCGCCCTGATCGGCACCAACGGCGCCGGCAAGACCACGACCCTGCGCACCCTGTCCGGGCTGCTCAAGCCGTCCGGCGGCCAGGTCACCTTCGACGGCCAGCCGCTCAACGGCATCCCGGCCCACAAGGTCGTGTCGCTCGGCCTCGCCCACTCCCCCGAGGGCCGGCACATCTTCCCCCGGCTCACCATCGAGGAGAACCTCCAGCTCGGCGCCTTCCTCCGCAGCGACAAGGACGGCATCGAGAAGGACATCCAGAAGTCCTACGACCTCTTCCCGATCCTGGGCGAGCGTCGCAAGCAGGCCGCGGGCACCCTCTCCGGCGGTGAGCAGCAGATGCTGGCGATGGGCAGGGCACTCATGTCCCGGCCCAAGCTGCTGATGCTGGACGAGCCCTCGATGGGCCTCTCCCCGATCATGATGCAGAAGATCATGGAGACCATCTCGGCGCTGAAGTCCGAGGGCATGACGATCCTGCTCATCGAGCAGAACGCGCAGGCCGCGCTCTCCCTCGCGGACTACGGCTACGTCATGGAGGTCGGCACGGTGAAGCTGTCCGGCACCGGCCAGGACCTGCTGGTCAACGACGACGTGCGCAAGACGTACCTCGGCGAGGACTGAGCCCCGCCCGGTCCACCCCGGACAGAAGGCCCGCCCCACAGTGCTGTGGGGCGGGCCTTCTTCCGTGCGGCGCTACGCACGGTACGGCGCGACGAGCGGTACGACGGGACTACTGCTGCTGCTCCCGGGCCGCCTTCTTCTCCTCGGCGTCCTCGATGACGGCCTCGGCGACCTGCTGCATCGACATGCGGCGGTCCATCGAGGTCTTCTGGATCCAGCGGAACGCGGCCGGCTCCGTCAGGCCGTACTGGGTCTGCAGGACCGACTTGGCGCGGTCCACCAGCTTGCGGGTCTCCAGGCGCTGCGAGAGGTCGGCGACCTCCTTCTCCAGAGCGCGGAGCTCGGCGAAGCGGGAGACGGCCATCTCGATGGCCGGCACCACGTCGCTCTTGCTGAACGGCTTCACCAGGTACGCCATGGCGCCGGCGTCCCGGGCCCGCTCCACCAGCTCGCGCTGCGAGAAGGCGGTCAGCATGAGGACCGGCGCGATGGACTCGCCGGCGATCTTCTCGGCGGCCGAGATCCCGTCCAGCACGGGCATCTTCACGTCGAGGATGACGAGGTCGGGCCGGTGCTCACGGGCGAGCTCGACGGCCGTGGCGCCGTCCCCGGCCTCGCCCACGACCGTGTAGCCCTCTTCTTCCAGCATCTCTTTGAGGTCGAGGCGGATGAGGGCCTCGTCCTCTGCGATGACGACGCGGGTCGTCAGCGGCGGGACGTGCGACGCGTCGGCGTCGTCGGCGGGCTGGGGCGACTCGGGGGCGGTCACGGGGGCTCCTCGTTCCGGGGCAGTGCGCTGCACCGAGAAGCCTACCTAGCTGCTGACCGGACCGGTCACCGGGTACACTCCGACTGGCAACCTGCCGGGTTGGCGGAATGGCAGACGCTGATGTCTCAAACACATCTGCCCGAAAGGGCGTGCGGGTTCGAATCCCGCACCCGGCACTGGTTCTGAAGCGGATGCTCACCTTCGTGTGAACGTCCGCTTTTTTGCTGCGCGCGCAACGATCGGCCGCACAGGGTGATCGCATGAACTTTCACGGGACGACCGTTCGAGAGCAGGCGCTCGCGATGCTGCGGGATGGCGCCAAGAACGCGGAGACGGCGCGCAAGCTCAACATCCCGTCGAGCACCGTCGGGTACTGGAAGCATGTGGACCGCGCGAAACGCGGCGAGTGCCCAGGGCGACCCGACCGGAAATGCCCCCGCTGCGACGGACGGCAGCTGGATGAGGCGGCGTATGCGTATCTGCTCGGGCTCTACCTCGGCGACGGACACATCAGCCGATACTCGGCTCACCGGGTGCCAAGCCTCATGATCACCCTGGACGACACCTGGCCCGGGGTGCAGGACGCCGCCGAGGCCGCGATGCGCCGGGTGTTCCCGGACAACGCCACGTGCCGCGTCCGGAAGAAGGGCTGCCACAACGTCAAGGTGTACTCGTTGCACCTTGCCTGCCTCTTCCCCCAGCACGGGCCGGGAAGGAAGCACGAGCGGCGCATCGCCCTCGAACCGTGGCAACAGGCGATCGTCGACGCGCACTCCTGGGAGTTCGTCCGGGGCCTCATCCACTCCGACGGATGCCAGATCATCAACTGGACCACGCGTGTCGTCGGTGGCGAGCGTAAGCGGTACGAGTACCCCCGGTACTTCTTCACCAACAAGTCCCACGACATCCGGAAACTGCTCGGTGACACCCTCGACAGGGTCGGTGTCGAATGGAGGACCACCCATCGCGGCACCGACCCGTACAACATCTCCGTCGCCCGCAAGGCCGCCGTCGCGCTCATGGACCTTCACGTGGGACCCAAGTACTGACTACGTCAGCGGGTCGCCGATGTGGTGGACGCGGACCAGGTTGGTGGAGCCTGCGACGCCCGGGGGGGAGCCGGCGGTGATGACGACGATGTCGCCCTTCTGGCAGCGGCCGATGCGGAGGAGCTCCTCGTCGACCTGGGCGACCATGGCGTCGGTGGAGTCGACGTGGGGGCCGAGGAAGGTCTCGACGCCCCAGGTGAGGTTGAGCTGGGAACGGGTCGCCGGGTCGGGCGTGAAGGCCAGCAGGGGGATGGGCGAGCGGTAGCGGGAGAGGCGCTTGACCGTGTCGCCCGACTGGGTGAAGGCGACGAGGAACTTGGCGCCGAGGAAGTCGCCCATCTCGGCGGCGGCGCGGGCGACCGCTCCGCCCTGGGTGCGGGGCTTGTTGCGCTCGGTGAGCGGGGGCAGGCCCTTGGCGAGGACGTCCTCCTCGGCGGCCTCGACGATGCGGCTCATGGTGCGGACGGTCTCGATGGGGTGGCGGCCGACGCTGGTCTCGCCGGAGAGCATGACGGCGTCGGTGCCGTCGATGACCGCGTTCGCCACGTCGCTCGCCTCGGCGCGGGTGGGACGGGAGTTGTCGATCATCGAGTCGAGCATCTGGGTGGCGACGATGACCGGCTTGGCGTTGCGCTTGGCCAGTTTCACGGCGCGCTTCTGGACGATCGGCACCTGTTCGAGGGGCATCTCGACGCCCAGGTCGCCGCGGGCGACCATGATGCCGTCGAAGGCGGCGACGATCTCCTCGATGTTCTCGACGGCCTGGGGCTTCTCGATCTTGGCGATGACGGGGAGGCGGCGGCCCTCCTCGTCCATGATGCGGTGGACGTCCTCGATGTCCCGGGCGCTGCGGACGAAGGAGAGGGCGATGACGTCGGCGCCGGTCCGCAGCGCCCAGCGGAGGTCCTCGATGTCCTTCTCGGAGAGGGCGGGGACGGAGACGGCGACGCCGGGCAGGTTGAGGCCCTTGTGGTCGGAGACCATGCCGCCCTCGATGACCAGGGTGTTCACCCGGGGGCCGTCGACGGAGGTGACCTCCAGGGTGACGCGGCCGTCGTCGACGAGGATGCGCTCGCCGGCGGTCACGTCCGCCGCGAGGCCGGAGTAGGTCGTCCCGCAGGTGTGGCGGTCGCCCTCGGTCGGTTCGACGGTGATGGTGAACTCGTCGCCGCGTTCAAGGAGTACGGGACCCTCGCGGAAGCGGCCGAGACGGATCTTCGGGCCTTGAAGGTCGGCGAGGACGCCGACACTGCGGCCGGTCTCGTCGGCGGCTTTCCGGACGCGCTGGTAGCGCTCCTCGTGCTCGGCATGGCCGCCGTGGCTGAGGTTGAAGCGGGCCACGTCCATTCCGGCCTCGATCAACGCCTTGATCTGGTCGTATGTTTCGGTGGCGGGCCCAAGGGTACAAACGATTTTCGCTCGGCGCATGGGTCGAGCCTAGGGCTTACCCGCCAGTAGGAAATTGGTGCGGCATGACTACTCAACAACCTTTCCGTGAAAGGTTGTTGACAAGTCTTGAATCTGTGCACCGGAGCGCTCCGATGAGCGATTTTCGCGCCCCGGGGCCGCCCGTCTCAGAGTGCGGGCGGCCGCATCGTGAACCGCGCGACGACCTCCGCCGTGACCGTCTGCCGCTGCGGTTCCAGGTCCAGCGGCGGGGCCTCGGCGGCGCGCTCCGCGGCGAACGCCACCGGGGCCCCGCCGAAGCCGGACCCCATCGGCAGGGAGGGGCCCGCGAGGCCGGCGTCCGAGAGTTCGAGGAGTGAGGAGAGCGAGGTGCCCAGCGCCTCCGCGTACGCCCGCGCCCGGCGCACCGCCTCCGTCACCGCGAGTCGCCGCGCCTCCGCGTACGCCGGGGAGTCCGGCCGCAGGGCCCACCACGGGCCGTCGACGCTCGTCATCTCCAGGTCGGCGAGCCGGGTGACCAGCTCCCCGAGCGCCGTGAAGTCGGTCAGTTCGGCCGTCACCCGCACCCGGCCCGCGTAGGCGTGGACCCGTTCGCCGCGGCCGCGTCTGCCGAGTTCCGGGGCGATCGAGAGCCGGCCGGTCTCCAGCTTCTC
The DNA here is from genome assembly GCF_042743475.1 of Streptomyces sp. NPDC059534. NCBI lineage: Bacteria > Bacillati > Actinomycetota > Actinomycetes > Kitasatosporales > Streptomycetaceae > Streptomyces > Streptomyces sp. NPDC059534. The sequence goes on from NZ_JBHWAQ010000024.1 coordinate 124,133, forward strand.
GACCCCGTCCCCGAGCTCCCTGACCAGGTCGAGCACCCGGGCGTTGCGCCGGGTCAGGTCCGCGAGCGCGGCGGCCCGGTCGGCCCCGCGGGCGGAGACCGTCATCCAGATCCCGGCGAGCTCCGGGTCGACTTCCAGTCGCCCCTCGCCACGGACCGTCACCTGGGGTGCCTCGGGGGTCGCGTGTTCCTGCGTCACGTCCGGTTCCTCCGTGTTCGGCGTCGATCGTCCACCGAACACTTTCCCACTCCGTAACCCGAAAGGTCTGTTGCCGACGGTGCGTCTGAGCCAGAATCTACGCGCGTTGTGCGCCACGGTCGGCGCCGGCGCCACAGAACCAAAGGGGAGAAACCACATGCCGCTGAACCGCAGGACGTTCCTGGAGCGCTCGGCCGCCGCCGGGGCCGGAGTCGCCATCGCCGGTGCCGTCGCCGTTCCCGCCGAGGCCCACGGCCCCGGCCGCCCGCGTCCGCAGAAGCGGTACTCGTTCACCGTGATGGGCACCACCGACCTGCACGGCAACGTTTTCAACTGGGACTACTTCACGGACAAGGAGTTCGACGACAAGGCGCACAACGACGTCGGCCTCGCGAAGATCTCGACCCTGGTCGACCAGGTCCGCGAGGAGAAGGGCCGCTGCAACACCCTTCTCATCGACGCCGGCGACACCATCCAGGGCACCCAGCTGTCCTACTACTACGCCAAGGTCGACCCGATCACGGCCCGCCGCGGCCCCGTCCACCCGATGGCCCAGGCCATGAACGCCATCGGCTACGACGCCGCCGCGCTCGGCAACCACGAGTTCAACTACGGCATCCCGGTGCTGCGGAAGTTCGAGGAGCAGTGCGACTTCCCGCTGCTCGGCGCGAACGCGCTCGACGCGAAGACCCTGCGCCCGGCGTTCGCCCCGTACAGCATGCACCGGCTGCGCACCCCGCACGGCAAGGACGTCAAGGTCGCGGTCCTCGGCCTGACCAACCCGGGCATCGCGATCTGGGACAAGGCGAACGTCACCGGCAAGATGGTCTTCCCCGGTCTGGAGGAGCAGGCCGCGAAGTGGGTCCCGAAGCTGCGCTCGATGGGCGCCGACGTGGTCGTCGTCTCGGCGCACTCCGGCTCCAGCGGCACCTCCTCGTACGGTGACCAGCTCCCGTACGTCGAGAACGCGGCCGGGCTCGTCGCCGAGCAGGTCCCGGGCATCGACGCGATCCTCGTCGGCCACGCGCACACCGAGATCCCCGAGTACCGGATCGCCAACAAGGAGACCGGCAAGGAGGTCGTCCTCTCCGAGCCGCTGAAGTGGGGCCAGCGCCTGACCCTCTTCGACTTCGACCTGGTGTGGGAGAAGGGCCGCTGGACCGTCGAGAAGGTCGCCGCCCAGGTCCTCAACTCCAACACGGTGGCGGAGGACCCGGAGATCACGGGGCTGCTCGCGGACGAGCACAAGAAGGTCGTCGCGTACGTCAACCAGGTCATCGGCACCTCCACCGCGGCCATGACCACGACCGACGCGCCGTGGAAGGACGAGCCGATCATCGACCTGATCAACGTGGTCCAGGCCGACACCGTGAAGGCGGCGCTCGCGGGCGGCGCGTACGCCGGTCTGCCGGTGCTCTCGCAGGCGTCCTGCTTCTCGCGCACGGCCCGGATCCCGGCGGGCCAGATCAGCATCAAGGACGCCGCCGGCCTGTACCCGTTCGAGAACACGCTGGAGGCCCGTCTGCTGACCGGCGCCCAGCTGAAGGACTACCTGGAGTACTCGGCGAAGTACTACGTCCAGACCGCGGCGGGCGCCCCGGTGGACACCGCGGCCCTGACCAACGCGGCCGGGACGCCGGACTACAACTACGACGCCGTGTCGGGTCTGACGTACGAGATCGACATCGCCAAGCCGGCCGGCTCGCGGATCGTGAACCTGTCCTTCGAGGGCAAGCCGCTCGATCCGGCGGCGAAGTTCGTCCTCGCGGTCAACAACTACCGGGCGAGCGGCGGCGGCGCGTTCCCGCACGTCGCGGCCGCCCAGCAGCTGTGGGCCAACTCGGACGAGATCCGCAACACCATCATCCAGTGGGTGAAGGCGAAGGGGACGGTCGACCCGGGCCTCTTCGCGTCGGTGGACTGGAAGCTGACCCGGGACGGCGTGCCGGTGTTCTAGGCCGGGCTAGACGATCTGTGTGAGAGGCGTCAGCTTCTGGCCCTGGGCCGGGATGCTCGGCGCCTCTCGCGTCTCCAGGCCGAAGCTGGTGAAGGCGGTGCGGCGCGGCAGCGGGTACGGCTCCTTGCCGCTGACCGCGTTGAGGATGGTGGCGCTGCGCCAGGCCGCGAGTCCGAGGTCGGGGGCGCCGACGCCGTGGGTGTGCTTCTCGGCGTTCTGCACGTGGACGGAGCCGGTCACGGACGGGTCGAGGACCAGCCGGTACCGCTCGTCGACGCGGGCGCGCCCGGCGGAGTCGTGGCGCAGATAGGGGTCGAGGCCGGCGAGCATCCGGTCCACCGGGCGCTCCCGGTAGCCGGTGGCGAGGACGACGGCGTCGGTGGTCAGCCGCGAGCGGGTGCCCTGCTGGAGGTGCTCCAGGTGGAGTTCGACCTGGGTGGTGGCGACGCGGCCGGCCGTGCGGACCCGGACCCCGGGGGTGAGGACGGCGTCGGGCCAGCCGCCGTGCAGGGTCCTGCGGTACAGCTCGTCGTGGATGGCGGCGATGGTGTCGGCGTCGATGCCCTTGTGCAGCTGCCACTGCCGGGGCACGAGGTCGCCGCGGACGGGTTCGGGCAGGGCGTGGAAGTAGCGGGTGTAGTCGGGGGTGAAGTGCTCCAGGCCGAGCTTGGAGTACTCCATGGGGGCGAACGCCTCGGTGCGGGCCAGCCAGTGGATCCGTTCGGCTCCGGCGGGGCGGGAGCGGAGCAGGTCGAGGAAGACCTCGGCGCCGGACTGGCCGGAGCCGATGACGGTGATGTGCCCGGCGGCGAGCAGGGTCTCGCGGTGGGTGAGGTAGTCGGCGGAGTGGATCACCGGCACGCCGGGGGCGTCGGCGAGCGGCTTGAGCGGCTCGGGGACGTACGGCTCGGTTCCGACGCCGAGGACGACGTTGCGGGTGTAGGCGCGGCCCAGGGCCTCGGCCCCGCCGGCCGGGTCGACCTGTGTGAAGTCGACCTCGAACAGCCGGCGTTCGGGGTTCCAGCGCACGGAGTCGACCTGGTGGCCGAAGTGGAGCCCGGGCAGCCGTTCGCTGACCCAGCGGCAGTACGCGTCGTACTCGGCACGCTGGATGTGGAATTTCTCGGCGAAGTAGAAGGGGAACAGGCGCTCGCGGCTCTTCAGGTAGTTGAGGAAGGTCCAGGGGCTCGTCGGGTCGGCGAGGGTCACCAGGTCCGCGAGGAACGGGACCTGGAGGGTGGCGCCCTCGATGAGGAGGCCGGGGTGCCACTGGAAGGCCGGCTTCTGCTCGTAGAAGGTGGCGGCGAGGCCGCCGGGCACCCCGTGGGCGAGGGCGGCGAGGGAGAGGTTGAAGGGGCCGATGCCGACGCCCACCAGGTCGTGGGGCTGGTCGAGGTCCTGCTGAGGGGTGCTGCCGGTCATCGGTGCGTGCTGCCTTCCACGAGAGTGATGAGCTGTGCCAGGTCGCCGGGGGTGGCGTGGGGGTTGAGCAGGGTGGCCTTGAGCCAGAGGCGGCCGTCGGCGTCGGCCCGGCCGAGGACGGCCCGCCCCTCGGCGAGGAGGGTGCGGCGGATCGCGGCGACGGTCCCGTCGGTGGCGCCGGACGGCCGGAAGAGGACCGTGGTGAGGGTGGGGCGGGCCCGGAGCTCCAGCCCCGGGGCCTTCTCGACGAGGTCGGCCAGGTCCTGGGCGCGGTCCATGCAGGCGTCGACGAGTGCGCCGAGCCCGTTCCGGCCGAGGGCCCGGAGGGTGACGGCGGTCTTCAGGACGTCCGGGCGGCGGGTGGTGCGCAGCGAGCGTCCCAGGAGGTCGGGCAGTCCGGCCTCCGTGTCGTCGTCGGCGTTCAGGTACGCGGCGGTGTGGCCGAGCGCGGCCAGGTCGGCGGCCTCCCGTACGGCGAGGAGTCCGGCGGCGGCGGGCTGCCAGCCGAGTTTGTGCAGGTCGACGGTGACGGTGCGGGCCCGGTGGAGGCCGTCGAGGAGGGTCCGGTGTGTCCGGCTGAACAGGACGGGGCCTCCGTAGGCGGCGTCGACATGGAGTGTGGCGCCGTGGGCCGCGCACACGTCGGAGAGCGCGGGGAGGGGGTCGATCAGTCCCTCGTCGGTGGTGCCGGCGGTGGCGGCCACGAGGAGGGGGCCTTCGGCGCGGGTCAGGGCCTCGGCGAGGGCGGCGGGGTCCATCGTGCCGCGCGGGGTCGGCACGACGAGGGGTTCGGGCAGTCCGAGGAGCCATGCGGCGCGGCGGAAGGAGTGGTGGGCGTTGGCCCCGACGACGGTCCGTACGGTGCCGTGCCGCTCGCGGGCCAGCAGCAGGGCGAGCTGGTTGGACTCGGTGCCGCCGGTGGTGACGAGGGCGTCGGGGTGCGGCGCGGCGGGGAACACCTCGGCGGCGAGGGCCGCCGTGACCTCGTGTTCCAGTGCGGAGGCGGCCGGCGCCTGGTCCCAGGAGTCCATCGACGGGTTCAGGGCGGAGGCGGCCAGGTCGGCGGCGACGGCCAGGGCGAGGGGCGGGGTGTGGAGGTGGGCGGCGCAGAGGGGGTGGGCGGGGTCGGCGGCGCCTTCCGCGAGGGCGTGCACGAGGGTGCGGAGGGCTTCGTCGGGGCCGCTGCCGGTCTCGGGGAGTACGGGGCCGAGGGCCGCCATCCTTGCCGTGACGGCCTGCGGGCCGCCGGGCGGGAGGGGGCCGCCCCTGGCCTGCGCTCCTGCTCGGAGGGTGTCGAGGACGGTGTCCAGGAGGGGGCGGAGGGCGTCGGGGCCGGGGGTGCCTCCGGCGAGGGGTGGGGGTGCGGCACGCATGGACGACAGGGTGCCGGGGCCGGGCGGGGGCTGTCCGGGGAGTCGGTGGTTGTGACCCGAACGGGGGACGGCGCCCTGGTACTCGGGGCGCCGTCCGGGAGATGCAGGGGCCGGGTGCGGCCCGGTGGTCGGGTGGGGCCCACCCGTTCCGCCTCGGCGGAGGGCAGGCCCTCGACCCGACGGTTAGGCGCTCCGGACCGCGAGGGCGCGGCGGAGGTCGTCGAGCTGGTCGACGAGCTTGCGGCGGAGGGCCGGGATGACGGCGTCGTCGGCGAGGTGGGACTCGCCGAGGGCCAGGGAGTCGGCGTCGACGGCGTAGGACGGGAAGGCGTAGCGGCCGGCGGCCTCGGCCATGGCGGGGCCGCGGCGGGCGCCGAGGGCGGCGGCGTCGGCGTAGAAGCGCGGCACGTACGCGCGTACGAGTTCGGTGTGCTCCGGCTGCCAGAAGCCCTGGGCGGTGGCGGTGAAGAGGTAGTTGGAGAGGTCGTCCGTGTCGAAGAGGGCCGACCAGGCGGCGGCCTTCGCGGCCGGGTCCGGGAGGGCGGCGCGGCAGCGCGCGGCGCCTTCCTCGCCGGTGGCGCTGGGGTCCCGCTCCAGTTCGGCGGCGATCACGGCCTCGTCGGCGGCGCCGAGGACGGCGAGGCGGGCGAGGATGCGCCAGCGCAGCTCGGGGTCGAGCTCGGGGCCGCCGTGGACGGTGCCCTCGTCGAGCCAGGAGGCGATCTTGTCGGGGGTGGTGGCGCTGTCGATGAAGGCGCGGACGGCGGTGAGGCGGAGGCCGGGCGCCTCGCCGTCCTCGGTGCGGCGCAGCAGGGCGCGGGCGATCTCGCCGATCTTCGCGAGGGCGGCGGGGCGCTCGTCGTCGGTCACGTACCGGTCGGCGATCTGGGTGCGGGCGAAGCCGAGGACGCCCTGGAGGAGGGCGAGTTCGGTCTCCTCGGGGAGGTGGGCGAGCGCGGTCTCCAGGTACTCGGCGGGGGCGAGGTCGCCGTCGCGGACCATGTCGCGCAGGGCGTTCCAGACGACGGCGCGGGTCAGCGCGTCGGGGATGCGGGAGAGGCCGCGCAGGGCGGTCTCCTCGGACACCTCGTCGAAGCGGAGCTTGGCGTAGGTGAGGTCCTCGTCGTTGAGGACGACGAGGGCGGGACGCGGGCCGGTCAGTTCGGCGGGCGTCTCCTGTGGCACGTCGATCTCACGGCGCTCGCGCAGGACGAGGTCGCCGGACGGGTCGCGGTCGTAGACGCCGACGGAGATCCGGTGCGGGCGGCTGCCGGCGCGGTCGACGGTGAGCCGCCAGCCGGTGCCGGCGCCGTCGAGGCGGGGGGTGAGGGTGTCGACGCCGGTGGTGCGGAGCCACTGGTCGGCCCAGCCGTGGACGTCGCGGTCGGTGGCGGCGGCGAGGTTGTCGATGAAGTCGGCGAGGGTGGCGTTGCCGAACTTGTGGCGCTTGAAGTGGATGTTGATGCCGGCAAGGAAGTCCTTCTCGCCGAGCCAGGCGACGAGCTGGCGCAGCGCGGAGGCGCCCTTGGCGTAGGAGATGCCGTCGAAGTTGAGGAGGGCGGAGGCGGTGTCGGGGACGGACTCCGGGTCGGGGGCGACGGGGTGGGTGGAGGGCCGCTGGTCGGCCTCGTATCCCCATGCCTTGCGGGCGACGCCGAAGTCGACCCAGGTGTCGGGGAAGAGGTCGGAGCACGCCTCGTTGACGGTCTGGAAGCCCATGTACTCGGCGAAGGACTCGTTCAGCCAGATGTCGTCCCACCAGCGCAGGGTGACGAGGTCGCCGAACCACATGTGGGCCATCTCGTGGGCGATGACCATGGCGCGGGTCTGGCGCTCGGTGACGGTGACGGCGGACCGGAAGACGAACTCGTCGCGGAAGGTGACGAGTCCGGGGTTCTCCATGGCGCCGGCGTTGAACTCGGGGACGAACGCCTGGTCGTACGAGTCGAAGGGGTAGGGCTCGTCGAACTTCTCGTGGTAGCGGTCGTAGCAGGCCCTGGTGACGGCGAGGATCTCGTCGGCGTCGGCGTCGAGGTGGGGGGCGAGGGATCGGCGGCAGTGGATGCCGAAGGGCAGTCCGGCGTGCTCGGTGCGGACCGAGTGCCAGGGGCCGGCGGCGACGCAGACGAAGTAGGTGGAGAGCAGTGGGGTGGGGGCGGCCTTCCAGCGGCCGTCGGGCTGCTGCTCGGTGATGCCGTTGGACAGGACGGTCCAGCCTTCGGGGGCTGTGACGCCGAGCTCGAAGACGGCCTTCAGGTCGGGCTGGTCGAAGGCGGCGAAGACGCGCTGGACGTCCTCCATGAAGAGCTGGGTGTAGACGTACGACTCGCCGTCCGTCGGGTCCTTGAAGCGGTGCATGCCCTCGCCGGTGCGGGAGTACCGCATGGTGGTGCTGACGCGCAGGGTGTGCTCGCCCTCGGTGAGGCTCAGCGCGAGGCGGTTGCCGTCGAGGGTGGCGATGTCGAGGGGTTCGCCGTCGAGGAGGGCGGAGTGGAGGGTCTCGGGCTTGAGTTCGACGAAGGTGTCCCCCGCGGCGCGGGCCGTGAAGCGGATGAGACTCCGTGAGTGGAAGGTCTCGTCGCCGGTGGTGAGGTCGAGGTCCACTCGGTAGTGGTGGACGTCGAGGAGCTGGGCACGGGTCTGCGCTTCGTCGCGCGTCAGTACGGACATGGGCCCTATGCTGCCCGATGCCCAGGGCGTCGGGCAGGGGTGGTGCCGGATCCGGCGCTCAGGCGAGTCCGGAGCCGTTCAGGTGGGCGAAGGCGGCCGTGATGCGGGGGCGGTCGTATCCGGCGGGGCCCGCGGCGCCGCTGGAGAGCAGGGTGTGGAGCAGGATCCGGGCCTTGGCGGGGTCGAGGGGGCCGGCCGGGATCAGTCCGTGGTGCAGCAGGTCGTATTCGGAGCCGGGGCCGCGGTAGGTCTGCGAGAGCGTCGTGCCGCCGCCGGTGCGGGACGCCAGGACGACCGGGATGCGGCGGGCGATTTCGGCGAGCGGTTCGACGAACCAGGCGGGGGCGTGGCCGGCGCCGAAGGCGGCGACGACGAGGCCCTGGAAGCGGTGGTCGACGGCTTCGAGGAGTTCGCCGCGGTCGCCCTGGGAGAGCGTCACGAGCGCCACCCGTAGCGACGGGTCGAAGGAGAGCGGGCAGAGGGCGGTGGGGACGGCGGGGCGGAGCAGGATCCGGGGCTCGCCCTCGACGACCGTGCCGATCGGTCCGGCGCCGGGCGAGGCGAAGGTGGCGAGGGAGGTGGTGTGGGTCTTGCGGGCGAGGCGGGCGGCGTGGATCTCGTCGGCGAGGACGACCAGCACGCCGAGGTTCCGGCAGGCGGGGTCGGCGGCGACGGCGAGGGCGGCGGCGAGGTTGGCGGGGCCGTCGGCGCCGGGGAGGTCGGGGCGGCGCATGGCGCCGGTGACGGCGATCGGCTGCTCGGTGGTGCAGAGCAGGTCGAGGAGGAAGGCGGTCTCCTCCAGGGTGTCGGTGCCCTGGACGACGACCACGCCGGAGCCGTCGGCCACGGTCTTGCGCACCTCGTCCGCCAGGGCGGCGAGGTCCTCGTGGGTGAGGGAGGAGCTGGGGACGCGCCGGAAGTCGCGGATCACGACGTCCTCGGGTGCGCCGAGTTCGGCGAGGACCTCCTGGCCGGTCATGCGGGCGGCGTCGCCGCCGCGGGCCGAGATGGTGCCTCCGAGGGTGAAGACCGTGACGCGGGCCATCAGCGTGCTCCGTCCGCAATCGTCTCGTGGTGGCGGATGACCTCGGCGATGATGAAGTTGAGGAGCTTCTCCGCGAAGGCCGGGTCCAGTTTGGCGCTCTCGGCGAGTTCCCGCAGCCGGGCGATCTGACGGGCCTCGCGGGCGGGGTCGGCGGGCGGCAGCTGGTGCTCGGCCTTGAGGACGCCGACCTGCTGGGTGCACTTGAAGCGCTCGGCGAGCATGTGCACGACCGCCGCGTCGATGTTGTCGATGCTTTCGCGCAGCCGGGTCAGCTCGGCGGTGACGGTCGGGTCGATCTCGCTGGTGTCGCTCATGATCTGCGAGCTTAGACGGATCTCGGCAGGATCGTGGGCGGGTGTTCGGGATCCGGAACGCGGTCGCTCCAGCCGCCGTGCACGGAGCGTCCCTGCTGCTCGCGGAAGCGGATGGGCGCGGTGCCGACCCGGCGGGTGAAGAGGCGGGAGAAGTAGGCGGGGTCGTCGTACCCGACGCGCCGGGCGACGGCGGCGACGGGCAGTTCCGTGGCGGCGAGGAGTTCCTTGGCGCGGCCGAGGCGGACGGTGAGCAGGTAGTCCTTGGGGCTGCAGCCGGCGGCGCGGCGGACGGCGGTGCGCAGTTCGGCGGGGGTCATGCCGTGCCGGGTCGCGTGGTCGGCGACGGAGAGGGGCTGGAAGGCGTCGCGGGCGAGGGCGGCGAGCACGGGGTCGCCGTCGGCGTTGGTGTCGGCGCGGGCGCGGCGCAGGGCGACGAGGAGTTCGTGGACGGCGGCGCCGGTCTCGACCTCCAGGAGGGGGTTGCCGGGGCGGGCGGCGCGGGCGATGCGGCCGATGGCGGCGCGGGCGGGGGCGGCGTCGGAGAGGGGCACGACGGGCCGGTCGGGTTCGATGTAGCCGAGCTCGGTGTAGGTGGCGGTGGCGGGTCCGGAGAAGTCGACGAACGCCTCGTCCCAGCCGGTGCCGGGGTCGGCGCCGTAGTGGTGGGGGGTGCCGGGGGTGAGCCAGAGGAGGGCGGGGGCGGTGACGGTGGTGCGTCGGCCGTCGGCTCCCCGGTACCAGCCGCCGCCGGCGGAGACGAGGACGGCGACGTGGTGGTCGAGGGTGCGGGGGCCGACGGTGGGCAGGGTGCCGTGCTGGAGTCCGACGCCGAGGCAGACGAGGCCGAGGCGGTGGTGGACGGGGCTGGGCGTGAAATAGCGCATCCAGGTGTGGTACATGCCGCGGGCCCTTCCGTAACGTCCAAACTTCGACGATCTTTGTCCATGGACCGGCTCGCCGCCAGAGGGCGAGGGTGAGGCCATGAGCACGTTCGCTGTGGGTGACGAGGACTTTCTGCTCGACGGGCGGCCGGTGCGGCTGCTGTCGGGGGCGCTGCACTACTTCCGGGTGCACGAGGAGCAGTGGGAGCACCGGCTCGGGATGCTGCGCGCGATGGGCCTCAACTGCGTCGAGACGTACGTCCCCTGGAATCTGCACGAGCCGGGGCCGGGGAGGTACGCGGACGCGGACGCTCTCGGCCGGTTCCTGGACGCGGTGGCGCGGGCCGGGATGTGGGCGATCGTGCGCCCGGGCCCGTACATCTGCGCCGAGTGGGAGAACGGCGGGCTGCCGCACTGGCTGACCGGCCCGCTGGGGCGGCGGGTGCGGACCCTGGACCCGGAGTTCCTGGCGCCGGTGGAGACCTGGTTCCGGCGGCTGCTCCCGCAGGTGGTGGAGCGGCAGATCGACCGGGGCGGTCCGGTGGTCCTGGTCCAGGTGGAGAACGAGTACGGGAGTTACGGCAGCGACCTGGCCTATCTGGAGTGGCTGGCGCGGCTGCTGCGCGACTGCGGGGTGGGCGTGCCGCTGTTCACCTCGGACGGGCCGGAGGACCACATGCTGACGGGAGGCTCGGTCCCCGGGGTGCTCGCGACGGCGAACTTCGGTTCGGGGGCGCGCGAAGGCTTCGCGACGCTGCGGCGCCATCGGCCGTCGGGGCCGCTGATGTGCATGGAGTTCTGGTGCGGCTGGTTCGACCACTGGGGCACGGAGCACGCGGCGCGGGACGCGGCGGACGCCGCCGACGCGCTGCGGGAGATCCTGGAATGCGGGGCCTCCGTCAACCTGTACATGGCGCACGGGGGGACGAACTTCGCGGGCTGGGCCGGCGCGAACCGGGCCGGTGAGCTGCACGACGGGCCGTTGCGGCCGACGGTGACCTCGTACGACTACGACGCTCCGGTCGACGAGGCGGGGCGGCCGACGAAGAAGTTCTGGCGCTTCCGCGAGGTGCTCGCCGCGTACGCGGAGGGGCCGCTGCCGGAGGTCCCGGAACCCCCGGCGCGACTCGCGGCCCCGGTGCGGGCTGGCTTCGAGGGCTGGGCGCCGCTGGACGGGGTCCTGGAGGCGCTCGGCGGCGAGGAGTCGGTCACCCCGGTGCCGCCCACCTTCGAGGAGCTGGGGGTCGACCGGGGCCTGGTCCGCCACCGGGTGGCGGTGCCGGGGCCGCGGCAGCCGTACGCGCTGGGAGTGACCGGGCTGCGGGACCGGGCCGTCGTGTACGTCGACGGACTCCTCGCGGGGGTTCTGGACACCGCGGACGGCGAGGGCGTGACCCTCGCGGAGCCGGTGGCCGGCCCGGCGGTGGTGGACCTGTGGGTGGAGTCGCTCGGCCGGGTGAACTACGGGCCGCGGGTCGCGGAGCCGAAGGGGATCACCGGGGGCGTACGGCACGAACGGCAGTACCTGCACGGGTTCCGGTCCCGGGGGCTGCGTCTGGACGCCTTCGAGGCGGCGGCCGTGGACGGGGTGCGGTTCGAGCCGGTGGCGGACCGCGGCGGACCGGGCCTCTACCGGGGGACGCTGGAGGTGGCCGGGGCCGGGGACGCGACGCTGCGGCTGCCGGGGGCGACCCGCGGCTTCGTCTGGGTCAACGGCTTCTGCCTGGGCCGCTACTGGTCCGTCGGCCCCCAGGACGCGCTGTTCGTCCCGGGCCCGGTGCTGCGGGACGGCGCGAACGAGGTCTGGGTCCTGGAACTGGAGGGGACGGCGGAGGCGGTGGAGCTGGCCTGAGGGGGCGGCGACATCGGTGAAGCCGGCCCGAGGGCGGCGACATCGGTGAAGCCGGGCCGAGGGGCGGCGACGCCCGTGGAGCCGGCCCGAGGGGCGGTGCCTCGCGGCCGGAGGGCTGTTCCGGGCCGGACGGAGGGCCTGCGGCGGGGTGTGCCGCTCGGGGCCGGGTTGCGGATCCGGGCCAGGGGAGGGCCCCGGGGCGGATCGTCCCGGGGCCGTCCCTTCTCGGGCTACAGCGTGGCCGCGGCCGACTTGATGGCGGCGGCGAAGGTCGAGACCTCCGTGTAGACGCCCGGGTAGCCGGCCCGCGCGCAGCCCTCGCCCCAGCTCACGATGCCCACCTGGACCCAGGCACCGGCGTTGTCCTTGCGGAACATGGGGCCGCCGGAGTCGCCCTGGCAGGTGTCGACCCCGCCCTGGCTGTAGCCGGCGCAGATCTCCTCGTTCGGGACGAGGTCGCTGCCGTACGAGTTCTGGCAGGAGGCGTCCGAGACGAAGGGCACGTTGGCCTTGAGCATGTAGCGCTGCTGCCCCCCGCCCTCACGGGCGGCGCCCCAGCCGGCCACCGTGAAGGTGCCGCTGTTGTACGCGGTGGTCTCGGCGATCTTCAGGTTGGGAAGCGAGGTGATCGGGCTGGCGAGCTTGATCAGCGCCCAGTCCTTGCCCTGACCGTTGTAGCCGGGGGCCTGGAGGACCTTGGTGGACTTGACCTTGATCGCGCTGCTGCTCTGCAGGTCCACGACTCCGGCGGTGGCGGTGATGCTGGTGTTGTTGCCGGAGCCGCTCACACAGTGGGCCGCCGTGAGGACGACCTGGGGGGTGATCAGGGAGCCGCCGCAGCCCATGGAGAGCCTGACCATCCAGGGGAACTCGCCCTGAGCGGCGCGGGTGCCGCCGACGACGGGGGCGGGGGCGGCGGAGGCGGAGGTGGTGGGCTGGAGGCTGACGGCGGCCAGGACGACGGCGCCCGCCGCGGCCAGTTTCTGGAGGGTGCGGACCACACGGTTCTGCATCATGTGCCTGCTTTCGCTCGTGGGGGGTTGCCCTTGACGAGTGACATGAGCCCGTCAAGGCTTGTCCGGATTATGGACAGCGCCCAACTGCCGCCACAAGAAAGCCTTTTCGGCCATGACCGGTGAAGGGAACGTACAGTGGAGGGGAAGGGGGATCCGGTATGCCGAACCGTCACGAGGCCGACCGTGTCACCCACGGCTTCCCGCACCGCGCCACCGTCCGGGACTCGCTCACCGCGCTCTACCGGCGCGTCTCCCCCGACGGCGTGCACCGCTACCCGCTGAGCGTGCCGCCCGCCGCCGTGGCCCTCGGCGACGACGAGGACCTGCACCTCGGCACCCAGCGCGTGGCCCACGCCCTCGTCCGCCACCTGCGACTGCCCGAGGCCCGCATGGTGGTCTGCTTCCGACCCATGGAGCACGCGGCGACCGTGGAACTCACCGCCGGACCCGAGTACTTCGTGGAGCTCAACGACCGGTTCCGGACCCGCCGCAGGGACATCGGCGCGGCCCTCGCCCACGAGATCACCCACGTCCTGCTGCACCGCCTCGACCTCGGCTTCCCCGGCACCGCCGAGAACGAGGTCCTCACCGACGTCGTCACCACCTACCTGGGCGCCGGCTGGCTGCTCCTCGACGCCTACCGGCGGGACGGCGTGGAGAGCCAGAAACTCGGCTACCTGACCCCGGAGGAGTTCGGCTACGTCCTCGCCAAGCGCGCCGAGGTCTTCGGCGAGGACCCGTCCCCCTGGTTCACCAGCGCCGTGGCGTACGAGGCATGGGTACGCGGCCGGGCCGAGGCACGCCGCGAGTCCGCCCCGCCCCCGCTCGCCGGGGCCGGCTGGGCCGACCGCCGCCGGTACGACTGGGAGCGGCGCCGCGGCCGCGCGGCCCCGGGCGCCCCGTACTCCTTCGTCGGCGGCGCGCCCGCCACCGGCGTCGCCTTCCCCTGCCCGGTCTGCCGCCAGCGGCTCCGCGTCCCGGCGGGCCGGACCCTGCGGGCCCGGTGCGGGGTCTGCCGCACGGTGCTGGAGTGCGCGGGCTGAACCCGTGTGCCGGGAATGGATTTGCGCCAGGCGCGGACGGCGCGTCAGGGTCGGGGCATGAGCACGTTGTTCGACGCCATCCGCGACGGGGACGAGGACGGGGCCGTGCGGGCCCTGCGGGAGGGGGCCGACCCCGAGGACCGGGAGGACGGGGAGAGCGCGCTGTACCGGGCCGCGCTCGGGAACGAGGCCGGGATCGTCCGGCTGCTGCTCGCCGCGGGAGCGGACCCCGGGCGGCGGAGCGGGGACGACGACAGCGATCTCCCGGTGTGCGCGGCGGCCTGCGGCGGACACACCGAGGTGGTGCGGGCACTGGTCGCGGCGGGCGCCGACCCCGACCAGGAGGAAGCCTTCGGCTTCACGGCGCTCGCCTGGGCGCTCCGGCTCGGGCACGCCGACACGGCACGGGTGCTGCTGGAGCACGGGGCCGATCCCGACCGGTGCGGCCCCGACGGGCTCGTCCCGCTCGTGGCCGCGGCCCGGCGCGGCTCCACCGGCTGCGTGCGGGCCCTCCTCGACCACGGCGCGCAGTCCCGGGAGGCGGCCCTGCGGGAGGCGCGGCGGTGGATCGGGGTCGACATCGCGGCCGAGCTGCGGCGCGGGCTCGTCGCCGGGAACGAGGGCGGCGAGACGTACGAGGCGGTCGTCCGCCGGGTCCGGGAGGACGGCGGGGTGACGGTCGTCGTCGAACTGCTGCGGGAGGACGGCGCCCCCGGGCGCGGCGACGACCGGCACACCGGGCACGCGGCGATCGCCACGGTCCTGGAGTCGGCGCTCGGCCTGCGCACCCCGCACGAGGAACTCGCGGCGCGGGCCCTGCGCTGCGGCGACCCGGAGCTCGACGACTGGACGACGGCGGTGGCGGAACTGGCGGGCCGGGCCGACGAGGAGACCTTCGTCGCGGCGGCCGGCTGGTGCGCCTACCGCGACCCGCTGCGCCGGGCGTTCGGCGCGCGCGTCCTCGGCGCGCTCCCGGGCTTCGCCCCGAGCGCCGTCCCGGTGCTGCGGCGTCTCGCGGCGGACGCCGCTCCCCCGGCCCGCGAGCCCCTGCTGTCGGCGGTCCTCGCGCTCGGGGAGTGCGCGGACCCCGCCGCCGTCCCCGAACTCCTCGCGGCGGCCGGGCATCCCGGTGCCGCCGTGCGGCGGGCCACCGCGTCCGCGCTCGCCGGGATCGTCCCCGCCGGGCATGTCGAGGCCCTGGGCGTCCTCCTCGCGCTGAGCCGGGACGGCGACCCCCGGGTACGGGACTGGGCGACGCTCGCCGTGGCGGAACTGCCCGACGACACCCCGCTCGTACGGGAGGGGCTCGCGGAGCGGCTCGGCGACGACGATCCGGAGACGGCGGCCGAGGCGGCGCGCGGGCTGGCGATCCGTCAGGACCCGCGCGCCGTCGACGCCCTCGCCTCGATCCTCGCGGACGGCGCCGCGGACGGCCCGGCCCGTGAGACGGCCCTCGCCGCGCTGGAGCACGTCCACGACGTCCGTGTCAGGACCCGTCTGGAGTGGACGACGCCCCGGCGCGGCTGATTCGCCTCAGCCGCTGCTCGCCCCACCGCGTACTTCGGCCACCCGGTCCTCGACCATGTCGACGATCCGCCGCATCGCGGCCTCCGGCAGGGACGGGTTCAGGACGGCGTACCGCGCGGTCGCCCGGTCGCGCAGCAGCCGGACCAGGACGTCCGCCGGGAGGGCGGGGTGCCGGGCGGCCAGGGTCCGCAGGGACGGCTCGGGGTCGTCGAGCAGCCGGGTGGCGGCCTCCGGCGAGAGCCTCGGGTCCCGGACCGCGTCCTGCCGCACCTCGGCGGACGGGTCACGGCCGAACTCCTCGACGAGTTCCGCGGCGCAGTCGGGGTCGTCGAGCGCGAGGCGCCGCAGGCGGGGGTCGGGGTCGGCGGCGAACCGGAGCAGTCCGGCGCGCGGGAAGCGGGGATGGGTCCGGGGCCGTCCGGGATGGGAGAGGCTTCCGGTCCACCAGCGCCAGAGCTCCAGGAGCAGGTCGGCGGGGGCGTCGTCGCAGGACTCGGCGAGGAACAGCCGCACGACCCGGTCCTCGTCGCGGGCGAGGCGCGCCACGACGTCCGGCGGGAGGCGGCGGGCCCGGGCGACGCTGCTGCGGATGTACGGATGGCAGGAGGCGGCGAGCCGGCGCAGGGCCTCGGGGTCGTCGTGCAGGGCCGTCACCCAGGGCACGGGGTAGCGCAGTCCCGAGGTGTCCACGGTGACGCGGACGGCGGCCCGTTCCTCGTCGGTGAGGTCGGCGCGCAGGGCGACCGCCCGCCGGACGGCCTCCTCGGCGTCCTCGGCGAGACGGGCGACGCCGGCCGGCGGCAGGTCGGGATGGCCGGCGATCCGCAGCCGGACCTGCGGGTCCTGGTCCGCGGCGAGGCGGAGGGCGAGCGCGGGCGCGACGCGGCAGTCCTCCAGGCCGCGGAAGTCGGCATCCCGGAAGTCGGGACCGCCGAGGGCCGCGAGGCCGTCCTCGTCGAGGGGCTCGTCCCGGTGACGGCGGATCAGCGCGGCGGCACGGACCCCCTCGCCGGGGTCCGCGAGCAGGGCCTCCCGGGCGGCCGGGGCGAGGTGCGGCCAGGCGGGGCCGCAGGCGGCGGCCCGTACGGCCGGGGCCGGGTCCCCGGCGAGGGCACGGAGCGTCCCGCCCGGAAGACCGGTGAGGCGGGCTGCCGCGGCGCGGACGAGCGGCGAGGGATCGGCGGCGAGCCGCTCCCGGGTCGCCGGGCCGAGCGTCACGCCGGCCCGGGCCGCGTCCGCCGCGAAGCGCGCCCGCCGGGCGGCCGAGGGCTCGGCCGCCAGGTGCCGGTCCCACTGGGCGGGGGTCAGCTCCGTCCCGGCTTCGGAGAGGGCCCCCCGCACGCCCCGGTCCGGGTGGCCGACGGCGGCGTCGACGACGGCCGGCGGCAGGTCGTACCGGAAGACGAGATCCGCGTCCAGGGCGAGGAGGCGGATCAGCAGGTCGTCCGGGACGGACCGGTTCAGGCCGATCCAGTCCCATCCGGGGACGAACTCCCCGAGCTCGCCGTACGCCTTGTCGTGCTCGGTCATTCCTCGCCGCTCCCCCGGTCCGTGCCGTTCCGCTCCCCGCGCTCGGCCATCCTGCCTTGTAGGCCGCCTCGCCGTCGCGGGTCATTCCCCTTCGGTGAGCGCGGTCCGGGGGAGTCGCAGGCCGAGGGCTGCGGCGAGGACGTAGGCGGCGAGGACCCAGGGCATGGCGGCCTTGAGGGAGAGGTCGGCGAACCAGGCGGTGCCGATGGCGGCGGCGCCGAGCGCGCCGCCGAACTGCTGGGCGGTGGAGAAGACGCCGGAGGCGCCGCCGGCGAGTTCGGCGGGGGCGGCCGAGAGGACGATGCCGACGAGGGGGACGACGAGGAGACCGAGGCCGGCGCCGGCGACGGCGAGGCCGGGGGCCAGCGGCCAGGCGCCGGTGTGGACGGGGGACGCGGCCTCCATGGCGTACCAGACCCAGCCGTAGCCGCCCGCCATGAGGAGGGCGCCGGCGGTGGGGACGTACCGGCCGAGTCTGACGGCGAGGGGTTCGGCGGCGGGTGCGGTGAGGAAGCCGCCGAGCGAGAACGCGGCCATCAGGACGCCCGCCTGGGTCGGGGTGTAGCCCTGGCCGCCCTGGAGCCAGATCGCGAGGACGAGGAAGAAGCCCTGCATGCCGAAGGAGAACAGGAGCTGGACGGCGAGGCCGTAGGAGAAGGCCGGGACGGTGAAGAGGCGCGGGGGCAGCACCGTGCCGCGTACGGCGACCCCGGTCACCGCGGCGGCTCCGGCGGCGAGGAGCGCCCAGCCCCAGAGCGGCCAGTCCCAGCTCCGGCCCTGGACGAGCGGCAGGACGACGGCGACGAGGCCGGCGGCGAGGAGGAGGCTGCCGAGCACCGGGGGCCGGGCGGCGGCGCGTTCGCGGGTGGCGGGGACGAGGACGACGGCGGCGGCCAGGGTGAGGGCGGAGACCGGCACGTTGACGAGGAAGACGCTGCGCCAGCCGAGCCCGAAGAGGTCGGCGTCGGTGAGGACGCCGCCGAGCAGCAGTCCGATCGCGGAGGCGAAGCCGGCCACCGCCCCGTACATCCCGAAGACCTTGCCGCGGTCCTTGCCCCGGAAGAGGCTCTGGAAGGAGCCGAGCACCTGGGGCATGAGGACCGCGGCGGTCACGCCCTGCACGGCGCGGGCCGCGATCAGCTGGCCGGGGCTCTGGGCGAGGCCGCAGGCGAGGCTGGCGAGGCCGAAGCCGGCGGTGCCGGCGAGGAAGAGCGCCTTGCGGCCGTGGCGGTCGCCGAGCCGGCCCGCGACGACGAGGGTCGCGGCGAAGCCCAGGAGGTAGGCGGAGACGGTCCACTGGAGGGCGCTCTCGGAGGCGCCGAGCCCGTGCCCGAGGGAGGGCAGGGCGACGTTGACGATGGTGACGTCGACCAGGTCCATCAGGGCGGCGACCATCATGACGAAGGCGGCGGCCCAGCGGCGTGGGTGGACGGTGTACGGGTCGCCGGTGGCGGTGGTGTCGGTCGTGGCGATGGCGGGCATCTCGGCCCCTCCTTTTTATTTCGTTCGGCCTAACGAAATAAAAAGTGACATGCGGGCGCCCGTGATCGCAAGTCTTTCGTTCGGGCGAACTAAATGAATTTTGCTAGGCTTCCCCCATGCCCACGAGCGAGCAGGACGCAGGAGGACGCGCCGAGGTCGTCGCCGCCCTCACGGCCGCCGGCCGGGACTCCAGCGCCGCGTCCGTCGCCTTCCACTCGGCGATCGCGGCCCAGCAGGACCTGGGCGCCACCGAGACCAAGACCCTCGACCTGCTCGACCGGCACGGCCCGCTCACCGCCAAGGAGCTGGCCGAGCACTCGGGCCTCGCCCCCGCCTCCGTCACCGGGCTCGTCGACCGCCTCGAACGCAAGGGCTTCGTCCGCAGGGTGAAGCACCCGACGGACAAGCGCCGGGTGCTGGTCGAGCCCCGCCCCGAGAAGCTGGCCGAGCTGGCCCCGCTCTTCGACGACTGGGCCCGCGAAGTGCACGAGCTCTACGAGGAGTTCACCACCGAGGAGCTGGCCACGGTCACCCGCTTCCTCACCGGGGCGACCGAGCGCCAGCGCGCCGCGACCAAGCGGCTCTCGGAGTAGCGCCGCCCGGTCGGGCGCCTCGCCGATCGGACCCCGCGCCCCGCCCCTCAGGCCCCGTACACCGGGCTCGGCGGCTCCGCCTCCGCGAGGAGCCTGCGGGCGGTCTCCCCCGCCTCCGCCGGGGTCCTGCGCCCGTCCTTGTCCGCCGTCGGGCCGGGCCGCCAGCCCTCCATGACGGTGAGGCGGCCACCCTCGGCCTCGAAGACCCGACCGGTCACACCCTCCGAGGCGGCCGAGCCCAGCCACACCACCAGCGGCGAGACGTCCTCGGGCAGGGCGTCGAGACCGTCGAAGACCCGCTCGGTCATCCGGGTCCTGGCGGCCGGCGCGATCGCGTTGACCTGGACGCCGTAGCGGGCCAGCTCCGCCGCCGCGACGAGGGTGAGGCCGACGATCGCGGCCTTGGCGGCCGCGTAGTTGCCCTGCCCGACGCTGCCGAGGAGTCCGGCGCCCGAGGTGGTGTGGACGACCCGCGCCCGCGGCGTCCGCCCGGCCTTCGCCTCGGCCCGCCAGTGCGCGGCGGCCTGCCGCAGCGGCAGGAAGTGCCCCTTCCCGTGGACCCGCATGACGGCGTCCCAGTCCTTCTCGTCGAGGTTGACGAGCATCCGGTCGCGCAGGAAGCCCGCGTTGCTGACGAGGGTGTCGAGCCGCCCGTACGCGTCGAGGGCGGTGGCGACCAGAGAGGCGGCGCCCCCGGTGGTGGCGATGTCGCCGCCGTGGGCGCGGGCCTCGCCGCCCGCCGCCCTGATCTCCTCGACGACCTCCGTCGCCGGGCTGTCGGGCCCGGGGCGCCCGTCGAGCCCGACCCCGAGGTCGTTGACCACGACCTTGGCCCCTTCGGCGGCGAAGGCCAGCGCGTGCGCCCGGCCGAGCCCCCGTCCGGCTCCCGTCACGATCACCACGCGTCCGTCGCAGAGTCCCATGTCAGCTCTCCTTGTTGGCAGTTGCGGCGTCCAGGAAGGCGGGGCGTTCGCCGCCGCCGTGCACGAGGAGCGAGGCCCCCGAGACGTAGGCCGCCCGGTCGGAGGCGAGGAAGACGGCGGCTTCCCCGATCTCGTCCGGTGCGGCGAGCCGGCCCAGCGGCACGGTCCGGCCGACGGCGGCGATCCCGTCGTCGTCGCCGTAGTGCAGTGGGGACAGTTCGGTTCTGACCATGCCGACGACGAGGGTGTTGACCCGTACGTCGGGGGCCCATTCGACGGCCATCGACCGGGCGAGGTTCTCCAGTCCCGCCTTGGCCGCGCCATAGGCGGCGGTGCCCGGTGAGGGCCGGGTGCCGCTGACGCTGCCGATCATGACGACCGCGCCGCGCGAGGCGCGGAGCAGCGGGTGGGCGGCGAGGCTGACGGCGAGCGGGGCGGTGAGGTTCAGCTCGACCACGCGCGCGTGGCGTTCGGCCTCGCCTTCGTCGAGGAGGCGGTACGGGGTGCCGCCCGCGTTGTTGACGAGGACGTCGAGCCGCCCGTACCGCTCGGCGAGGGTGGTGGTGAGGAACTCCCGCACGGCGGCGGGTTCCCGCAGGTCGAGCGGGTGGAAGTCGGCGGTGCGGCCCGCCGCTTCGACCGGTGCGTCCGGGGGTCTGCGGGCGCAGACGGCGACCCGGGCGCCGGCTCGCAGAAAGGCGCGTGCGATGCCCGCGCCGACGCCCCGGGTTCCGCCGGTGACGAGCACGACCCTCCCGTCCAGCTCCATCGGCTGCTACCTTCCTCTGCAAGAGGTTACCTAACAAACGTTTGGTGGAAAGGTAGCTGATCCGCTCATGGGTGTCTCCACCTCCCGCCCCATCCCGGGCGTGGCTCTGGTCACCGTCGACTTCCCGCCCGTCAACGCCCTGCCCGTCAAGGGCTGGTACGCGCTCGCCGACGCCGTCCGCGCGGCGGGCCGCGACCCCGGGGTCCGCTGCGCCGTCCTCACCGCCGAGGGCCGCGGCTTCAACGCGGGCGTCGACATCAAGGAGTTGCAGCGCGACCCCGGCCCCACCTCCCTGATCGGCGCCAACAGCGGCTGCGCCGAGGCTTTCGCGGCGGTCTACGAGTGCGAGGTGCCGGTCGTCGCGGCCGTCGCGGGCCACTGCCTCGGCGGCGGCATCGGGCTCGTCGGCAACGCGGACGCGATCGTCGCCGCCGACGACGCCGTCTTCGGCCTCCCCGAGCTGGACCGGGGCGCGCTCGGCGCCGCCACCCACCTCGCCCGGCTGGTCCCGCAGCACCTGATGCGGGCCCTGTACTACACCTCGCGGACCGTGACCGCCGCCGAACTGCACGCCCACGGGTCGGTGTGGAGGGTGGTCCCGCGGTCCGGGCTCCTCCCGGCGGCACTGGAGCTGGCGGGCGAGATCGCGGCGAAGGACGGGACGCTCGTCCGGCTCGCCAAGGCCGCGATCAACGGCATCGACCCCGTGGACGTGCGGCGCAGCTACCGCTTCGAGCAGGGCTTCACCTTCGAGGCCCATGTCAGCGGGGTCGCCGACCGGGTCCGCGACACCTTCGGGAAGGAGGACTCCCCGTGACCGACAAGACCATGACCCCCGAGGACGTGGTGGGGCGGCTGCGCTCCGGGATGACGCTCGGCATCGGCGGCTGGGGCTCGCGCCGCAAGCCGATGGCCCTGGTCAGAGCGTTGATCCGGTCCGAGATCACCGATCTCACGGTGATCTCGTACGGCGGCCCCGACGTGGGCCTGCTCGCCGCGGCCGGACGGATCCGGCGGCTCATCGCCCCCTTCGTCACCCTGGACTCGATCCCCCTCGAACCGCACTTCAGGGCCGCCCGCGAGAACGGCACCCTGGCGCTGACCGAACTCGACGAGGCCATGTTCATGTGGGGGCTGCACGCCGCCGCCCACCGGCTGCCCTTCCTGCCCGTCCGCGCCGGCCTCGGCTCGGACGTCATGCGGGTCAACCCCGGACTGCGGACCGTCACCTCGCCGTACGAGGACGGCGAGGAGTTCGTCGCCGTGCCGGCCCTGCGGATGGACGCCGCGCTGGTCCACGTCAACCGCGCCGACCGGCTCGGCAACGGCCAGTACCTGGGCCCCGACCCGTACTTCGACGACCTGTTCTGCGAGGCCGCCGACACCGCGTACGTCTCCTGCGAGCGGCTCGTCGAGGACGGCTTCGGCCCGGACACCGTCCCGCAGTCCCTCCTCATCAGCCGGCACAGCGTCACCGGGGTCGTCGAGACACCGAACGGGGCGCACTTCACCTCCTGCGTCCCCGACCACGACCGCGACGAGCCCTTCCAGAAGCTCTACGCGACCACCCCCTGGCCCGAGTTCGCCGCCCGCTTCCTCGGCGGCGCGAGCGAGGAGGACTACCAGCGCGCCGTCCAGACCTGGCAGAAGGAGCAGCAGTGAGCAGCCCGGCCGCCCCGCCCACCGCGCCCGTCACCCGCGCCGAGTACTGCGTCGTCGCCTGCGCCGAGGCATGGCGGGGCGCCGGCGAGATCCTCGCCAGCCCCATGGGCGTCGTCCCGTCCGTCGGCGCCCGCCTCGCCCGGCGCACCTTCTCCCCCGACCTGCTGCTCACCGACGGCGAGGCGATGCTCGTCGGCCCCGACGGGCGGCCCGAGGGCTGGCTGCCGTACCGCCGCCACCTCGCGATGGTCACCGGCGGACGGCGGCACGTGATGATGGGCGCGAGCCAGATCGACCGGTACGGCAACCAGAACATCTCCTGCGTCGGCGACTGGGAACGCCCCACCCGGCAGCTGCTCGGAGTACGCGGCGCACCGGCCAACACCCTTAACAACCCGGTGAGTTACTGGATCCCCCGGCACTCGCGGCGGGTCTTCGTCGAGCGGGTCGACATGGTCTGCGGGGTGGGGTACGACCGCGCCGGCGACGCCCCGTACCACCGGCTGGTGCGGGTCGTCAGCGACCTCGGGGTCTTCGACTTCGCCACCCCCGACCACCGGATGCGGCTCGTGTCGGTGCACCCGGGCGTGACGGTGGACGAGGTGCGGGCCGCGACCGGCTTCGACCTGGCGGGCGGCGACGACGTGCCGCCGACCCGTGAGCCGAGCGCCGAGGAGCTGCGGCTCGTCCGCGAGGTCATCGACCCCCGGGGGCTGCGGGAGCGCGAGGTCGCTCCCCGATGAGGACCGCCCTCACCGAGCTGACCGGTGTCCGCCACCCGATCGTGCAGACCGGCATGGGGTGGGTCGCCGGGCCCCGGCTGGTCTCCGCCACCGCGAACGCGGGCGCGCTCGGCATCCTCGCCTCCGCCACGATGGCCGTCGACGAACTGCGGGCCGCCGTCCGCGAGGTGAGGTCCCGCACCGACCGGCCCTTCGGGGTGAACCTGCGCGCCGACGCCGGCGACGCCCGCGAACGGGTCCGGATCATCGTCGAGGAGGGCGTACGGGTCGCCTCCTTCGCCCTCGCCCCGTCCCGCGACCTGATCGCCGAACTCAAGGACGCCGGCGTCGTCGTGATCCCCTCCGTCGGTGCCCGGCGGCACGCCGAGAAGGTCGCCGCCTGGGGTGCCGACGCGGTCCTCGTCCAGGGCGGCGAGGGCGGCGGGCACACCGGCGAGGTCGCGACGACCGTGCTGCTCCCGCAGGTCGTCGATGCCGTGGACGTCCCGGTGATCGCCGCGGGCGGCTTCCGCGACGGGCGCGGTCTGGTCGCCGCCCTCGCCCACGGGGCCGCGGGCGTCGCCATGGGCACCCGCTTCCTGCTCACCTCCGACTCGACCGTGCCGGACGCGGTGAAGGCCCGTTACCTGGCGGCCACGGTCAAGGACGTCACGGTCACCACCGCCGTCGACGGGCTCCCGCACCGGATGCTCCGCACCGAGCTCGTCGCCTCCCTCGAACGGGCCGGGCGGGTACGGGGACTGGCGCGGGCCGTCCGCCATGCGGCCCGCTTCCGCCGACTGTCCGGGCTGTCCTGGCCCGCGATGGTCCGCGACGGCCTGGCCATGCGCCACGGCAAGGACCTCTCCTGGAGCCAGGTGCTGCTCGCCGCGAACACGCCCGTGCTGCTGCGGGCCTCCATGGTCGAGGGCCGCGCCGACCTCGGTGTGATGGCCGCCGGGCAGGTCGCCGGGGTCATCGAGGACCTCCCCAGCTGCGAGGAGCTGGTCACCCGGATCATGGCCGAGGCCGCGCAGGTGCTCCGCACGCTTCCCCGTCCCGATTCCGACCGTCCGTAAGGGAGTCCGGCCATGTCCCTGTCCCGACGCGCGCTGCTCACCACCACCGGTGCCACCGCCCTGCTCGCGGTCCTGCCCACGGACGCGAACGCCCGCCCCCGCGGCCGGTTTACCACCGCGATCCGGCAGATCCCGCTCCAGGGCGCGGTCAACGTCCGCGACCTCGGCGGCTACCGCACGTACGACGGGGCCCTGGTCCGGCACGGTCTCGCCTACCGGGGCGACCATCTCGGCAAGCTCACCGACGCCGACGTCGCCGCCCTCGCCGGGCTCGGCCTCGGCACCGTCGTCGACCTGCGGATCCCCCTGGAGGTCGGGTACGACGGGGCGGACCGGCTGCCGGCCGGCACGGTCCCGGTCGCCCGGCCCGTCACCGACCACGGCCTCTTCGGGCAGCTGCTCGCCGCGATCGGCTCGCGGGACCCGGTGCGGCAGGAGGAGATGCTGGGCGGCGGGCGGGCCGCCGCCTTCATGCGCGAGGTGTACCGGACCTTCGTCACCGACCCGGCGAACCGGGCCGCGCTGGCGGCCACCCTGCGGGACCTGGCCGATCGCGACCGGGGGCCGCTGCTGCTGCACTGCACCTCGGGCAAGGACCGCACCGGCTGGACGAGCTGGCTCCTGCTCGTCCTGCTCGGGGTGCCCGAGGGCGCCGCCCGCGCGGACTACCTGGCCTCCAACACCTTCCGCGCCGCGTACGACGCGCGGCTGCGGGAGGGGCTGAAACAGGGCGGCCTGATGCGGAACCCGAAGCTGATCGTGCCGCTCCAGGAGGTGCGGGCCGAGTACCTCGACACCGCCCTCGACCAGGTCCGCGCCTCGTGCGGGAGCCTGTTCCGCTACGTGTCGGTCGGCCTCGGCCTGGAGCCGCGCGAGCTGCTCGCGCTCCGCGAACGGCTGGTGGCCGGCGCCTGACGCCCGCCACGACCCGCACCGGCACCGGCACCGGAGGCGGCACCGCGCCCGGCTCCCGCGCCGGAGGCGGCGCCCCGGCCCGCGCCGGTCCCGCGGCCCGCGCCGGACGCCGT